>JANNFB010000223.1:0-22892 GCA_031379365.1 Burkholderiales bacterium
GCACCAGCTTCAACATGGCTTCGACGCGCTCGGCGACCTGATCGCTCGACTGGCCCTCGCGGCGCAGGCCGAAAGCGATGTTGTCCCACACCGTGAGGTGGGGGAACAGCGCGTAGCTCTGGAACATCATGTTCATCGGACGCTGGTAAGGCGGCAGGCCCGCCAGGTCCTTGCCGTCAAGGATGATCTTTCCTGACGTCGGCGTCTCGAACCCCGCCAGCATGCGCAACAGCGTGCTCTTGCCGCAGCCCGAAGAACCGAGCAGGGCGAAGATCTCGCCCTTGGCGATGTCGAGGCTGACGTGGTTGACGGCCAGGTGGCCGCCAAAGTCCTTGACGACGTTCTGGATCTGCAGGAAAGCCGCCGGAGCAACGGCGCCGACGGGGTGCGGAGACATCAAAGGCCGGTCTTGAACGAGGTGTACGTGCGGGTCATCAAGCGACGCAGGTCATTCGACAGAGAATCCGGCGCCACCATGTTCTTCAGGTCGGCCGGCGGCAAAAACACGGTCGGGTTGCTGGCGACCTCGGGCTTGACGAACGGCTTGGAAGCCAGTGTCGGATTGGCGTAGAACACCTTGTTGGTCAGGCTGGCAGAAACCTCGGGGCGCAGCATGTAGTTGATGAACTTGTGCGCGTTGCCCGGGCGCTGCGAGTCGGCCGGAATGACCATCGAGTCGAAGAACAACAAGCCTCCGGTTTTCGGGATCAGGGCCTGGATGTTCTGGCCCGTCTTGCCTTCGATCGCGCGCTGGCGCGCGATGTTCATGTCGCCCGACCAGCCCAGCGCCAGGCAAATCGAGCCGCTGGCCATGTCGTTGATGTAGCCCGAAGAGCTGAACAGCGTGACGAAGGGGCGCACCGACTTCAGCAGGTTGGCTGCGCCGGTGTAGTCGGACGGGTTCTTGCTGAACGAAGGCTTGCCAAGGTAGTGCAGCGCGGCCGGAACGATCTCGGTGGCGGAGTCGAGGAAGGCCACCCCGCAGCCCTTCATCTTGCTGATGTACTCGGGCTTGAACACGAGGTCCCAGGCGTTCTCGGGCATCGGCGTGCTGCCGAGCGCGGCCTTGACCTTGTCGACGTTGATGCCGACGGTGGTGAAGCCCCACAGCCAGTTGACCATGTACTCGTTGCCCGGGTCCATGCGGGCGAGCTGCGCCTGCACTGCCGGATCGAGGTTCTTGAGGTTCGGAATCTGGCTCTTGTCGAGCTTGCGCAGCAGGCCGCCGTCGATCTGCAGCTTGGCCCAGTTCGAAGAGGGCACGACGATGTCGTAGCCGGTCTTGCCCGCCACCAGCTTGGCATGAACGATTTCGTTGTTGTCGAAATTGTCGTAGCGGACCTTGATGCCGGTTTCTTTCTCGAAGTTCCTGATCGTGTCCTCAGCGATGTAGTCCGACCAGTTGTAGATGTTCAAGATCTTCTCTTCCTCCTGGGCACGCAGCCCGGAAGAAGCCAGGGTCAGAGCCAGCGCGCCGAGCACGCTGAGGGAACGCAAGGAGAAAGGTTTGACCATGATCCAAGAACCTCCGGGTGTGAAAAAGTAGAAACTCAATCAATACAAAAGTCTAAGCCGCGCGGGGCTGGCAGTCATTGGGGGCAATGCTCAGGCGGCTTGCACGTCGGCGAGCGTCAGATCGAGGCAGCGGCGAATGAGTTCAACCATCTCGTCGATCTGCGCACGGGTGATGACCAGGGGCGGCGCGATGATCATGCGGTCACCCACCGCGCGCATGATGAGCCCGTTGCTGAAGCAGTGGCCGCGGCAGACCATGCCGATTTCGCGCTCCGGCGGGAACGGGGTGCCGCGGTCGACGCCCTTGGATTTGTCCTTGACCAACAGCAAAGCTCCCATCAAACCGCAGGTCTGGGCTTCGCCCACCAGGGGATGCTCCTGCAGTTGAGCAAAGGCTTTTGCAAGATACGGGCCGACGTCGTCACGCACGCGCTCGACCAGGCCCAGCTCACGGATCAGCTTGATGTTGGCCAGGGCCACGGCACAGGCCACCGGGTGCCCGGAGTAGGTGTAGCCGTGGTTGAACTCGCCCCCCTTCTCGATCAGGACACGGGCGACACGTTCGCCCACCATCACGCCACCGAGCGGGATATAGCCACTGGTCACACCCTTGGCAAAAGTCATCAGGTCGGGCCGGGACCCCATGGTCTCGCAGCCGAACCAGTTCCCCGTGCGGCCGAAACCGGTGATGACTTCGTCGTTGACCAGCAGGATGCCGTGCTTGTCGCAGATGCGCTGGATTTCGGGCCAGTAGGTTGCCGGCGGGATGATGACACCGCCCGCGCCCTGGATCGGCTCACCGATGAAGGCCGCGACCTTGTGCGCGCCGAGCTCGGTGATCTTGTCTTCTAGCCAGCTCGCCGCCAGCAGGCCGAACTCATCGCGCGACATGCCGGCCGGCGCCTTCTCGAACCAGTAGGGTTGCTCGATGTGGACGATGCCAGGGATCGGCAAGCCGCCTTGGGCATGCATCCCCCCCATGCCGCCGAGCGAGGCCCCCGCCATGGTCGAGCCGTGATACGCGTTCTTGCGGCTGATGAAGACATGGCGCTCGGGCTGGCCAAGCAGGTCCCAGTAGCGCCGCACCATGCGCACGACGGTGTCATTGCCCTCGGATCCCGAGACCGAGAAGAAGACATGTTCGAACTGCGGCGGCGTGATTTCGGCCAGCACTTCGGCCAGCTCGATGGCCGGCGGCGTGGCGGTCTGGAAAAAGGCGTTGTAGAAGGGCAGCTCCTTCATCTGCTGGGCAGCCGCGTCGATCAAGGCCTGCTGGCCATAGCCCACGTTCACGCACCACAGGCCGCTCATTGCGTCGAGCAATTTCTTGCCGTCGCTGTCCCAGAGATAGATGTTGTCGGCGCGCGTGATGACGCGGGACCCTTTCTTTGCCAGGGCTTGAAAGTCAGTGAAGGGGTGCAGGAAATGCGCCGCGTCGGCGGCCTGCCAGTCTTTGGTGGTGCGGGTCATGTTGAATTCCTTCAGACGTGGAGCAACAGATGCTCGCGTTCCCACGGCGAGATCACCTTCATGAACTCGGCGTACTCGATCTCCTTGACCTCGGTGTAGACGGTCACGAACGAGGCGCCGAGCACCTCGGCCAGGTCTTTCTCTGCGCGCAGCAGCTCGAGCGCCTCGCCCAGGCTGCGCGGCAGCTGGAAGTCGCCCAGGTAGGCGTCGCCCTTGCATTCGGGTGAAGGTTCGATGCGGTTCTTGATGCCAAGGTAGCCGCAGGCCAGCGTGGCGGCCAGTGCAGCGTAGGGGTTGGCGTCGGCGCCGATGACCCGGTTCTCGATGCGCCGTGCCGCCGCGGTGGCCACCGGGCTGCGGATGCCGACGGTGCGGTTGTCGGTGCCCCACTGGATGTTGATGGGCGCCGCGTTCGAGCGCACCAGGCGTCGGTAGGAGTTGACGTAGGGCGCGAACAGGGCCATGGCCGCCGGCACGTACTTCTGCAGGCCGCCGATGTACCAGAAGAACTCTTTCGACGGGCTGCCGTCCTCGTTGCTGAAGATGTTCTTGCCCGTGAGCTTGCTGACCACGCTCTGGTGGATGTGCATGGCGCTGCCTGGCTCACCGGCGATCGGCTTGGCCATGAAGGTGGCGAACATGTCGTGGCGCATCGCCGCCTCGCGCACCGTGCGCTTGAAGAAGAAGACTTCGTCGGCGAGCCCCAGCGGGTGATCGTGAAAGAAGTTGATCTCCATCTGGCCCGCGCCCACCTCGTGGATCAGGGTGTCGACATTGAGCTCCATCTTCTCGCAGTAGTCGTACACATCCTCGAACAGCGGGTCGAACTCGTTGACGGCGTCGATCGAATAGGCCTGGCGGGAAGTCTCGGCACGGCCGCTGCGACCGATCGGCGGCTTGAGAGGGATGTCCGGGTCGGTGTTGCGTGCGACGAGGTAGAACTCGAGTTCGGGCGCGACGACCGGGTTCCAGCCTTCGGCATCGAACAGGTCGCAGACACGGCGCAGCACCGAACGCGGTGCAAACGGAATCAACTTGCCGTTCTGGTCGAAGCAGTCATGAATCACCTGCGCCGTGGGGTCGGTGGCCCAAGGCACGATGCGAACCGTGCTGGGGTCAGGCACCAGGTGCATGTCACGGTCGTTCGGGCTGATGACGTCGTAGTACGGCCCTTCCTCCGGGAACTCGCCTGTCACGCCCATGGCCACCACCGCCTCGGGCAAGCGCATGCCGCGGTCCTCGGTGAACTTCTCGCGCGGCAGGATCTTGCCGCGCGCCACGCCGGTGAGGTCGGGCACGAGGCACTCGATCTCCGTCACACGCCGCTCATTGAGCCAGTTTTCAAGTTCACCAAAGGTGAAGTTCTTTCGTTCGACCATGGGGTCACCTACTGAGTTGTCTTCTGGTTTTGACGCGAACGGCAGGCCGCGCCGAATGCCTTGAGGATCTGCATCGACACGGGGTTGTCAGCGGCCAGCCATTCGGGATGCCACTGGACGCAGAGGTTGAAGGCCGGCGCGTCGGGTTTCGAGAAAGCCTCGATCACGCCATCGGGCGCGCGGGCTTCGACGCGCAATCCGTCCGCCAGTCGGTTGACGGCCTGACCATGCAGGGAATTGACTGCGAAATGACTGCGATCGACCACGCGGGCCAGGACGCCGCCCGGCTCGACGGCCACCTCATGCGCCGCCCCGTACTGCACCTCGACCGGTGCCGTGTCGTCGGAGCGGTGATCCCGCAAGCCCGGGACTTCCTGCACCGCCTGGTGCAAGCTGCCACCGAGTGCCACGTTGGTCTCCTGCGTGCCGCGACAGATGGCGAGCAGAGGCACGCCGCGCGCCAAAGCCAGGGGAATCAGGGGCAAGGTCCAGGCATCGCGCTGCACGTCCAGGGGCAGCAACGGGTCATGGACGCCTTCGTCGAAGTGACTCGGGTGCACGTTGGACGGCGAGCCCGTCAGCAGCAGGCCATCCGCCAGGTTGAGCAAGGCGTCGAGTTCGTCGAGTGCGGCACTCGGCACCACCAGCGGCTGGCAGCCGGCCAGGCGCACCGCATCGATGTACTTCTTGCCAACGATGTGGAAAGGGTGGTGCCCCAGCACGCGGTTGCAGGCCGGCACCAGCACGGCAGGTCTGGCGCGCGCGCTCATTGGCTGCCCCGGCGACTCACAGCATGTCCTTCAGGCGGTAGTAGGCCATCCCCAGCACCAGCGCCGGTGTGCGCAACGCCTTGCCGCCAGGGAAGGGGCGATGCTGGAGCCGGGCGAAAGTGTCGAAGCGCGACGCGTCGCCGGCCATGGCTTCGGCGACCAGCTTGCCGGCCATGCCGGTCAGCGCCAGACCGTGACCAGAGAAGCCTTGCAGGTAGTACACCCGATCGCCCAGCGCCGGCACGCGCCCGAAGTCCGGCGCGCGACTCATCGAGATGTCGACGAACCCGCCCCAGGCAAACTCCACGCCGACACCTCGCATGGCGGGAAAGGTGCCCTGCATGCGCCGGCCCATCGACGCGGCCAGGTTCATTGGCGTGGCCGTGCTGTAGCTGACGCGGCCGCCGTAGAGCATGCGGTGGTCGGCGGTGGTGCGGAAGTAGTCGAGCACGAAATTGGTGTCACACACCGCTGCCCCGCACGGAATCAGTGCATCCGCCTGGGCCGGCGGCATCTTCTCGGAGCAGACGATGTAGGTGCCGACCGGCATGATGCGGGCTGCGAGCTGCGGAGCAATTGACGGCGCCAGCTCTTGCAGGTAGACATTGCCGGCCAGCAGCAACTGACGTGCCCGCAGTTGCGCACCGTTCGCGGTGTGCAGCGTGACCGTGGCCTTGCCGCTGTCGATGCGCGTGACCACCGAGTCCTCGTGCAGGCGCACGCCGAGCGCGGCGGCAGCGCGAGCCAGACCCAGGCAGTACTTCAGCGGATGCAGGTGGCCGGAGCGCGGATCATGCACACCGGCACGGTAGCGCGGGCTGGCAATCCAGTTTGGCAGGTCGGACCCGTCGATCCAGCGCAGCGGGTAGTTGTAGCGATCGGCCAGCAGGTCGGCGTCGGCGCGCAGCGCGCGCGCCTTGGCAGCGCTGGTGGCCACGCCTAGATACCCGTCGCGCCAGTCGCAGTCGATCTCGAACTGAGCACGGCGCTGGCGGATCAGGTCCAGCGCTTCGATCGACATCGCGAAGATGCGCCGTGCTTCGTCCACGCCCAGTTGGGCCTCGATGGTGGCTTGATCGCAGGCCAGCCCGTGGATGGCCTGGCCGCCGTTGCGACCGCTCGCGCCCCAGCCGATCTGACGTGCTTCGAGCAGAACGACATCGAAGCCGCGCTCGCGCAACTCGAGTGCCGCCGACAACCCCGCCAGACCGCCGCCGACGATGGCCACGTCACAGACTCCCGCATCGCCCTGCAAAGCGGCATGGCTGGGTGGGCGCGGCGCTGTGGCGGCGTAGTACGAGTGGCGCGTCAGGTCGCGGTCGGTGTCGAGCAGTGGCATACGGTAAGCGCTAGGCAGGATCCTTCGTGAGGGGTGGCAGGGCTTCTTCAGGCGCAGCGTGTGATGGCCGCACCGAGCACGTCGACGATGCGGTCGATGTGGGTCTTCTCGATGATCAGCGGTGGCGACAGCGCAACGATGTCGCCGGTGGTGCGAACCAGAACGCCTTGTTCCCAGCAATCGAGGAAGACGTTGAACGCGCGCTTGGCCGGCTCGCCGGGTAGCGGGCTGAGCTCGACGCCCCCGACCAGGCCGATGTTGCGGATGTCGATGACGTTCGGCAGCCCCTTGAGCGAGTGCAACGCGTCGGCGAAGTAGCCCTGCATCTGCGCGGCGCGCGTCAGCAAGCCCTCGTCGGCATAGGTCTCCAACGTGGCCAGTGCGGCGGCGCAGGCGAGGGGATGGGCCGAGTAGGTGTAGCCGTGGAAGAACTCGATCAGGTGATCGGGACCGTTCATGAAAGTGTCGTGGATCTTGTCGGTGGCGAACACCGCACCCATGGGCACGCAACCATTGGTGATGCCTTTGGCCACTGTCATGAGATCGGGCGTGACGCCGAAGGTCTGGGCGGCGAACGGCTGGCCGGTACGGCCGAAGCCGGTGATGACCTCATCGAAGATCAACAGGATGCCGTACTTGTCGCAGATCGCGCGCAGGCGCTCCAGGTAACCCTTGGGCGGGAGCAGCACGCCCGTCGACCCGGCGACCGGCTCGACGATGACGGCGGCAATGGTCGATGCGTCGTGCAGCGCGACCAGGCGCTCGAGGTCGTCGGCGAGTTCTGCGCCGTGCTCGGGCTGGCCAACCGCATAAGCGTTTCGGGCCAAGTCATGGGTGTGGCGGATGTGATCGACGCCAGCGAGCAGGGTGCCGAACATCTTTCGGTTCGTCACGATGCCGCCCACCGAGATGCCACCGAAATTGACGCCGTGGTAGCCGCGCTCACGACCGATGAGCCGCGTCCGTGCGCCTTCGCCGCGCACGCGGTGGTAGGCGATGGCCATCTTCAATGCGGTCTCGACGGCTTCAGAACCCGAGTTGGTGTAGAAAACCTTGTTCAAGCCTTGCGGCGTGATCTCGACCAGTTTCTCGGCCAGTTCGAAGGCCTTGGGGTGGGCCATCTGGAAGGGCGGTGCGAAGTCGAGCTCAGCCGCTTGCTCGGCGATCGCCTTGACGATCTTGGGTCGCGTGTGGCCGGCGTTCACGCACCACAGCCCGGCCACGCCATCGAGGATCTCTCGGCCTTCAGGCGTCCAGAAGTGCATGCCGCTGCTCTTGGCAAGCAGACGGGGCGCCTTCTTGAACTGCCGATTGGCAGTGAAAGGCATCCAGTACGCATCCATGTTCTTGGCCATGGTTCTCTCCTAGCAAGGTCGACGCCAACGGGCGAGGCTTTCGCCACCCCCAGAGTCTAGGCAATCGCAGGCGCAATAGGGTTGCGCAATCGAGGCGGGCTTACCCCGCGTTTCGCAATATCATGCGCACTAACAGCACTCCGGCGGCATTAAATGCGAAACCAAAGCAGTATCGTGCAACTTGATTCGATCGATGTGGCCATCTTGAACGAGTTGCAAGACGACGGTCGGCTCACCAACCTGGAGCTGGCGCAACGCATTCACCTCTCGCCCTCGGCCAGCCTGCGCCGTGTCAAGCACCTGGAAGACGCCGGCGTGATCGCCAAGTACACCGCCTTGCTCAACCCCAAGGCCGTTGGCCAGCATGGCACCAGCTTCACCATCGTCAATCTCGAGACCCTCACCGACACGGTGCTGGGCGCGTTCGAGCAGGCCGTGCGCGATGAGTCGCGCGTGCTCGACTGCTACTACGTCGCCGGCAGCAACGACTATCTGATCCGCTTCACCTACCGTGACGCCGAAGACCTCGAACGCTTTCACACCGAAGTGCTGATGCGCCTGCCCGGCGTGATGCGCTCGAACTCGATGTTGGTCTTGCGCACGGTGAAGAAGACCACCGCGCTGGCCCTGCCGACAGGCTAGCGTGCCGCAGCGGCGATACGGCCGCACAGGTAGGTCCAGACGAAGTTCGCGGCGGCCTGGCTGGTCAGCTCGGCATGGTCGTAGGGCGGCGCAACTTCGACGCAGTCCATGCCGACGCAGTCGATACCCTGCAAGCCCTCGAGCAGACTGAGCACTTGGTTGGTGCTCATGCCACCGGGCTCTGGGGTTCCTGTCCCGGGCGCAAATGCCGGGTCGAGACAATCAATGTCCAGGCTCACGTACAAGGGCGGCGACCCATGTGCCGCCAGACGTTCGCGCACGGCCTGCAAGACGGGGGCGAGCTGTTGCGGGCTCTCGAGGCCGCGCAGGTCGCGCGCGGTGTAGATCAGTCCGCCCTGGTCGCGCACGTACTCCCGAGCGGTGCGATCGCCGGCCGAGCGGATCCCGAGTTGGGTAAAGCACTCCTTCACGACCAACCCTTCCTGAATCGCTTCATAGACCCAGGTACCGTGTCCGGACGGCTCGCCGAAGTGGTCTTCCCAGGTGTCGCAGTGGGCATCGAAGTGCAGCACCGCAAGCGGGCGGCCCAGGTGCGCGCGGTAGGCGCGCAGCAGCGGCAAAGTGATCGAGTGGTCGCCCCCCAGCCAGACCATGTGGTGTTTGGTCAGCAGTGGTGCGATCAGGGGCGCCATGGCTTCGCGCATGGCCACCAGGCTGGTGTTCGGCAAGGGCAGGTCGCCGACATCCCCGAGCAGGCCGAGGGGGCTCACATTGAAGTGCGGGTGCGTGCCATCGCACAGCATGTGGCTGGCTTCTCGGATCGCACGTGGCGCCATGCGCGCACCGGGCCGGTTGGTGGTGGAACCGTCCCAGGCGATGCCGGCGACGGCGTAGTGCTCGAGCATCGCCGCGGGCGCCTTGAGGAAGGTGTTGTTGGCCGTGAAAGCGAATCCGGTCATGCGTCGTTGTCTCTGGCGTCGAGGGCGTGACGATGATACGCAGCGGGTCCCTGGGCCCTGGAATCCCACCTGGTAAAACGTCGAGGTCGTATGGCGATATGCCCCAGCCCAGAACCCGTGCAGTGCGTTTTGTGCGCAGCAACAAGCTTCCACATTACGACATATGTAACGCAAGTCGTTGATTTAACAGCACAACAATATTTGTCTTATATAAGACATAAGTCAGCACAGAAGGTCTTGACGGGATTAACCTTGGGGCATCGCTACACACCTTTCCCACCCCTCCAGGAGCTTCCAATGAACCAGCTGACCCGTGACCAACAAGCCGCCGCACTCGAACGAGACTGGGCCGAGAACCCACGCTGGAAGGGCATCAAGCGCGGCTACAGCGGCGCTGATGTGGTGCGCCTGCGTGGCTCGCTCCCGATCGAACACACCCTGGCCAAGCGGGGTGCCGAAAAGCTCTGGAACCTGATCAACACGGAGCCCTTCGTGAACACCCTGGGTGCCTTGACCGGCAATCAGGCCATGCAACAAGTCAAGGCCGGTCTCAAGGCCATCTACCTGTCGGGCTGGCAGGTCGCTGCCGACGCCAATGACAACGGTGAGATGTACCCCGACCAATCGCTGTACTCCGTCGACTCCGTGCCCAAGGCCGTCAAGCGCATCAACAACACCTTCGCCCGCGCTGACCAGATCCAGTGGAGCGAGGGCAAGAACGACATCGACTATTTCGCCCCGATCGTGGCCGATGCGGAAGCCGGTTTCGGTGGCGTGCTCAACGCCTTCGAGCTGATGAAGGCGATGATCGACGCCGGCGCCGCCGGCGTGCACTTCGAAGACCAGTTGGCCTCGGTGAAGAAATGCGGCCACATGGGCGGCAAGGTGCTGGTGCCCACACGCGAAGCCGTCGCCAAGCTCGTTGCCGCCCGTTTGGCTGCGGACGTCATGGGCACCCCGACCATCCTGCTGGCGCGCACCGATGCCGAAGCGGCCGATCTGGTGACCAGCGATGTCGACGACATCGACAAGCCCTTCCTGACGGGCGAGCGCACCGTGGAAGGTTTCTACAAGTCACGCAACGGCCTCGAGCAGTCCATCAGCCGTGGCCTGGCCTATGCCGAGTACGCCGACCTGATCTGGTGCGAGACCGGCAAGCCCGACCTGGCCTTTGCCAAGGCATTTGCCGACGCCATCCACGCCAAGTTCCCCGGCAAGCTGCTGGCCTACAACTGCAGCCCTTCGTTCAACTGGAAGAAGAACCTCGACGACGCCACGATCGCCAAGTTCCAACGTGAACTCGGCGCCATGGGCTACAAGTTCCAGTTCATCACCCTGGCCGGTTTCCACAGCCTGAACTACTCGATGTTCGAGCTGGCTCACGGCTATGCCCGCAACAACATGAGCGCATTCGTCGAGTTGCAGGAGAAGGAGTTCGCTGCGGCCGAGCGCGGGTTCACCGCCGTGAAACACCAACGCGAGGTCGGCACCGGCTACTTCGATGCGGTCACGACGACTATCGAGCGCCTGTCTTCAACCGCAGCGCTGAAGGGCTCGACCGAGGACGAGCAGTTCTTCGACCAGAAGCACGGCTGAGCGACAGCCCCCGCTCGCTGGACTCGCGCCCCCTGGGACCGGCGCGGTCCCCTTCGGGGCCCTTGGGTCCTCTGGGCCTCAGGGCGCTTTGGGGCGGTCCGGCGCCGGCCTGAGCGCGTTCGGCAAGCTTGGAAAACGGCGCTCCGAAGGAGCACCGTTTTCCTGCCTACATCGACGCTTCCAGCATCGCCCGGTAGTCATCGCGGGTGGCGATGCGCGGATTGGTCTTGTGACAGTGGTCTGCCATGGCGCCGTCGATCACGCGTTCGAACAGCTCGCGCGTCACGCCCATGGCGGCCAGGCCCGTTGGCAGGCCCAGGCGCCCGTTCATGGCACTGATGGCCTCGGCAACAGCCTTCCCTTCCTCATCGCACGCATCCAGGCCCATGGCCTGAGCCATGCGGTGCAGGCGGCGGTCGCGCTGCAACGAGTCGGCCGCCGCGTTGAAGCGCACCACCGCCGGCAGGAACATGGCGTTGAGCGTGCCGTGATGCAGCCGCGGGTTCACGCCGCCGAGGCTGTGGGACAGCGAGTGCACGCAGCCCAGGCCCTTCTGGAAGGCCATGGCGCCCTGCATTGACGCGCTGAGCATGTGCCAGCGTGCATCGAGGTCACTGCCGTCGCGCGTGGCCCGCTCGATGTGGGCCCAGCCGCGTTGCAGGCCATCCAGGGCAATGCCGTCGGCCGGCGGATTCACGGCCGGCGCCATGAAAGTTTCCATGCAGTGCGCAATCGCGTCCATCCCGGTCGCGGCGGTGAGGCCGGGGGGAAGTCCGACTGTGAGTTCGGGATCGAGCAGGGCGGCCTTGGGCATCAGGTGCCAGCTGTGGAAGCCGAGCTTGCGGCCGTCGTCGACGATCAGGATGGCGCCGCGCGCCACCTCGCTGCCCGTGCCCGCCGTGGTGGGCACGGCGATCAGTGGCGCGACCCGCTCGCTGATCCTCGCGCTGCCGCCCTCGATGGTGGCGTAACCCACCAGCGGGCCCTCATGAGTCGCCGCGATGGCCACCCCCTTGGCCAGGTCGATCGACGAGCCGCCACCGACGGCAATCAGGCCATCGCAGTGCTGAGACCGATAGACCGCTGCCGCCTGTTGCACCGCGCTTTCGGTCGGGTTCGAAGGGGTCGCGTCAAACACGGCATGCGGCAGGCTGCCGAGCGCGACCAACGCACGGTCGAGCACGCCCGCGGCGCGCACACCCACATCGCTGATGACCAAAGGCTTGGCCATGCCGATGCGAAGGCACTCCTCCTGCAGGCGTTGCACGACGCCTGCGTCGAGATGGATCTGGGTCAGGTACTGGATGTGGGCCATGGTGGATCCCTTGCCCGAGCACAGCGTCGGGGGGCCTCAGTATGCTTGTGCACCCCGTCGATCCACCGCCCGCCATGCCAGCCGTCGCCAGCCCGCCCACACTCGCCCACTTCCGCCACATCGAAGCACTGCGTGTGCGCTGGGCCGAGGTGGACATGCAGCAGATTGTTTTCAATGGGCACTACCTGATGTACGTCGACACGGCCGTCGCTGGCTACTGGCGCGCCATGGCCATGCCCTACCAGGCAACGATGGCGAGTCTTTGCGGCGATCTCTACGTGCGCAAGGCCACGCTCGAGTACGAAGGCTCCGCGTGCTACGACGACCAACTTCAGGTCGGGATCCGCTGTGCGCGCATCGGCAACAGTTCGATGCACCTGCAGGCCGATGTCTGGCGCGGCACGCATCGCTTGGTGCACGGTGAACTGGTGTACGTGTTCGCCGACCCCGCCACGCAGCGCGCCCGCGCCGTGCCGCCGGCCTTGCGTGAATTGATCGACGGCTTCGAGGCCGGCGAGTCGATGATCCACGTGCAGTGCGGCGACTGGACCCGCTTGGGCCATCAAGCGCAGCCGATTCGAGATGCCGTGTTCATCCAGGAGCAGGGCATTCCAGCGGCCCTCGAACACGATGCAGCCGACGCCACAGCCGTGCACGCTGTGGCCTTCAACCGTCTCGGCCAGGCGGTGGGAACCGGCCGCCTGATCGAACTCGGCGGCGGTGTCGCCAAGATCGGTCGCATGGCGGTGCTGGCCAGCGTGCGCGGCGCGGGCATCGGCAAACCCTTGCTCGAGGCCCTGGTGCAAGCCGCTCGGGCACGCGGCGACACCGAAGTGATGCTGAGTTCCCAGGCACAGGCCATTGGTTTCTATCGACGGGCCGGTTTCGTGGCCCAGGGCGCGGCCTTCGAAGAAGCCGGCTTGGCCCACCAGACCATGACACTCAGCCTGCGCTGATGGGCTCCTCGATCACTTCCGGCAACGCCAGTGACGTCAGCGGCCACGGCGTCAACCGCACGCCGCGTTGCGTGCTCGCCCGTCCTGCAGCGTCGAACTGACGTTCGACCACCCGCAGGCTGAGTCCGGCTGCAACGCGCTCGGCAATCAGCAGGGTCGAGCAGCGTGTGCCGTAGCGCCCGTCAGGCGTGCGGATAAAGGCAGGGGCAAGCACACGCTCGCGCGCCAATCCGACGCCGGTATCGGGCAACGCATGATCGGGCGGCGACATGGGGTTGGCCAAGGCTGCGAAGAGTTGGGCTTCGAGGTCCGTCGGGGTCGCATGGCCTGCCAAGGCCGCCGCCACTGCCTGCTTGAGCGCTTCGACTTTGGGCCAGGCTGTGTCGAGCGCTGCGTTCGACAGGCCATAGAGGCCGGCCCCGAGTGGTTGAGGTTCATGTGATTGGTCGTCGGCCCACCACCAGTGGCCGCTTTGCAGATCAGCCGCCAGGAGATTGAACGGGTTGTGCCCGCGGCTCGCCGTGGCTTGCCAAAACTCGCGCGCAGACGCCTCGCTGGCCAGCCAAGTGGGCACCACAGCGCCGCGCGAGGGGGCTTGGGGCTTTTGACGCGGCAGGTCGCGCACGTTGGTCAGCATGGCCAAGCGGCCGCGGGTGCTCAAGGCCATCCAGGTGCCGCCGGCCTCCAGGTCGCGGCCGCCGAGCGTTCGGGGCCCCTCGCCGGGCGGCGTCCACCAGTCCAGCGCAGTCGCAGGGCGATCGAGAAACTCGTCGCGATTGGAAGCGACGACCACTGGATAGCGCGCGTGCTGGTCGAGCGCCAACGCAATCAGACACATGGTGCAAAGCACTCCACATGGCGCGTGCCGACCGTCCAGTCCGCCAACTGCGTTGCGGCTCGGTCTTCGAGCTCACGCTGCCAGGCCGCAGTGAGGCCCGAAGGGTGGGCATAGATTTCCATCAGGGTCAGCAGTTTGGCGCCTGTCTCGATGCGTCGCGAAAGGCCGCAAAGCAGGCCGGGCAGGGCAGCCGCCAGCTCCGCCTGCAAATGGCGCACGGCGAGGATCAGCGCCGCCGCATCTCTGGGCGGGACTCGGTAGTAGACGTAGATCTGCAAGCCGCCGCCAGTCACTCGGTGACGTCGATATTTACGGGGTAGGGCTGTGGTGCAAGCGACAAGAGCGGACCCTCACTGGCCCCGAGGTGAAGGGAGCCGGTCTCGAGCGCCGCCAGCTTGACTTCGACCAGCGCCAGCGTCGAGCCGCCCCAGGACGACGCGTTGACGACCATGCCCGCAGGCTGCGTTGCGTCCGCACTGTGGAACACCTCCTGGCCTGGATGGGCCGCAGCCGCGCACTCGACCACGAAGGCACGTCGCTTGACGCTGCCGCGGTATTGGCTGCGCGCGACGATTTCCTGGCCGGGATAGCAGCCCTTCTGAAAACTGACGCCGCCCACCAGCTCGAAGTTGACCATCTGGGGCACGAACTGCTCTGCGGTCGCCGCGACGATGCGCGCCACGCCGCTGCCGACCTCGAGCCACGCCCACGCGTCGGGCGCGAGCGCCGGCAGCGGCGGCGCGGCGGTGTCGGTTGCCTGCACCCACAGATAGCGCGCAATGCCAGTCACGTCGCTGAGTCGCAGGGCCTGTCCACCGATGGCAGCCGTGCAGCGCCCGGCCGCGGGGGGGGCGCTGGTGCCGAGCCAGCGGATGGCCGTGTCGCCAGACAAGCCGTAAACCGTGAGCGACGCACTGTCATCGCTGAGCTTGCAGTTGGCGCGCATCACAAACATCGACAAGCGTTTCAAGGTCGCGGGCAGCAGGTCGGCGCTGCAGAGCATCAAGAACTGATCTGGCTCCGGGCGCCAGATCAGCAGGCTGGCCAGCAGCCGGCCCTTGGCGTTGCAAAAACCGGCCAGCCGCGTGCTGTGCTGATCGAGTTTCTGCACGTCCTGCGTCAATTGACCTTGCAGGAAACTGGCGGCGTCGGGCCCTTGGGCACGGATCACGCCCCAATGGCTCAAGTGCACGGCGCCTTGCATGGAGAGTGGATCGGGCTGATTCATGCGCCGATTATCATGGGCCGCAGATGAACCGTACCTCGATCGGGTGATGCGCTGGATGCTACGTTTGCTGCTGCTGGCCCTGCTTTCTGCGGCCGCGGCAGCGGCCACCGTGTGGTGGTGGCTGGCGCAGCCGTTACCGCTCTCGGCCCCCACGGTGGAGGTGTCGATCGAGCCTGGCGTCAGCCCGCGGCGCGTTGCCGAGATCTGGGTCGAAGCCGGTGTTCAGGTGTCGCCGCGCTGGCTGTATGAGTGGTTCCGGTGGTCAGGCCGGTCGCGCCAGATTCGCGCCGGAAGCTACGAAGTCGAAACCGGTGTGACAGCGCGTCAGTTGCTCGACAAGATGGTGCGCGGCGACGAAGTGCTGGAGTCCGTGCGCCTGGCGGAGGGCAGCACGTTCCTGCAGGTGCGCGAGGCCTTGGCGCGCGCGCCGTCACTCAAGCCGACCACCCAGGGCCTGAGCGACGCGCAGTTGATGGCAGCGCTCGGCGTGCCGACGCTGGCGGCCGAAGGACGCTTCTTTCCCGACACTTATGCCTACAGCCGAGGCGTGAGTGACTTGACGGTCTTGAAGCGCGCTCATGCAGCCATGCAACGTCGCCTCGTCAGTGCGTGGGCCGAACGTGCTGCCGACTTGCCGCTCAAGTCGATGGACGAGGCCTTGATCCTGGCGTCGATCGTCGAGAAAGAAACCGGCCGCGAGGCCGACCGTGCAGCGGTGGCCGGCGTGTTCACGAACCGGCTGCGCATCGACATGCCCCTGCAGACTGACCCGACCGTGATTTACGGCCTGGGCACGGCCTTCGACGGCAACCTGCGCAAGCGCGACCTGCTCGCGGACACGCCGTTCAACACCTACACCCGCCGCGGCCTGCCCCCCACGCCGATCGCGATGCCGGGGGCAGCGTCGCTGCGCGCTGCGGTTCAGCCCGCCAAGACCCGCGCCTTGTACTTCGTGGCTCGCAGCGACGGCAGTGGCGGCAGCGTCTTCAGCGACAACCTGGCCGACCATAATCGCGCCGTGAATCAATTCCAGCGCGGCGGCAGGGCGTCGCCCTGATCTTCCCGTGAACCCAGGCAGCTTCATCACCTTCGAGGGCATCGATGGCGCCGGAAAGTCGTCGCACATCGACAGTCTGGCCGAGTGGTTGCGTGAACGCGGCCACCGCGTGATCGTCACGCGTGAGCCTGGCGGCACGCCGCTGGCAGAACGCTTGCGGGAATTGGTGTTGCACGACGCGATGGATGCGCTGACGGAGACGCTGCTGGTGTTCGCGGCGCGACGTGACCACCTTGTCCAAACCATCGAGCCCGCCTTGCGCGGTGGCACCACGGTGCTGTGCGACCGTTTCACCGACGCCACCTTTGCCTACCAAGGTGGCGGGCGGGGCTTCGACACGGGCGTTCTGTCTCAGCTCGAGGTCTGGGTGCAACAGGGCCGGCAACCGGATCTGACTTTGTGGTTCGAACTTGACCCAGCCGTGGCTGCGCAGCGGCGCGCCGCCGCGCGTGCGCCCGATCGGTTCGAGCGCCAGGACGAGGCTTTCTTTGGACGCGTCCACGCGGGCTACGAACAGCGCCGCGCCGCCGCACCGCAGCGCTTCACCCGCATCGACGCCAGCCAGTTGCGCGATGCGGTGCGCCTGCAGGTGCAGTCCGCCGTGCAGACTCACGGGTTGTGATGAGCGCGGCGCCGGCCTTGTTGCCCTGGCTCATCGAGCCGCTGTCCAAGAGCCTGGAACTTCAGGCCCATGCCTTGTTGCTGCATGGGCCCGGCGGCGTGGGCCAGTTTGAACTCGGCTTGGCGTTGGCAACGGGATGGCTCTGCGAGGCACGTGCCAATCGGTCGAGCGCCTGCGGCCATTGCACCGGCTGCCACCTGATGGCAGCACACCTGCACCCGGACTTTCACCTGCTGCTGCCGGACTCGCAACGCGAGGCCTTGGGTTGGGCGGCGAGCGAGGAGGGCGCCGACGGCGCCGCCAAGACCGCAAAAACCAAGGCCAAGCCGAGCAAGGAAATCCGTGTCGAGGCCGTTCGGGCGGCCATCGAGTGGGGGCTGAAGACATCGTCGCGGGGAGGGGTCAAGGTGATCTTGATTCACCCGGCGCAGGCCATGAACCTGGTCGCCGCCAACGCACTCCTGAAGACCCTCGAAGAGCCCGCCGGACGTTTGCGTCTGCTGCTCACCGCCCATGACCCCGAGGCCTTGTTGCCAACCGTGCGCAGCCGATGCCAACGCATTGCGCTGACGCTGCCGGAGCCCACCCAGGCCCGTGACTGGCTGGCGCAGCAAGGCGTGGACCGACCCGAAGTGCTGCTGATGGCAAGCGGTGGCCAGCCTCTGGAGGCACTCGCCATGCGAGCCGATGGCATCGACAGCAGCCGCTGGGAGCAGGTGCCTGATGCCGTGCGCCGGGGCCAGGCCGGGCTGTTCGCCGATTGGTCGCTGGCGCGTCAGGTCGATGCACTGCAAAAACTGTGTCACGACCTGATGTGCCAACGCGCGCAGGCTTCGCCACGCTATTTCGCGCCGGCATTGTTGGCGCCGCTGATGGCCGCCCGCGGCCCGCAATGGCCGGCACTGGCGCAGTGGGCGGCCGAGCTGGGCCAGGCCGCGCGCCATGACGAACATCCTTGGCATCCCGGGCTGCGCAGCGAGGCCTTGGTCGCCCAGGGCGCCCGACTGTGGCAAACGCCACGCTCACCCGCCGGGCGAACCAGCGGCCTGGCAGGGGCATTGGATACACTCGGCCCTCGATGAGCGAAGCGCCTGCCCGCACCACCCAAGCCAACGCCCCGGCCAATGCGGCGGGACGGCCGAGTGTCATCCAGTTGGTGTTCCGCGAGAAAGGTGCGCTCTACGCGGCCTACATCCCGCTGTTCACGGACGGTGGCCTGTTTGTTCCGACCACGCGCGACTACAAGCTGGGCGAAGACATCTATCTGCTGTTGTCGCTACCGGACGATCCGCAGCGCTACCCGGTGGCGGGCAAGGTGGGCTGGATCACGCCGGTCAACGCGTCCGGCGGCCGCACCCAGGGCGTCGGCGTGCGTTTCCCTGGCGACGAGAAGACCCGCCTGCTGAAGCAGCGCATCGAAGAGACGCTGGGCACGTCGATCCAATCGGCCAAGCCGACGCAAACCATCTGATTGGCCTGCGCACTGGCGCAGGTCCTGCGATGTACGTTGACTCCCACTGCCACTTGAGCTTTGACGGTCTGCACGATCGCATCGACGAGGTGCGCGCAGCCATGGCCGCTGCCGATGTCGACCGGGCACTGGTGATCTGCACCACGCTGGAAGAGTTCGACAAGGTGCACGCTCTGGCGCTGCGCTTCTCGAACTTCTGGGCCAGCGCCGGCGTTCATCCTGACAACGAAGGCGTGCGCGAGCCCAGCGTCGAGGATCTGGTCGAGCGGGCGGCACGACCGCGGGTCGTGGCCATTGGCGAAACCGGCCTGGACTACTACCGCCTTGAAGGGCGCAGCGTGGCCGACATGCACTGGCAACGGGAGCGCTTTCGGGTGCACATCCGCGCCGCTTGCGTGGTCACCAAACCGCTCGTGATACACACCCGAAGCGCCAGCGAGGACACCTTGGCGATCCTGCGCGAGGAGGGCGGTGACGGTCCCGGCGGCGTGTTTCATTGCTTCACCGAGACGGCGGCTGTTGCGCGGGCGGCCCTCGACCTGGGCTTCTACATTTCCTTCTCCGGCATCCTGACCTTTCGCAACGCCCAGGATCTGCGCGAGGTCGCGCGTTTCGTACCGCTGGACCGGCTCCTGATCGAGACCGACAGCCCCTATCTGGCGCCGGTACCCTTTCGCGGTCGGCCGAACCAACCCGCCTATGTGCCCTTCGTGGCCCAGCAGCTGGCTGAACTTCTCAACCTCGAGCCCGCTGCGGTTGCAGAGATCACCAGCGCGAACTTCGACCGTCTGTTCAGGCCTCAAGTGACATGAGAAACTACTTTAGAGTTGTTTGCTATCTTGTTGTCATGGCGTGTATTTCTGGTGCCCATGCTGGCGTCTATGAGGACTTTTTCATCGCGGTCAACCGGGACGATGCCGACACGGTGACCAAGCTCATGTCGCGCGGATTCGACCCGAGTGCGCGCAACCCTGACGGACAGACGGCCTTGCACTTGGCAATGCGTGATCAGTCGCCCCGCATTGCGGCTGCACTGTGGTCCCAGAAAGGCCTGGATGTCGATGCGCTGAATGCGAGCGGCGAGACCCCATTGATGATGGCGGCACTGCGCGGCGACCTGACCTGGTGCCAGCGCCTGATCGAGCGTGGCGCCAGCGTTCACAAGGACGGGTGGTCGCCTTTGCACTATGCGGCCACAGGTCCGGAGCCGCGCGTCGTCGCCTTGCTGCTGGACAAAGGCGTGCCCATCGATGCGCTGAGCCCAAACCGCAGCACGCCGTTGATGATGGCCGTCAGCTATGGGGCCGAGTCGAGCGTCGACTTGTTGTTGAAGCGAGGCGCCGACAAGCGTCTGCGCAATGCGCTCGGACACGACGCCGCAGCGTTGGCCGAGCGCGCAGGCCGAGACTTCCTCGTGCAACGCGTCACCGCTGCGCCACCTTAAGTACAGATGACAATGTATATTATGTCTACTCATAGGCCGATCTAAGTCTCCGACGTCGCCAAGGCGCGCTCTCCACGCTTTCGACTGGTTTCGACTGGTTTCGCACACCGATCAGCAAGCATTGCCAAGTGCGATCCGTGCGCAGTTGCTCGCCCGACCGGCCCCGCGCGTTCGCCCGCGACGCCAGTAGTTGCGCCGCCACGACGCGCCTCCATGCTGGCTCGACGCACAAGGCGTGAGCCCCTAGCGTCTGACCGCGCTCGGTCAAGTCAAGTGGCCGCCGACCCACTGAAGTCGGCTGCACCACAGCCAAAGACTCAACATCACCCGCCGGATATACGCCAGCGCGAGTCCAGCCGGCGGTCGTGCTGCGAGCACCCTGCCCTCGGCAGCGCTACCTACACCGCCTGCGTAGCCGGCCGACTGGCGCCGCACCCTCTGCGCCCGATAACCTGCTGCGCCCACTGACATCCCTTGCCCGGGCCCAACAGGAGCCTTCGTGTGCGTTTCATGATCTTCGTCCTGGTCTTGCCCGCAGCTGTGCTGGCCGTGGCCGCCGCGTGCAGCTCATGTACCCGCAGGGTCGCAGCCGCAGAACAGGCCGGTCTTTGCCCGTCTGCTTCGGCCACGGTGCGGCTGCCCGGCGCGTGATGATGCTGACAGCGTGAATGCACATGATGGGTCGAAGCGGCCCTGGCCTGCTCCGCGCCTTCGAGAGGTGACGGAACATGTGGCGATGGTTTGAACGCAGATGGCCCCGAGACCGGACGCTGCCAGTGGCGGTGTGGGTGCTGGGGTCGCTGCTCGCCGTGGCTGCGGGTGTCTGGCGCCAACACGAGACCGAAGCCCAGGCCCGCTCTGCCTTCGAGCGCAGCGTCGACCGGGTGGCCGACGACGTACTGCGCCGCTTTCGCCAACCGATATTCCCCTTGAAGGGCGCCAGCGGCCTGTATGCCGCCAGCCCGCGGGTCGGCCGGGCGGAATTTCGCGCCTATGTCGAGGCGCGCGGCATGGCGCTGGATTTTGAGGGCGTGCGCGGCCTCGGTTTCATCCAGCGTGTCGAGCGGGCCGGTCTCGATGCTTTCATCGCGGCCGAGCGGCTGGACGATGCACCGCAATTCGCGCTGCGCCAACTGGCCGACAAGGGCCACGACGACCTGTTTGTCATCAAGTTCATCGAGCCACTGGCCCCCAACTTCAGCGCTGTCGGGCTGGACGTGGGCTCCGAACTCGTCCGCCGAGAAGCCGCCGAGCGCGCGGTGACCGAAGGCGAGCCCACGCTGAGCGCGGCCATCACCTTGGTGCAGGATAAAAAGCGCAGCCCCGGCTTCTTGCTGTACCTGCCGGTGTATCGCCAGGGCTCCGACCCGGTCACGCCCCAGCAGCGGCGCAACGCGCTCGTTGGCTTGCTGTACGCGCCCATCGTGGTCGGCGAACTGCTCGGCAACATCCACGAGGTTGCGGCAGGCGATCTGGAGTTCGAACTCAGCGCCGATGCCGCCAGCCAGGCCACCGGCAGTTTTGTCTTCACGTCGAACGCCAACAGTGCGGCAGCCACTGCCCTGCCCGCCAACGCGGAGACGGCGCGCCCCACCGCGGGGCGCTTTGCCGCGACCCGCACGCTGGCGCTGCCGGGCCGTTCGCTGGTGATGCAGGCGCACAGCACGCGCCGGTTCGACGCCGCCCTGAGCACTTGGTCGGCCTGGCTCTTGGCCGGCGCCGGCGTGCTGGTGAGCGGCCTGCTGGCGGCCCTGGTGCGCCAGCAAACCTCAGGGCGGCGCCGCGCCGAAGCACTGGCGCACGCCATGACAGCCGACCTGACCCGGCTGGCCCAGGTGGCACGCCACACCTCCAATGCGGTGTTGATCACCGACCGCGACCTGCACATCGTCTGGGTCAACGAAGGCTTCACGCGCATCACCGGCTACGCGCCCGAGACGGCCTTGGGCAAGACGCCGGGGCAGCTGCTGGGCAGCGGCAAGGCCGATCCGGCAGCGCTGCGCCTGCTGGCCGACGCGGCCGCCGCTGGCACCAGCTGCAGAGTCGAGATCCTCAACCGCGCCCGCGACAGCCGCGAATTCTGGTTCGACATCGAGATTCAACCGCTGCACGACCACAACGGTCTGCTCACCGGCTTCATGGAAGTGGGCAGCGACGTCACTGAGCGGCATGTGGCGCACGCCCTGCTGCAGGCCGCGCTGCGCGACAACGACGCGCTGCTGCGCACCATCGACCTGCACGCCATCGTCTCGGTGGCCGACCGCGGCGGGCGCATCACACAGGCCAACGACGCCTTCTGCCACCTCAGCGGCTATGCACGAGAAGAGCTGCTGGGGCAGGACCACCGCCTGATCAATTCTGGCCAGCAGCCGCCCGGCTTCTGGCCCGCGATGTGGCGCACGGTGAGCGCTGGCAAGGCCTGGCGCGGCGAAGTCTGCAATCGGGCCAAGGATGGCTCGCTGTACTGGGTCGACAGCGTCATCGCACCCTTCATCGGCGCTGACGGCGAGGTCGAAAAGTACATCTCGATCCGGACTGACATCACCGCCAGCAAGACCGCCGCGCGGGCCCTGGCGCACGAACGCCTGGCGCTGGCCAACATCATCGAGGGCACCAACGTCGGCACCTGGGAATGGAATCTGGAGACCGACGCGCTGCTCTTCAACGAGCGCTGGGCACAGATCATCGGCCACACGCTGGCCGAGCTGGGCGCCACGACGATGGCCACCTGGCGCGAACGCACCCACCCGGAAGACATGGCTCGCACCGAGGCCCTGCTGAAGCAGCACTTCCGCGGTGATCTGCCGGCGCTGGACAGCGAAAACCGGGTGCGTCACCGCGACGGCCACTGGGTCTGGGTGCTGACACGCGGCAAGGTCTTCAGCCGCGCCGCCGATGGCCGCCCGCAGTTGATGGCTGGCACCCACATGGACATCAGCCAGCGCAAGCAGGCCGAGGCCGCGCTGCGCGCCAGC
>JANNFB010000226.1:0-2837 GCA_031379365.1 Burkholderiales bacterium
CGAGCCTGTGTGAAAACCCCCTCACTGCAACGTCATCAGATCCGTAGAGTTCGAAGACATATCGAGCACGGGAGCCGGTATGTCGCGCTTTGTAGAAGGCCAGGATCGAAGCCAGGTGACGCTGATTCCAGAGTGTCTGGATGACTTCGTTGCGGAAGACAACCCGGTCCGTGTGGTCGATGCGTTTGTGCAGGAACTCGATCTGTCCGCGCTGGGCTTCAATGGGACGACGCCAGCCGCTACTGGCCGCCCGTCGTACGACCCCGCAGTACTGCTCAAGATCTACATCTACGGCTACCTCAACCGCGTTCAGTCCAGCAGGCGCCTTGAGCGTGAATGTCAACGCAACGTCGAGCTTATGTGGCTGACTGGACGCCTTGCGCCGGACTTCAAGACGATTGCCGACTTCCGCCACGACAACCCTGAGGGCATCCGCAACGTCTTTCGCCACTTCGTGTCGATCTGCCGCCAGCTCAAGCTGCTGTCGCAGGGTGTCGTGGCCGTGGACGGCAGCAAGTTCAAGGCGGTCAACAACCGTGACCGCAATTTCACGCCTCACAAGCTGGCCAAGCGCATGCAGCAAGTCGAAGAGAGCATTGCGCGCTACATGGCTGCACTGGACACCGCGGACCGCACGCAGCCGGTGGATCTGCAAGCCAAGACCACCAGGCTGCAAGACAAGTTGGTCAAGTTGCGCAAGCAAATGCAGCACCTGCGGGAGATCGAGATCGAGTTGGCCAAGCAGCCTGACCAACAACTCTCGCAGACGGACCCCGACGCGCGTTCGATGGCCACCAGCGGGCGCGGCACCGGCATGGTGGGCTACAACGTGCAGGTGGCCGCCGACACCCAGCACCACCTGATCGTTGCCACCGAAGTCATCAACGAAGGCCACGACCGGGGCAGCCTGTGGTCGATGGCGCAGCGCTCGCGAGAAGCGGTGGGCCAAGACAAGATCGAACTCATCGCCGACCGGGGCTACTTCAAGGGCCCGGAGATCCTGGCCTGCGAGCAAGCGGGGGTCCAGACCTACGTGCCCAAGCCGATGACGTCCAACTCGAAGGCTGAAGGCCGGTTCAGCAAGGCGGACTTCATCTACATCGCCCGCGACGACGAGTACCAATGCCCGGCCGGTCAGCGACTGCCCAGACGCCACTCAAGCGTCGAGAACGGCATGCGCATCGACACGTACTACACCACGGTGTGCCCCCAGTGCCCGATCAAGGCGCAATGCACGACCGGCCAGGAGCGCCGCGTCCGGCGCTGGGAGCACGAGGCGGTGCTGGACACCATGCAGGCCCGTCTGGATGGCAAGCCCGACGCGATGAAGATCCGAAGACGAACCATCGAACACGTCTTCGGAACATTGAAGCACTGGATGGGCTCAGTGCACTTCCTGATGAAGACGCTCGTGCATGTACCCACTGAAATCAACCTGCACGCGTTGGCATACAACCTCAAGCGCGTGATCAGCGTGCTCGGTATTTCCAAAACGATGAAGGCGATGAAGTTGGCGGGCGCGTGAGCGCTTTGTTATGACCAATTCGCGTGAATTCAGCCCAGGGCGTTGCCAAAACGCGCATATCGGTCAACCGAACGCACTGGATGGCGAAAGAGCCCAATTCCGAATTTGAATAGCCTCCTCGACAGAGAGTAGGGCCGATTAGCAGTTCTCACACAGCCTCGGTCGGCATGAGGTGTTCAACTTGCGACCCGGAAGCCGGCATCCGGGAGTGCCGAACGGCGCGCTAACGATGGGCCTCGGTGGTGCGGATACCACCCCTGGGGGTGGTGTTCAATGTCACCGCCGATGTCCGCTCGCTCAATACGCACAGAACAAAGCGGCGCGCCACACTAGCCTGCGGGCATTCCCGCTGGCCGGCGCTGCGCGGCCCGCGTCAACATCGGCCCTTGCAAACCAGGAGCCTCACCATGCCCCATTACGTCGATGGTTTTGTCGTCCCCGTGCCGCAAAAGAGTCTGACCGCCTACCGCACCATGGCGCGCAAGTTCGGCAAGATCTGGATCGAACACGGCGCGCTCACGGTCACTGAATGCGTGGCCGACGACGTCAAGCCCGGCAAGCGCACCTCGTTCCCACAAGCGGTGAAGCTCAAGGCTGATGAAGTCGTGGTCTTCTCGTGGATATGCTTTCGCAACCGCAAGCATCGCGACCAGGTCAACAAGGCCGTGATGGCCGACCCACGTGTCGCCACCATGGAAGGCCAGGCCATGCCCTTCGACGGCAAGCGCATGTTCTGGGGCGGCTTCAAGACTATGGTCGAACTCTGATGGCACACGGTGGCGCAGTCATCGAGCGCCTGCTCAGCGTGGGCGAGGCCGATGTGCAGTTACTTTGCGAGTTATTGATCGACTGTGTCGACGGCGGCGCCTCGGTCAGCTTCATGCACCCGCTCCAGCCAGCCACCGCCGCCGCCTTCTGGCAGCGCGTGGCACATGGCGTGGCCCTTGGCGAGCGCGCCCTGCTCGTCGCGCGTGACGCGCAGGGCATCTGTGGCACGGTGCAGCTCGTGCTCGAGCAGCCCGAGAACCAGCCGCACCGCGGGGACGTGTCGAAGATGCTGGTGCACCGCCGCGCGCGCCGCCAGGGCCTGGGTGCCGCCCTGATGCGTGAGGCCGAAGCCATGGCGCGCAGCTGCGGCAAGTGCTTGCTGGTGTTGGACACCGTGACCGGCGGCGACGCCGAGCGCCTGTACGCCAAGCTGGGCTGGCAGCGCGTGGGTGTCATCCCCGACTACGCGCTGTGGCCGCGTGGCGGGCTGTGTGCGACGACGGTGTTTTATCGGCAGTTGCAAGGCTGACGGTCGAGGGCCACG
>JANNFB010000232.1:0-6295 GCA_031379365.1 Burkholderiales bacterium
GACGATGCGGCCTGCCGCGAGGCGGGCCTGGCCGGCCTGCTGCACGATCTGGGCAAGGCGCTGATGCCGCCCGAGGTGCTGAACAAGCCCGGCAAGCTCACCGACGATGAATTCGCCATCATGCGCACCCACCCCGAGCGCGGCTGGGAGTTGTTGCGCACCGGCGAGGCCGTCAGTGACGCGGTGCTCGATGTCTGCCTGCACCATCACGAACGCATCGACGGCACCGGCTATCCGAAGCGCCTGGTCGGTGACCAGATCAGTCTGCTGGCGCGCATGGGTGCGGTCTGCGACGTGTACGACGCCATCACCTCCAACCGACCGTACAAGGACGGCTGGGATCCCGCCGATTCGATCGCCCGCATGGCCAGTTGGCAGGGCCACTTCGACCCGCCGGTGTTTGTCGCCTTCGTGAAGAGCCTGGGCATCTACCCGATCGGCTCCCTGGTGCGCCTGGTTTCGGGCAAGCTGGCGGTGGTGGTGGAACAGAACCCGCAGACTTTGACCCTGCCTATCGTCAAGGTGTTCTTCTCGACCAAGGCCAACCTGCCGCTGCCGCAGCAGGTGCTCGACCTGAGCCGCAGCAGTGAGCGCATCGCCGGGCGCGAGCCGCGCCAGGACTGGAACTTTCCGCAGATCGAGGGCCTGTGGGCCGGTGACGCCATCGGTAGCTGAAGCCGCGGTACCCTGCGGGTCCAACCCGCGGCCCCGCCATGACCCGACCTGTGCCCCTTCAAGACCCCGCCGCCTTCTTGCGCAGCCTGTACGCCGCAGCGGTGGAGCGCGCGATGCCGCGCGCCGTGATGGCGCCGCACCTGCCGGCGCCGCCGCGTGGACGCACCGTGGTGATCGGCGGCGGCAAGGCCAGCGGCGCGATGGCCGCGGCGCTGGACGCACTGTGGCCGGCCGACGCACCACTTGAAGGCCTGGTGCTGACGCGCTACCAACACACACCGCCGACCTATGCCGCACAGCCCGGCCGCATCCGGGTGCTCGAAGCGGCACACCCGGTGCCCGACGAAGCTGGGCGCCGCGGCGCACTGCAGATACTCGAGACCGTGCGCGGCCTCGGCGCGGACGATCTGGTGATTGCCTTGGTGTCGGGCGGCGGCTCGGCCCTGCTGTCGCTGCCGGCCCCGGGCCTGAGCTTCGAAGACAAGCAACAGGTCAATCGCGCGCTCTTGCTCAGCGGAGCGTCGATCGACGAGATGAATTGCGTGCGCAAGCACCTGTCTGCCATCAAGGGCGGGCGCCTGGGCGCCGCCTGCGCGCCGGCTCCGGTGCTCACGATGTTGATCTCCGACGTGCCGGGTGACGCGCCGGAGGTCATCGCCAGCGGCCCGACCCTGCCCGATCCGACCACCTGCGCCGATGCGTTGGCCATCATCGACCGCTACCGCATTGCGCTGCCCGCCGTGGCCCGCGCCGGCTTGGAGAGCGGCTCGTATGAGAGCCCGAAACCCGGCGCCGCGGGCTTTGCCGGCCACCGTGTGGCCATGCTGGCCACGCCGCAGCAGAGCCTCGAAGCCGCGGCTGTGCTGGCGCGCCGGGCCGGCATCGCGGCCCACATCCTGTCTGACGAGATCGAGGGCGAATCGCGCGAGGTCGGCAAGGTGCATGCCGCGCTGGCGCGTGCGGTGGCACGCCGCGGCGCGCCCTTTGCCAAGCCTTGCGTGATCCTGTCGGGCGGCGAGACGACGGTGACGGTGAAGAGCAAGGGCGGCCGCGGCGGCCGGGCGACTGAGTTTTTGCTCGGCTGTGCCATCGCCCTGCAGGGCGAGCCCGGCGTGCACGTGCTGGCGGCCGACACCGACGGCATCGACGGCATCGAAGACAACGCCGGCGCCATCGTCGGCCCCGACACCCTGGCCCGCGGCCTGGCGCAGGGCCTCAAGGCCGCCGACTTCCTCGACCGCAACGACGCCTACAACTACTTCGCGCCGCTCGGCGACCTGGTGGTCACGGGGCCGACCTTCACCAACGTCAACGACTTCCGCGCGCTGTTGATCATCTAGCCTCAGGCCGAATCGCGTGCGATCACTTGCGAACGAGCAGGCGCCCGCTGCCCTTTGCGGACCTTCGGCTTACAGTGTTTTGGCGTCCCTGAGCGGCCTGCGTTACCAGCCGGGTCCCGGCCCGGCGGCCGGGTAACTTTCATTTGCGGCCCCAAATGAAAGTCACCAAAGCAAAGGGGCTCAATGCAACACCTCGCAGTGCGTTCTTCGCACGCCGGCCCAGCGCCCAGCGGGCCACTTGGAGAGCCCGCTGCGAACCCAGGCTGCAGCCCGCTCGGCGGCACGGGCTTTGCAAAGCCTCGCCCGCGCTGATCCAGCGATCCGCTGCGCGCCCACTCCCGCTGGACCCAGGGCCGACGCGCAGCGAGGACCTGTCGAGCGAATTGCGGGTGAGATCTATGGCGGAGTTTCCAAGTGGCCCGCTGGGCGCGGTGCCGCAGCGCGCAGAACGTAAGGACAGGTTTTGTATTCAGGGCCTTTGCTTTGGTGACTTTCATTTGGCCCGGCAAATGAAAGTTACCCGGCCGCCGGGCCGGGACCCGGCAGGCTGGTACGCCACCAGAACCCGCAAAGCAAGACAACAGGAACGCCGGCAAAGGGCCGACCGGCAACGGTCAAATGGGTGCCGTTGAACGCGACTGCGTATCAGGCCGCAGCAGGATCACCGACCGGCCCGTCGAGCGACAGCTCCAGCACCCCGCTGCGCGCCCAGGCCAGCGCCTCTTGCTGCAGCAGGTACAGAGTGCGCGGGTGCGTGGTGGCCCACTCGGGCGAGAAGTGCAGGCGCGCACCGGTGGCGCTGCGCTCGAGCCGCAGGGCCTTGCTGTCGACGGCACCGCGGGCGTGGCACTTGATGACGGCTAAGCGCAAGGCCAGCACTTGGAGCGCGAAGGCGGGTTGGCTCAGGGCGGCCTCGATCTTGCGCAGGCCGCCGCGCTGGCCCATCACCATGCTGGCCAGATGGCGCTGCTGGCTCTGCGAGAAACCGGCGGCATCGATGTGGCTGAGCAGGTAGGCGCTGTGGCGGTGGTGGTCATGGTGCGAGACCATCATGCCGATCTCGTGCAGGTCGCAGGCCCAGCCGAGTTCGCGGTCGCTCTCGCGGTGGATGCTGGCATCGGCCGCCTCGTTGATGGCCACGCTGGCGTAGAGCGCCAGCGCAATGCGCCGCACCCGCGCGGCCTGCGCGGTGTCGACCGCGAAGCGGCGCTGCAGGCCGCGCACCGAGGCGTCGCGAATGTCGCCGCCGGCGCGGCTGCTGCCGTGACGCAGCGCGGCGTGGCGTTCGTGCAGGTCGATGATCACGCCCTGACGCAAGGCGCCGCGCGCGGGCTGCAGGGCCTGGATGCCGAACTGCGCCACCAAGGTGTACAACAAGGCCAGGCCGCCGGCCAGCACGGCGCGGCGTTCGTCCTTCAACCCCGGCAGTTCGAGACGGTCGATGTGGCCGGCGCGCACGCAGCGCTCGATCAGCCAGCGCAGGCCGGCGGGGGTGATGACGCCGCCGTCGATGGCGTTGGCAGCGAGCACCTGCGACACGGCACTCACGGTGCCGGAGGAGCCGAGGGCTTCGCGCCAGTGCTGCGGCGCGAACGGCTGCAGGGCTTCCTCTAGTTCGGCACCGGCGGCCACCTGGGCCGCGCGGAAGGCAGCGGCCGTGAGGCGGCCGTCGCCGAAGTGCTGCATCGTCAGGCTGACGCAGCCGACCGCGAATGACTCGGCCTGCAGCGGCAGGTTGCCGCGGCCGAGGATCATCTCCGTGGAGCGGCCGCCGATGTCGATCACCAGGCGCGGCACGTCGCTCGGTTGCAGGTGGGCCACGCCGCTGTAGATCAGGCGCGCTTCCTCGCGGCCGGAGATGACCTCGATCGGTTGGCCGAGCGCGGCCCGGGCGCGCAGCAGGAAGGCGTCGCGGTTCTTGGCTTCGCGCAGGGTCTGCGTGGCCACGGCCCGCACCTGGCCCGCACCCAGGGCGGCACGGTCTTCGCTGCCCGCCAGTTGCTCGGCGAAGCGGCGCAGGCAGGCCAGCCCGCGCTCGCCGGCCTCGTCGGTCAGGAGGCCGTTCGCGTCGAGGCCCGCGCCCAGGCGCACGCTCTCCTTGACGTAGTGCAGGCGGCGGTAGCGGCCGCCGGCGAGCTGGCCGATCTCGAGCCGGAAACTGTTCGAGCCCATGTCGATGGCGGCCAGCGGGGCGTCGGCGGGGGGCAGTGCATTCAACATCCCAGAGATTGTGCGGTCTGCCGCGGGCGCGCCGGTGCGCATCGATGCAATCGGTGGCCTTCTAGAATCCGGGCTTACAGCACCCTCACACGCCATGCCCCAGACCGACGTCCCGACCGAAGAGGCCCGCCCGCTGTCCGACCCGAGCCGCCGCGATTTCGTGCGCGCCACCCTGGGCAGCAGCTTTGCCGCTGCGGTGCTGCCGGTGACGGCGCAAACCATGGTCAAGACCGACAGTGCGGGTCTCACGGTGGGCGAGGTCGCGGTCAAGGTCGGTGATCTCAGCCTGCCTGTCTACCGTGCCATGCCGGCCGGCGGCAAGAACCTGCCGGTGGTGCTGGTGGTGAGCGAGATCTTCGGCGTGCACGAGCACATCGCCGACGTAGCGCGGCGCTTTGCGCGCCAGGGCTATCTGGCCATGGCCCCTGAGTTGTTTGTGCGCCAGGGCGACCCTGGCAGCTACGGTGAGGTCGGCAAACTGATCAGCGAGGTGGTCAACCAGGCGCGCGATGCACAGGTGATGGCCGATCTCGACGCCTGCGTTGGCTGGGCCCAGGCCACCGGGGGCGACACGCGCAAGCTTGGCATCACCGGTTTTTGCTGGGGCGGGCGCATCGTCTGGATGTATGCCGCGCACAACCCGGCCTTGGCCGCGGGCGTGGCCTGGTACGGCCCGCTGGCACGCGCCTATGCGGCCGGCGACCGCACGGCTATCGAGGTGGCGCCGCGCATCAAGGCGCCGATGCTCGGCCTGTACGGTGGCGACGACAGTGGCATCCCGAACGAGGGCGTCGAGCAGATGCGGGTGGCCCTGAAGGCCGCCGGCAACACCCGCTCCGAGATCGTGCTCTACCCGGGCACGCCGCACGCCTTCCACGCCGACTACCGGCCCAGTTACCGCAAGACCGAGGCCGATGACGGCTGGCGCCGCTGCCTGGCCTGGTTCAAGACCCACGGCGTGGCATGACCCTCGGCTACATCCTGCTGGCCACCTTCGCCGGAGGCCTGGTGTCGGTGCTGATTGCAGCCGCGTTGACGGTGCATGTGCTCGGCCGGCTCGTCAAGAGCCTGGTCAGCCTGTCCGCCGGGCTGCTGCTCGGCACCGCGTTGCTGCTGATCCTGCCCGAAGCCTTCGAGGGCGCAGCTTCGCCGCACCCGCTGTTCGCCACCTTGCTGCTCGGCCTGATGTTTTTCTTCCTGCTCGAGAAGGCCGAGCTCTACCGTCATGCCCACCACCATGAAGGTGACGACCCGCACCACGACCATCACCACGGCTTCGATGCCGAGCAGGCTGGCCGCGGCGGCTGGAGCGTGCTGGTCGGCGACAGCATCCACAACTTCTGCGACGGCATCATCATCGCCGCGGCCTTCCTGACCGACACGCATCTGGGCGTGGTCACGGCCGTGGCCATCATTGCCCACGAGATTCCGCAGGAGGTGGGCGACTATGTGGTGCTGCTCAACGCCGGTTTTTCGCGCGCGCGCGCACTGCTCTACAACGCCATCTCCGGCATGGCTGCAGTGCTGGGCGGGCTGGTCGGCTACTTCATCGTCGGCCCCTGGGAGGCCCTGTTCCCCTACCTGCTGGTGGTGGCTGCAAGCAGCTTCATCTACGTCTCGGTGGCCGACCTGCTGCCCCAGCTGCAACGCCGTCTGCCGCTGCGCGACACGCTGGCGCAGGTGGCGTGGATTGCTGGCGGGTTGGGGCTGGCCTACCTGATGCAGTCATTGCACCAGCACTGACACGCAACGGCGCGCAGCCGCATCAATCTGACCGTTGCCGATCGGCCCACTGCGGACGTTCGTTCCTGCGCGTTCGTGGACCGCGCCGGCCGAGGCCACCGGGCGCCCGCCTCCGCGAATGTCCTCCGCCGTGGGCTGCGCCCAGGGCTCCCCCTTGATTTCGCTGCGGCGGGCACCCGCCGGCCCCGGCCTCGACTCTCGGCACGCCATCTCCGGCATGGCTGCAGTGCTGGGCGGGCTGGTCGGCTACTTCATCGTCGGCCCCTGGGAGGCCCTGTTCCCCTACCTGCTGGTGGTGGCTGCAAGCAGCTTCATCT
>JANNFB010000239.1:0-4796 GCA_031379365.1 Burkholderiales bacterium
TCGTGCAGGGCTAGGGGCTAGCCCCCAATCCGGGTCTGGGAAAGCCCGCTGGTTCAGCGGCGCAAGCGCGGCTAGGCTGTACGGTCTGGCATTCATCGACCGCAACCGAACGGAGACCGCCCCATGACCCCCACCGCCCCAGAAGCCCTGGCCTTGCAGCGTCTCTACCACTGGGAAAAGAGCGCGCCCACCCACATCGTGTTCACGCAGCCCTACGAGGGCGCCGCCAAGGGGACCGGCGAGGTGCGGACCTGGAACTGGAAGCACGCCCTGGACGAAACGCGGCGCATGGCCGCGCACTTGCAGACCCTGGGCCTGCCGCCCGGCAGCAAGATCGCCCTGATCTCGAAGAACACGGCGCATTGGATGATGACCGATTGGGCCATCTGGATGGCCGGCTTCGTGTCAGTGCCGCTGTATCCCACGCTGGCGGCCGAAACCATCCGCCAGATCCTCGAGCACAGCGAGGCCAAGCTGCTGTTCGTCGGCAAACTCGACGGCTGGGACGGCATGAAGGCCGGCGTGCCCCAGGGCCTCACCTGCATCACCCACCCGCTCTCGCCCAAGAACGCCGTGCCAGGTGCTGCGAGCTGGGACGACATCATCGCCAAGACCGCGCCGCTGGCCGGCCACCCGGTGCGCGCGGCCGATGAGCTGTGCACGATCATGTACACCTCGGGCACCACCGGCATGCCCAAGGGCGTGATGCACAGCTTCGGCACCCTGGCCTGGTGCATCGAATCGGGTTTGAAGCGCGTGCCGCTGGACCACCACGCGCGCATGTTGTCCTACCTGCCGATGTCGCACATCGTCGAGCGCGTTCTGGTCGAGCACGGCTGCATGGCCGTGGGCATGAAGGTCTTCTTTGCCGAATCGCTGGAGACCTTCACGATCGACCTGAACCGCGCCAAGCCGACGGTGTTTTTCTCGGTGCCGCGCTTGTGGGTCAAGTTCCAGCAGGGCATCAACCACAAGATGCCGCCGGCCAAGCTCAACAAGCTGCTCAAGCTGCCCCTCATCGGTGGCTTGGTGCGCAAGAAGATCCTCAAGGCGCTGGGCCTGGACCAATGCAAGTTCGCCGCCGGAGGCGCTGCGCCGATGCCCCCGGCTCTGCTGACCTGGTACACCAAGCTCGGCCTGGACCTGGTCGAGGGCTACGGCATGACGGAGAACGGCGCCATCTCGCATGCCACCCTGCCCGGCAAGTCACGCCCCGGCACGGTCGGGCTGCCGTATGACGGCGTGCAGAGCCGCATCGATCCGGTCACGGGCGAGATCCAGATGAAGAGCCCGGGTGTGATGCTGGGCTACTACAAGGAGCCGGGCCAGACCAAGGACGCTTTCACCGCCGACGGCTGGCTGCGCACGGGCGACAAGGGCAGCCTGGACGCCGAAGGCAACCTGAAGATCACCGGCCGCGTGAAAGACCTGTTCAAGACCAGCAAGGGCAAGTACGTGGCACCGGCGCCGATCGAAGACCGCCTGGTGATGCACGAGGCCATCGAGGCCTGCGCCGTGACCGGCGCCAACTTGGGCCAGCCGCTGGGCATCGTGATGCTCAACATCGAAGGCATCGCTCTGGCGGCCGAGCCGGAGAGCCGCAAGGGGCTGGAGACCTCGCTGGCAGCGCACATGAAGCACATCAACGACAAGCTCGATCCGCACGAACAGCTCGATTGCCTGGTGCTGGTAACGGTCCCCTGGACCGTCGACAACGGCTTCATCACGCCGACCTTCAAGATCAAGCGCAACCGCGTCGAAGAGGTCTACGGCGCGAACTACGAACGCTGGGTCGGCGCGCGCAAGAAGATCCTCTGGGAAGGCTCCTGATAGGGACTCGCTTTGAAGGTACCAAGACGGGCTGGCTGAAGACGGCCCTTTGCGGACACTGACGAACTGCTCTCGATACGGCGGCGCGCCAACGGGGCCGGCCAGCTGAGCATCGCAGGGCACCCGCAGCGCAGCGAAGGGCCAGCCGTTTGAGCCCCGACCAGGCCGCGCCCGCCGCCTTGCGCGCGCCAATGCCAGCAAGAAACAGTGGACATACGCCGAGACCCGCAACGGGCCGATCGCAGCCGATCCCGTTGCCATCAATTTGAACGCGAACCCGTATGACGCCGCGGCTGCTCAGCGCTTGTGCAATGCCTCTTGCTCCATGAGCAGGTAGGTGTAGTAGGCGTTCATGCGGTTGGCGGCGCGGAACAGCGGCAGGGCGTCGAAGCGGCGCCAATCGGTCGCGGCATAGGCCTCTTCGAAAGCGTTGAACTCGGCCACGGCGCGGCCCATGTGCTCGCGCAAATAGGCCAGATAGTCGCGCGTCAGCAGCATGTCTTCGCGCGCGCTGCGCGACAGCGGCCCATGGCCGGGCACGATGGCCAGCGTCGGCAAGGCCAGCAGCGTGTCCAGCGAGGCGACCCAGCCGCGGCTGTCGGCCTGCCCGACGAAGGGGATGCGGCCGCGAAACACCAGGTCGCCTGCGAACAGGATCTTGTGAGCCGGCAGCCACACGGCCAGATCCTCGGCCGTGTGCGCGGGGCCGACCGCACGCAACTCGAACGCCTCGCCGGCGATGTCGAGCAGCGTGCTGCCGTCGACCCACTGCGTGGCCTCGACCAGCCGCGTCCCGGCTTCTGTCAAGCCTTCGGCAATGCTGCTGGCCAGGCGCAAGCGGGCGGCGTCGCTGGTCAGGTAGTCGCGCGCAGCGCGGTGGGCGATGATGCGCGCGCCGGCTTGCGCGAACACCTGTAGGCCATAAACATGGTCGGCGTGGTAGTGAGTGACGATCACGTCCGTCACTGGTTTGGTGGTCTGGGCGGCGACGGCGGCCAGCAACTCGCGCGCCAGCGCAGGTGAGCCCAGCGCATCGACCACCACCACGCCGCGCGGCGCCACGATGACACCCGCGTTGGAGATGAAGTTGCGGTTCTCGCGGCTGCCCAGCGCCGCCTTGCCTTGCGTGAACCAAACGCCATCGGCCACGGCCTGCAAGACGATGCCGGGCTGTGGCATCGCGGCGGCGCACGCGCCAAGCCCGCCGGCAGCAACCCAGGCGCCCAGCAGGGTGCGCCGATGCAGGCCTGCGCTCATGGCCTCAATCGAGCGTCACCTCACCACGCACCGTACCGGCCCGATCCGCCCGCGCGCTCAGGCCGACCCGCGTGCCCTTGGGCGCACGCACCACCCACTCTGCAAACGCACGGTCGGCGGTGATGTCGCGGTTGGGCAGGAAGGCCTGCTGGCTGGTCTTGGGGGCATGGCCCTCGAGCTGCGGGCCTTCGTGGCGGTGCTTTCCGTTGACCAGCGACACCTCCGGGCTCTCGGGCAGGTGGATCTCGAACATCACGCCGCGCACGGCCTTGCGGTCGAGCGCGCGCCGCGTCACGTAGGCCGGCAGCCAGCCGCTGTTGGCCACGGCGAAGCGGATGCGCCAGGTGTCGGGGCCGAGGGCGCGCACCTCGGTGCGCAGCATTTCAAGCTTGGGCAAGGACAGGGCGATCTGCGTCATCCAGGCCGGGAAGCGCGCCGCTTCGCGCTCGCGCAGATGCGGTGGCGGATTGCGCCAGAAATTCATCTTGTCCCAGCCGCCGATCTCGACTTGGCCGAGTTGCGGGTGCATGAAGGGCTGCCAGTTCACGTAGGCCTGGCCGCCGCACTGCTCGTCGCTCCACTTCAGCAGCTTCAGATCGTCTTCCACCGGATGCTCGCGGTACCAGTGGATCCAGTCGTAGTCGGTGATGCCGGCTTCCTTGTTCGGCGCCCACAGCTCGACGGTCCAGAACAGCGCGCCGAGGTGTTCGTAGAGCCAGTCCTGCGTCCCGGTGATGATCTCCTTGGGGTGGTACTTGAAGTCGTGCCAGATGCTGATTGCCGGGTAGCCGGAGAGCTTCTCGCCAATCTCCGAGAAACGCTTGTAGGTCCACAGGTCTTCCGGAACCATGTCCTCGTCGCTCTGCGTGCCCATGGGCCGCAAGATCACGCCGCTGTGGGTGTGAAAGCTCACGGCCGCTCCGATGTTCGGGTGGCCGGTGATGAAGGCCACCATGGCCCGCACCTCGGGCTCGCTGGTCGGGAAGGGTCCCGCGCCGGCCTGTTCGAACTCCTGCCGCCAGTGGGTCGGGAAGTTGCGGTTCAGGTCCAGGCCCTCGGCGTCCTTGTTGACCTTGACGGTGAGGCCGTCCCAGTGGGTCAGCGTGCCCTCGGGCATGACGCGGTAGTACTCGCCGCCGAACTCGCCGGGTTCGCGCGCCACCAGCAGACGTGGCTCGGTCGGGTGCTTCTTGTAGGTGCCGTGCGGGTCGCGAATGCGCATCGACAGGATGCGGCCGTCACCGTCGACATCTTCGATCGTCAAGCCTTCGACCGGCGCTTCATCGAAGGGGTAGCGCCGTGTCGAGGAGCGGATGTGGCGCGGCCGGTCGGCCAGTGCCAACTCGGCCCCATCGGGGTTCAAGCGTGGGCACAAGTAGACGCAGCGGGTATCGAGCAGCTGGGTGATGTCGACATCGATGCCGTGGCCGCTCACGAGCTGGTGCAGGTAGTAGAGGCAGGCGGTGCTCGCCGTCAGCTCGGCGGCGTGGATGTTGCCGTCGGCCCAGAAGGCCGGCTTGTCGGTGTCGATGCCGGTGGCGCTGTTGGTGATGGCCACCACCCAGATGTCGCGCCCTTCGTGGCTCTTGCCCAGCGAGCGCACGCTGACCAGTTGTGGCACCGCATCGGCGTAGTCGAACAGCAGGCGGGTCAGCTCGCTGTGGCGGTAGAAGGTGTCGAAGCGCGGGACGGGGAGATCGAGCATGGCC
>JANNFB010000250.1:0-13533 GCA_031379365.1 Burkholderiales bacterium
GCCCTGGCATGTCATGGGCGAGGAGGGCGCCGCCGGCACCACCGTGCGCTATGTCGACTCGTCGCTCGAGCGCCTGGAGTTGAAGGTCAGCGGCCTGAACGACAACCGCCACACCATCACGGTGAATGGCCGCGCCGCGCCGCTGCAGCCGACCGGCCGTGCCGGCGAGTTCGTCGCCGGCGTGCGCTACCGCGCCTGGCACCCGCCTTCAGCCCTGCACCCGACCATCAAGTCGCATGCGCCGCTGACATTCGACATCGTCGATACATGGCACCAGCGCTCCATGGGCGGCTGTCAGTACCACGTGGCCCACCCGGGTGGGCTGAGCCCCGAGGACTTGCCCATCAATGCCTACACCGCAGAGAGCCGGCGCCTGGCGCGCTTCTTCCGATTCGGCCACACGCCGGGCCAGATAAAGGTCGAGCCCGTGCAGCCGAGCCGGGAATTCCCGTTCACGCTCGATCTGCGTCTCGGATAAGGTCACTGCTTTGCAGACAGCCTGAGAGCGTTCTTGTCCAGCGTGCTCGTTTCCTCGACGATGACCCCCGCATCGCCGGCTTTCGAGTCCGGCAGCGCGGCCGTCGCCGAGGGCTGGGACGAGTGCCGTGGTCCCGATGGCGCGTTGCGTCCCGCTTGGCAGCGCTTCTTCGACACCGTGCCGGCCCTGCGCGACGACGCGGCGGCATCGTTCGAGCGCCACCGCGCGGCCATCGCGCAGCAGATCCGCGCCGATGGCGTCACGCACAACCTGCATGCCGAAGACGGCGACCGTCCGGCCGCGCGGCCCTGGTCGCTCGAACCGCTGCCCTTGATCGTCGAAGCGGCCGACTGGGCCGTGATTGAGCGCGGTGTCCTGCAGCGTGCGCGCCTGCTGAGCGCCATGCTGGCCGACACCTATGGCCCCCAGCGCCTGCTGCAAAGCGCGCTGCTGCCGCCGGCATTGGTGTTTCGCCACAGCGGCTACTTGCGTGCCCTGCATGGCGTCACGCCGGTCGGCGGCATGCACCTGCACATCGTCGCCTTCGATCTCGCGCGCGGCCCCGACGGCCGCTGGTGGGTGATCTCGCAGCGCACCCAGTCGCCCTCGGGCCTGGGCTATGTGCTGCACAACCGCCTCATCGTCTCGCGCCTGTTTCCGGAAGCCTTTCGCGACATGCGGGTGCAGCACTTTGCGTCGAGCTACCGGCGCCTGCTCGACACCGTGCAACAGCAGGCCGGCGAGATCGCCGCCCGGCTGGGCGACGGCAACCAGCCCCGCGTGGCGCTGCTGACACCGGGGCCTTACAGCGAAACCTACTTCGAGCACGCCTACCTCGCGCGTTATCTCGGCGTGCCCCTGGTGGAAGGCGCCGATCTGACGGTCCGCGGTGAGCGCCTGTTCCTGCGCACGGTCGAAGGCTTGCAGCCCGTGCATGCCTTGTTGCGCCGTCTCGACGACGACTACTGCGACCCGCTCGAGCTGCGCCCGGACTCTGCGCTCGGCGTGCCCGGCCTGGTCCAGGTCTTGAGAGCACAGAATCTGGCGCTGGCCAACGCCCTAGGCAGTGGATTCATCGAGTCGAGCGCGGTGCAGGGCTTCTTGCCGGCCATCTCGCAGGCTCTGCTCGGTGAAGACCTGGCGCTGCCTTCTCTGGCCACGTGGTGGTGCGGCGAGACGGCGGCATGGGAGGCCGTGCGCGGTGACCTCACTGGCCGCGTGCTGCGTTCGGCCTTCAGCCGCAGTGGCAATGCCGCGCGGCGCATCGAGGCGCACGAGTTGGCAGCCACACAACAGCGCATCGACGTCGATCCTGGCGCACACACCGTGCAAGGGCACCTGGCCAGCTCGCGCGCGCCGCTGCCCTTGCCGGGCGGGGCGCTGTCGGCGCGACCGGCGATGCTGCGTGTTTATGCCATGGCCGATGCCGCCGACCGTTGGCATGTCGTGCCGGGCGGCTTGACGCGCGTGGCCACGAGTGCCCCTCTGTCGGTGTCGATGGCCCAAGGAGGCACCAGCCTCGACACCTGGGTCTTGACCGATGGCCCGGTCGACACCTTTTCCATGCTGCCGCAGCGCCTGTCGGTCGCCGACCTGGCCGCGCGGCGCCCGCCCGTGGCCAGCCGCACCGCAGAGAACCTGTTCTGGCTCGGCCGTTACAGCGAGCGCACCGAGCAGGCCGTGCGCCTGGCGCGAGCGGCGCTCGAGCTGGTGGACGGTGACGACGAGGTGCCACCGCCCCTGCTGGCCGCCTTGTCACGCCTGGTGGAGGCCCAGGCCCTGGTGCCCGTCGGCACGCCGGGGGCCGAGCGCTCGGTGACCCACTTCGAGCGCAACTTGCTGGCTGCATTGGCGCAGCGCGAGGGTGGCATCGGCGCAGTCTTGCAATCACTGACCCGCGTGGCGGGGGCCTTGCGCGAGCGTCTGTCGCCCGAACAGTGGGGCTTGGTGCGGCGCATGGGCGACAGCTTCCAGGCCTCCTTTGAATCGGGCGAGGGCAGCGTGCCGCCCCTCTCCCAGGCCCTGCCCGCGTTGCAGCGCCTGACCCTGCAGTTGGCGGCCATGACGGGAGCGCAAACTGACCGCATGACGCGCGACCATGGCTGGCGCCTGTTGTCGGTGGGGCGCCTGATCGAGCGACTGGCCGGCATGGCCACCACGCTGGCGAGCCTGCTCGAGGCCTTCGACGAGCGCGGCGGGTCCAGCGCCGCCACCGAGCTGCTGCTCGACCTGTTCGACAGCCGCATCACCTTCCGCGCCCGCTACCAGCGCCACGAAGACCTGCTGGCCCTGGCCGATCTGCTGGTGCAGGACGACACCAACCCGCGGGCCTTTGCTGGCATCCTGCGCCGGCTGCGCACCGAGCTGGGCAAGTTGCCCGGCGAGGCCGCGCTGACGGTGAGCCTGCGCGCCTTGCTGCCGGCCGACGGCCCCGGCCTGTCACTCGCGCAGCTGGCGGCGGGCAACGACAGTGCGCTTCGCGTGCGCCTGGTCGAACTCGCACTGCAACTCGCTGCCTCGGCCGCGGCTCTCAGCGACGCCGTCGGCCAGCACTACTTTGCCCACGCCGATCGCGCAGGCGACATGCGTTGGGTGTAGCGGCATGAACATGAGCCTGCCAGATGCCGCCCTTCTCGAAGTCGAGCACCTGACGCACTACCGTTACGCCGCACCCGTCGACCTGTCCTACCACCTGGGCTACTTGCGGCCCCTGGAAGACAGCACACAAAGCGTGCTGCAGTTCGAGATGCAGGTCGAGCCGCCGCCGGCGCATCTGCGCACCGAGTGCGACCGGCTGCGCAACCACCGCAGTTGCTTCACGCTGACGCAGGCGCATCGCGAGCTGCGTGTGCACACCCGCAGCCAGGTCCAGGTACAGGCCGCGCAACCCATCGACCCTTCGGCCTCCTTGCCCTGGGAGACGGTGCGCCAGCGCCTGCGCTATGTGGCCGGCGCGCCCTGCGAGCCGGCCGCCGAGTTTGTCTTTGCCTCGCCCTTCGTGCCCCTGCTGCCGGCGCTGCGCGAGTTGGCACTGCCCTCGTTCGCCGCCGGCACGCCGGTAGCGTTGGCGGCGATCGATCTGATGGCGCGCATTCACGCTGGCTTTGCCTACCGCACCGCCAGCACCGAGATCGACACGCCCCTGGCCGAGGTGTTGCAGACCCGCGAGGGCGTGTGCCAGGACTTCGCCCACCTGATGATCGGGGCCCTGCGCTCGATGGGCTTGGCAGCGCGCTATGTCAGCGGCTATTTGTTGACGGCGCCGCCCGAGCTTGGTGCGTCCGCCGCACCGATGTTGGGCGCCGATGCCTCGCATGCGTGGGTTGGGCTGTGGTGCCCGATGGCCGATGGCCGGCCCGCGCGCTGGCTCAAGCTCGACCCGACCAACAACGTGCTGCCGACCACCGCCCATGTGCGCCTGGCAGTCGGCCGCGACTATGGCGACGTGACGCCGCTGCGCGGTGTGATCCGCGGTGGCGGTGAGCACCAGTTGGCGGTGCGCGTGAGCACGCGGCGCATCGGCTGAGCGGGATGGCAAAGGAATTGCGAGGGGTGATGGCAATGAGCAGGCAATTTGACGAGATGTACAGCGGGCCCGAAGTGGTGCGCGAGCATTACCGCAGCTACGCGCGCTGGCTGGCCGAGCAACCTGGCGACGTGATGAGCAGCCGGCGTGAGGAAGCCGCCACCATCTTCCGCCGTGTCGGCATCACCTTCGCGGTGTATGGCGCCAAGGACGAAGACGCGACGTCGGGGAATGAGGGCACCGAACGCCTGATCCCCTTCGACCTGATCCCGCGCATCATCCCGGCGGCCGAGTGGCTCGACATGCAGCGGGGTCTGGCCCAACGCGTCACGGCGCTCAACCGTTTCATCCACGACGTGTACCACGGCCAGGAGATCCTCAAGGCCGGCATCGTCCCGACCGAGCAGGTGCTGCGCAACAGCCAGTTCCGCCCTGAGATGGTGGGCGTCGACGTGCCCGGCAACGTTTACTCCCACATTGCCGGCATCGACATCGTGCGCGCCGCCAATGCCGATGGCAGCGGCGTGTACTACGTGCTCGAGGACAACTTGCGTGTGCCCAGCGGCGTGAGCTACATGCTCGAGAACCGCAAGATGTCGATGCGCCTGTTCCCCGAACTGTTCAGCCGGCACCGCATCGAGCCGGTGGCGCACTACCCCGACTTGCTGCTCGAGACCCTTCGCTCGCTGGCGCCGGCCAGCGCCAACGAGCCGACGGTGGTGGTGCTTACGCCCGGCATGCACAACAGCGCCTACTTCGAGCACGCCTTCCTGGCCCAGCAGATGGGGGTGGAGCTGGTTGAGGGCCAGGACCTGGTGGTGCGCGACGGCTTCGTCTTCATGCGCACGACACAGGGCGCGCGCAAGGTCGACGTGATCTACCGCCGTGTCGACGACGACTTCCTCGACCCCAAGGCCTTCCGCCCCGACAGCACGCTCGGCTGCGCCGGCCTGCTCGATGTCTACCGCGCCGGCAACGTGACGCTGTCCAACGCTATCGGCACCGGCGTGGCCGACGACAAGAGCATCTATCCCTACGTGCCCAAGATGATCGAGTTCTACCTCGGCGAGAAGCCGATCCTGCAGAACGTGCCGACCCACTTGTGCCGCGACAAGGCCGACCTGCAATATGTGCTCGACCACTTGTCCGAACTGGTGGTGAAGGAAGTGCACGGCGCCGGCGGCTACGGCATGCTGGTTGGCCCGGCGGCGAGCCAGCAGGAGATCGAGGACTTCCGCGCCGCCCTGTTGGCCAATCCGAGCAACTACGTGGCCCAGCCGACGCTGGCGCTGTCGACCTGCCCGACCTACGTCGAGCGCGGCATCGCGCCGCGCCACATCGACCTGCGGCCCTTCGTGCTCTCGGGCAGGAGCGTGCAGATGGTGCCGGGCGGGCTGACCCGCGTGGCGCTCAAGGAGGGTTCGCTGGTGGTCAACTCGTCGCAGGGCGGGGGCACCAAAGACACCTGGGTACTCGAGGCTTAGGGAGACCGGATCATGCTGTCACGCACCGCCGACCACCTGTTCTGGATGGCCCGCTACATGGAGCGGGCCGAGAACACGGCCCGCATGCTCGATGTCAACTACCAGATGTCGATGTTGCCGCAGTCGGCCGACGAAGCTGAGCAGGGCTGGCGCGCCTTGCTGGGCATCTCCGAGTTGACGGGCAGCTTCAATGAGCACTACCCGAACGTCGATGCGCGCAACGTCATGGAGTTCATGGTGCGCGACGCCACCAACCCGTCGAGCATCGTCGCGTGCGTGACAGCGGCGCGCGAGAACGCCCGCGCCGTGCGCGGTGCGTTGACCACGGAAGTGTGGGAAACGCAGAACCAGACCTGGCTCGAATTCAGCCGCCTGCTGGCGGGGAGCGACTTTCACCGCGACCCCAGCACCCTGTTCGAGTGGGTCAAGTTCCGCTCGCACCTGTCACGTGGCGTCACCCTGGGCACCATGTTGCAGGACGAGGCGCTGCACTTCCTGCGCATCGGCACCTTCCTGGAGCGCGCCGACAACACCGCTCGCCTGCTCGACGTCAAATTCCAGAGCCTCATCGGCGACTATTTCGGCGCGGCCGGCAATGGCGCCGGTGCCGCGCATGAGGGCCAGGAGGTCGACTTTTATCACTGGAGCGCGGTGCTGCGCTCGGTGTCGGGCTTCGAGGTCTACCGCAAGGTCTACCGCAACGTCATCCGCCCCGACAAGGTGGCCGAGTTGCTGATCCTGCGCCCCGACATGCCGCGCTCGCTGGCCGCCTGCATGAACGGCGTCGTCATCAACCTCGATCAGGTGGCCAATGCCCAGAGCAGCGAAACCCTGCGCCGCGCCGGCCGCCTGCGCAGCGATTTGCAGTACGGCCGCATCGACGAGATCCTGGCCACAGGGCTGCATGCTTACTTGACACAATTTCTGGATAGAGTGGGCGATCTGGGGGTGGGCATCAGCCGAGACTTCCTGGTGCCGATGGCCGCGTGATGACGAGTTGCAATTCAGTTCATACCCCCCCCTCACTGCGGGGGTGTACGTCGGCAAAGGACGTTTTGGCTGCGCCGGCGTACGGTTCTTTCGGTAGGATAGTGATAACGGGGTGTTACACCTGGGGTCTCGGTGGTGTCGCGGATCCTCGCGACGATCAAGACAACAACTTTTCGGGGGTTTTATGGTGGCGAAGGCTTTGAAGGCAAGGTTGATGACCACGGCGCTGTTCGGTGCTGCGCTGTTTAGCGCGGGCCAGGCGTCTGCGGCGTCGTACTCGGTGTCGCTTGACCCGGCGTTTGGTGGCACCGTGTTCCCCACTCTTTCCTGGGAAGCAGAGGGCGTTATCGACGTGCCTGCTGCCTGTCTGGCCCAAGGCAATGGTGCCTATGACGACGTGGCTTTGTGCGCCGGTACGGTCTTTACGTCGATGAGCGTCACCTTCTACGAAACAGGCGATCTAGGCGGACCGGAGCAGCAGACTTTCAATGTCAATCTTGGCCCAGTCAGCATCAACGGCCTCGATATCTTCGGCAATCAGTTGGTGGGTGTCAGTGCTGGTTTCTTTAGCGATTTCGGGCCGTCGTGCCCCGGTGATGCGTCATGCGGTATCGCCGGAAATGGCCTGTACAGTTTTGCGCTGATCTTGACGGGCGGGGGCATCAATAACAACAGTGGCTCCATCGCCTACGGCTTGAACCCAACGACGGGTGGGGCGTCAGCGGTTTGCAGCGCTATCTTCGGCATCTCTCGCAATTGCGGCGTATCTACCGTCAACCCTACGGTATTGATCACACCGGTGCCTGAGCCCGAGACGTACGCCCTGATGCTAGCTGGGCTTGCCGCCGTTGGTTTCATGGCTCGGCGTCGCCGCATGGTTTGAGCTCGGGGGGAGTTCCTCTTCCATCAAGGCCGCCTACCCAGGCGGTCTTTTTCATTGTGCGGGCACAACTGCCAGGGCGGCAGTCATTGCCTGATCCAGTTCCCAGACCTCGCCAGCAGCCCAGGCCGCATCGAACTCGGCGCTGGCCTCGAACTGCACCTTGAGTGCGGCCATCGCGGCCACCCAGCGCAGCTCTGCGCGTGGTTTCCGGGCCAAGGTCAGGCGCCCCCGCAGCGCATTGGCTGCAGCGGCCAAGCGTGCCGCACTGTCCGGTTCCTGGCAACGCTGGGCCAACAGGGCGTGGTTCTCGAGGCAGGTCAGCAGATCGTCGCGCATTTCGTAGTTGCGAAACGCCCGCAAAGCCTCGTTCAATCGCTCGCGCGCTGGCGCGAGGTTGCCCGCGTCCAAATCCAGCCGGCTGAGCCAATGCGTGGCGCGGGCCAGCCCGCGTTTGTCGCCGGTCTCGCGGCAAATGGCATGCGAGCGCGTGATGCGCACGAAGGCCCGCGGCTGGTCGGCTGCCTCGTAGGCCAACGCGCCCAACATGAGTTCGCACTCCGCTTCGACTTCGCGGTGCTTGATGTCGCGCGCAATCGCCAGCGCTTGCTCGAGCATTGTCTTGGCCTGTTCGTCTTCGGCCGTGTAGAGGGCCACCTGGCCCAGGTGGAGCAGGCCGATGGCCTCTCCGATGCGGTCCTTGTTGGCGCGGAAGATCTGTAACGCTTCCTGCTCGCTATCGCGCGCGCCAGCCGGGTCACCACCGTGAAGCCGGGCTTCGGCCAGCGTCGATAGGGTGGCGGCGACGTTGACTTCGTTGCCGAGCGTCCGATACAGGGCCAAGCAGCGCTCCAGCATCGAGGCTGCCTCCGTATGGTCGCTCTGGCTCTCGGCCAGGGTCGCGCCGACATACAGGGCGAAGGCCTGGGCCATGTCCGAGTCCTGGAGGCCCGGCAGGGCCAGAGCCGCGCGCACCAGGCTGCGCCCCTCCGTGGCGTAGCCGCGCAAAATCCAGAATGCCTGCAGTGCGACGCAGTACTTGACGGCCATCAGGGCCGCGGTACCACCAGCCAGCGGCAAGGCGATGCCCAGGCGCAAGTTGTCGATCTCAAGTTCGGCACGGTCGACCCATTGCGCTTGTTCTTCGCCTTTCACACCATCCCGCACCAGCTTGGCCAAGGCAAAGTAGTGCAGGCAATGACGCTCGGCGATGGCGGTTTTCCCGCCACTGGCTTCCAGCTTCTCGCCGGCGTACTCGCGCAGCGTCTCCAGCATGCGGTAGCGCGGGCTCTCGCCCGTCTCGTCGAGCATGATGAGCGACTTCTCGACCATCGACTGCAGCAGGTCCAGCACGTCCATGCTGTCGAGCGGATCGGCGCCACCAACCTCCTCGGCCGCCGCCAGGTCGAAGCCACCGGCGAACACGCCCAACCGCTGGAACACGGTCTGCTCGCTCTCGCTCAACAACTCGTACGACCAGTCGACCAGCGCCCGCAGGGTTTGCTGGCGCTCCTGCAGCACGCGGTCACCGCCGGTGAGGATCTTGTAGCGGTCCTTCAAGCGCTTGTTGATGTCGGCCACGCCGAGCGAGCGCACGCGCGCCGCGGCCAACTCCAGCGCCAGCGGAATGCCCTCGAGCCGGGAGACCAACTCGGCGATCGCCGGGGCTTCCTTTTCGTTCAGCTCGAAGGACGGTTTGTGTTGCTGCGCACGGGCGACGAACAGGCGCACCGCGGTCGACTCGCGCAGCGTTTCCAATGAATCGCCGATCTTGGGCACCGGCAGCGGCAGGATGGGGTAGGCGTGTTCGCCCGGTACCTTCAGCGCTTCGCGGCTGGAGGTGATCATGCGCACGTTCGGCGCTGCCTTCAGGATCGCGTGGGCCATGTCGGCGCAGGCGTGCACCAGGTGCTCGCAGTTGTCGATCACGATCAGCAGGCGCTTGCCGCGCAGGTGCGCGCACAGGGTCTGGATCAGCGGCCGGTCGGGTTCCTCGCGCACATCGAGCACACGCGCCGCTTCGCCGACGACCAGCGCCGGGTCGGTCAACGGGGCGAGGTCGAGGAACCAGGCGCCGTCGAGGTAGTCCTGCAGCGTCTGTGCCGCCACTTGCAGCGACAGACGCGTCTTGCCCAGGCCGCCCATGCCCAGCAGGGTCAGCAGGCGCGACTTCTTCAGCAGCGCCTTGACTTCGTCGATTTCGCGCTCGCGGCCGATGAAAGAGGTGCCCTGGAAGGGCAGGTTGTTGGGAATGTCGCGTACCGGCAGCCACCAGTCGGCCTGGCGCACGACGCGGTAGACCTTCTCGCTGTCGGGTGGCGGTTCGAAGCGCTTGTCAGGGTCGCCGACCTCGAACAGCTCGATCGGGTCGGCCACGCCCTTGATCATCCAGTGGCCGTGCGATTCGACCTTCAATGCCGTCTGCCCGAGCGCCTGGCGCGCCTCGGGCGTGAGCAAGGTCTGGCCGCCGTGCGCCACCGACATGACGCGCGCAGCGGTGGGTTTGGCCAGGCCGTCGACCTCCAGCGGCTTGGCGCCGCGCAGCACGTCCTCGGCGTGGTTCTCACGCAGGATCACCGGGCCGACGTGCAGCCCGGCCCGGGCCTTCAAGGGCCGCGGCAGCCCGGCCAGGGCATGGTGGTAGGCCACGGCGTAGGCGACGGCCTCGGTGGCCTGCTCGAACAGCAGCAGCATGCCGTCGGTCTTGTCGATCTCGCGACCGTGCCAGGTGGGCAGCAGATCGCGCGCCACCCGGTCGTGGCCGGCCCAGACTTCAGCCATGGCGGCGTCACCGATCTGCTCCGACAGCTTGGTGCTGTCGACCACGTCGGTCAGGAGGAGGGCCCGGACTTCGCTCATCTTGGTCTCTGCTGGACGCGGACTGTATATGGCGAAGGGGCGGTCAGGCCAGCCGAATCGTCGAGCGCCCCGTCCCGCCCGGGGGCATCGTGGCGTGCGCAGCCGTTGGGTGTCATCAAGCTGCCACGCGAGACGTGGCAGCGTTCAAACCACCGGGTCGCCTATCAGGCGGCCCGGCTCAAGCGGGGCAGGGTGGGTTCAGGACCCGCTGAACTTGAAGTCCGTCTTGGCCTTCTTGCGCAGATCTTCCTGGTACTGCTGCAGCTTTTGCTGCGACAGCCGCTGTTGAACCTGGGGCTTGACTTCTTCGAAGGGCGGGAACTGGGCTTCGCGGGTGTCTTCGAGCTTGATGATGTGCCAGCCGAACTGGCTCTTCACCGGCGCGGCCGTGGTCTCGCCTTTCTTCAGCGTGGCCATGGCCTGGCCGAACTCGGGCACGTAGGCGTCGGGTTTGGCGAAATCGAGATCGCCGCCGTTCGCTCCCGAGCCCTTGTCGGTACTGTGCTTCTTGGCCAGCTCGTCGAACTTGGCGCCCGCAATCAGCTGCTTGAGCAGCGACTTGGCTTCGTCTTCCTTCTCCACCAGGATGTGGCGCGCACGGTACTCGGTGCCGGTGGCCTGGCTCTTGAACTTGTCGTATTCGACCTTGGCTTCGGCGTCGGTGACGGGGTTCTTCTTCTGATAGTCGGCGAACAGTTCGCGGATCAGGATGGTCTGGCGGGCCAGTTCCATCTGGCTGCGGTAGTCAGCCGTCGCAGCGATGCCGCGCTTTTCCGCTTCTTGAGCGAAGACTTCACGCAGCACGACTTCATCGCGCACCCGCGCTTCCAACTCCGGCGTCACCGGCTGCTGGCCGCCGCGTGTGGCTTGCTGCATCAGCAGATCGACCCGCACCTTCGGCACAGCCTTGCCGTTGACGATGGCGATGTTCTGCGCCGCGGCGCCGCCGCCGATCGCCAGGGCGAGCGCAAACACGGCAAGGGATTTCTGGGACATGGGGTCGTGCCTTTCAAGTGCAGGATCGCGCGCCAGGGCGGCGGCGGGAAGGAAGGATCAGGGGCGGGCTTGCGCTGCGAGTTCGCTCGGCGGGGTGCGGGCCTCGATGGCCAGTGCGTGAATACCCTCCGCGACGAGCGAGCGCAAAGCATCATACACAAGGCGATGCCGGGCCACGTGTGACAGTCCTGTGAAGGCGTGGCTGGTCACGCGCACCGTGAAATGGCGCCCCTCTTTGGCTCCGGCGTGGCCTGCATGCAGGTGGCTGTCGTCCAGCACTTCGAGGGCGGTGGGCGCAAGCGCAGCGCGCAGTGCCGCTTCCACGCGCGCTGCTGTGACGGCGTTCATTTCGATTCCTTGCTGGCGTCAGGGGTGGCCGGCTCGTCCGGCAGGTAGCGGCTCAAGTACAGGCCTTGGGCCACGGTGAAGACCAGCATCAGTCCGATGCCGCCGAAGAGCTTGAAGTCGACCCAGGTATCGGTGGAGAAGGTGTAGGCCACCCACAGGTTGAGCGCCCCCATGCCACCGAAGAAGGCCGCCCAGGCCCAGTTCAGGCGCCGCCACACGGCATCGGGCAGCTGCAACTGTTCGCCGAGCAAGACCCGCAACAAGTTCTTGCCGAACAGCAGCGGGCCGAGTAGGAAGGCGCCGGCCATGACCCAGTAGAGGAGGGTCGGCTTCCACTTGATGAAGGTCTCGCTGTGGAACCACAGCGTCAACCCACCGAGCACGGTGACCAGCCCCAGGCTGACCCACAGCATGGTGTCGACCTTCTTGCCGCGCAGTTTGAGTATCAGCACCTGCACCAGCGTGGCTGCCATCACGACCAGCGTTGCCAGCAGCACCGGGGCTTCGCCGGGCCCGACCACGCCGCCCGAGACCAGGAAGCCGAAGTGCTCGGACGCAAAGGCTGCCGCGGCGTCCTTGTCGCTGCCGGCCCATTTGAAGGCGGCAAAGAACAGGATGATGGGCAGGAAATCGGCCAGTAGCTTCATGTCTTCTTGAAGTCGATGGCCGCGGAGTTGATGCAGAAGCGTTCGCCGGTGGGTTCCGGGCCGTCTTCGAAGACATGCCCGAGGTGCGAGCCGCAGTTATTGCAGCGCACCTCCACCCGCACCATGCCGTGGCTGGCGTCGACCACGCGTTCGACCACCTCGCTGTTGATGGGCTGAAAGTAGCTCGGCCAGCCGCAGCCGGCGTCGAACTTGGTGGCCGAATCGAACAACGGCGTGCCGCAGCCGACACACAGGTACTTGCCGGCGTCGGTGTGATCCCAGTACTTGCCGCTGAAGGCGCGCTCGGTGGCGGAGTGCCGCGCCACCTGGTACTGCATCGGGTCGAGTTCGGCGCGCCACTCGGCGTCGGTCTTCTTCACCGCGTAGCGCGGGTCGTCGTGGTCGTGGGGCATTTCAATCGTTCGTTGGTTGGCGGGTGGCCGATTCAAGCAAGCGCCGCAGACCCGGCTCTGCCGGTCCGCTGGCGCTGCCCCCTGGAGGGGGAACGCCGGAGGCGCAACGGGGGTGGTTCACGATGAGCAGGAGACTTCGATCTGTTGGGCCCAGGCGGGCGGATGGTCGGCGTAGGCCGCGTGTTCAGGCTGTTCGTCGAAGGGACGCTCGAGAACTTTCAGCAGCCGTTGCACTTCGTCGAAGTCGCCCTGCTGTGCGCGCTCGATGGCGGTTTGCGCCAAGTGGTTGCGCAGCACGAACTTGGGGTTGACGCGTTGCATCCGCGCTGCCCGCTCCGCATCGATGCTGCCTTCCTGCGCGAGGCGCGCACGGTAGCGCAGGGCCCAGGCGTCGTAGGCCTCTCGGTTGACGAAGACATCGCGGATGCCGCTGTCCGGCCCGGCCAGGCGGCGGAACGTGATGGTGAAGTCGGCATGGTCTGCGGCCATCAGGCGCAGCAGGTCGTCCACCAGGATCTGGTCGTCGTCGTGTTCGCTGACCAGCCCGAGCTTGGCACGCAGCGCACCCAGCATGGCGCGGGCGTACTCGGCCTTGTAGGGCTCGAGGGCCGCCAGCAAACGCTCGCTGGCCGCCTCGGCCGGGCCATCGACTGCGGGCAACAAGGCCTGGGCGAGCGCGTGCAGGTTCCAGAACCCGACGCCGGGCTGGCGCGCGTAGGCATAGCGGCCTTGGTGGTCGCTGTGGTTGCAGATATGGCCGGGGTCGAAGCCATCAAGAAAGCCGAAGGGGCCATAGTCGATGGTCAGGCCCAGCAGCGACATGTTGTCGGTGTTCATCACGCCGTGGCAAAAGCCGACGGCCTGCCACTGCGCCATCAGGCGCGCGGTGCGCAGCGCCACGGCCTGCAGCAG
>JANNFB010000266.1:0-4604 GCA_031379365.1 Burkholderiales bacterium
AGCTTCCAGGCCTCGAACCAGGGCGACCACCAGGCATTGAACACGGCCATGCCGGCGCTGGCCACCAGCGACACGATGAGCAGAAAGCCAACCCCCAGGATCAATCCGAACGACAGCAGGCGCGAGCGCAGCAACGGCCACAGCCCGTTCGTCGGCGCGGGCGCCGGGGCACGCCAGATCTGGTCCAGCGACGATTGCAGCTCGGCGAAGACGGTGGTGGCCCCGATGAGCATCAGCACCACGCCGAGCGCAGACGCCATCCAACCCTGGGCCGGCTGGTCCGCACTGATGATCAACTGTTCGACGGCACCCGCCGCAGGGGTGCCGACCACGCCGGAGATCTGCGCAAAGATCTGCCCCCGCGCCGCATCGCCGCCAAAGACGGCGCCGACCACGGCGATCACGATCAACAAAAGCGGGGCCAGCGAGAAGAGCGTGTAGTACGCCAAGGACGCGCCCATGCTGGGGCCGCGGTCTTCGACAAAGCCTTTCAGGGCTCGCTTGATCACCGCCCAGTACAGCTCTACCCGCTTCGTCACATGGTGGGGCGGGCAAGGCGCTCCGCAACGATGCGCAAGGTGGCAGGGTTCCAGGCCATGCCGAGGTGGCTGCCTGGCACTTCGATGTCTTCCACGCCAGCACGTGGGCGGCTGTGGGTGCAGGCCTGCCAGGCCACGACACCGTCGCTGCGGCTGTAGATGGATGTCGTCGGCACGGACGGCGGCGTTGCCAGGCGCTGGCTGAGTTGGCGGTCGACGCGTGCCGGCTGGCCACTGAGCCATTCATACAGCCAACCGACGCGGCTGTGATCGGCGGTGGCATTGAAAGGCGTGCCCAGGGTGATGACCCGGCGCACGGACCCGGGGAGAAGCTTGGCCACTTCGCGCGCATAGATACCGCCCAGGCTCCAGCCGATCAAAGTGGCGGGCCGGGCAGAGGAATCCTGGTCGATCAGTTGCGCAACCTCGTCGGTCAGGCCGGCGAGCCAAGGGTCGACCTCGCCTTGAGGACCGCGGTTGAGGCCACGGCCCCAGTCGACCGCGTGGTAGCCCAGCCGCAGCGACAGGCGCCGCAGCGGACCGAAGGCCTTGGCGTCGGAGGCCAGGCCAGGAAACATGACCACCGTATGGCCGTCGCCGCGCGGCAGATCTTTGCTCGGCGCGAGCCAATGCGATGCGTACTCGACGAGGGCACGCACGGGTTCGGTGCCGGTGAATTTGAGTGCGGGGGCTCGCAGAGCCAGGGTGGATTTCATGGTGACAGCAGGAACGATTGCAAAGTCCCAGTCTAGTCAGCCGGGGTGGCCGACATCAGCAGGTGACGCCGCTTTGGCATGTCAGACGGTGCCTACAAACCGCGGCCGCCACCGTGAGTGGGTCGTTGACCTTGGCCACACCCGGCCAGCGCCGAACTGCGCGAACGCGCGTAGGACATGCACTACGCCGATTTGCGAAGGGGTCTGCTTTCGCGTGCGGGCCCCTGCATTGCAAACTGTTCGCCATTCTTGCAAAGGGCAACGACATGAAGAAGAGCAAATCCAGCGCCGCAGCGCCAAGCGACTCCAGCACTGGGCCGCGCCTGACCACCCACCACGGCGTGCCGGTGGGCGACGACCAGAATTCGCACAAGGCCGGCCCCAAGCACCGCCATGCCCAGCGCGAGATCGAGCCGCGCCACCGCAGCCAGGAAACAACATGAGCAGTGTCTTGATCGGCGTCTTCGACAACTCGAGTCAGGCGCGCGAAGCCCACGCCAGAATCGCTGCCAGCGGCATCGATCTGGACGCCATGAACTTCAGTGGCACGGACGGCGCCACCGCCGCGCAACAGCCCAACGGCCAGCGTATGGCACCCGACAAGCCGGGGGTGTTCGACCGCTTCTTTGGCGATCTCTTCGGCAACAACGCCGATGCTGCACCCGAGGCCCAAGCCGTGCAGCGTGGCCGCTGTGTGCTGACCGTGGCGCTGGCCGACGACGACCGCGCCGACCGGGTCAGCGCCCTCATGGAGAACTGCGGTGCGATCGACATCGACCTGCGCGCCGAAGCGTGGCGCGGCACCGCCCATCCGGCCCAGCAAAGTCTGCTGCCCGACGACGAGGCCGCACCGTGAGCGCCCTGATCGCAAGTAACAACGTCCCCGCGCAACGGCCCAAGGTGCGCATCGAGTTGCAGATCGAGTTGAACTACGACGTTGGCGCGCAGGGGGCCGATTTCATCTTCAACATCCACGCCGCCCGCACACCCTCGCAGACGGTGGTGGCCGAAAGCCTGCTGCTGAACCAGGCCGTGTCGGCACCCGTGCATGCCGACCCCGCAACGGGCAACCGCTACCTGCGGCTGCATGCGCAACCGGGCCCCCTCAAATTGAGCTATCAGGCCTCGGTCGAGCTGCTGCACCAGCGCGCCGACCCAGCGCTTCTGGGCGAGGTGCCGGTCGGCGAGTTGCCCCCATCCACACTAGCCTACCTGTACCCGAGCCGCTACTGCCAGTCGGATCGCTTGATCAAGTTGGCGATGCACGAGTTCGGCCACCTGCCGCCCGGGCACAGCCGCGTGCAGGCCATCCTGCAATGGGTGCAGCAGCGGGTGACCTTCGCCTCGAACACCTCGAACTCGAACACCTCGGCGGTCGACACCCTGATCGAACGCGAGGGCGTTTGCCGCGACTTCGCCCACCTGATGATCGCGCTGTGCCGCGCGGTCAACATCCCGGCGCGCTTTGCCACCGGCACCGACTACGGCGCCGACCCGGCTCTGGGCCCGCCCGATTTCCACGCCTATGTCGAGGTTTACGTGGGGGGCCAGTGGTTCATCTTCGACCCCTCCTGCACCGCCATGCCGATGGGCCTGGTGCGCCTGGGCACCGGCCGCGACGCGGCCGACGTGGCCTTCGCCACCATCTTCGGTAGCGTGCTGTCGCAGCCGCCGCTAATCCGGGCCTGGGCGGTCGAGGACGCCGGACGCGGACTGGTGCTGCCAGAGCATGTGCCGCAGGCGCTCTCGACCGACAGTGGTGTTTGAATAGACGGCAGGGTCTTGCCCTTGGGGCGAGAGGTTCTCCCCGATCTCACGCACTTCCAGCGTCAACTCGAGGCCCGCTTCTTCGTCCCGGGCTTCGGGCGCGCCCCGTTGCGAGACATCGCGGTGGTTGGCGACCGATCTGCTCATCTTGATCTCCTCTTGCGCCACCCTGCGGGCTGCGTCGCACCGCGCCATGGTTGCCGCGAACCCGTGGCGGGTCTGTACGTCAGCGAACACTTCCTGTGCCGAGGCGGTCCATGTCGTGAATCTCGCGCTCGTGCGTCGCCGGGCCGTCGAGCACGATGGCCTGCCGGCCGTCGTCGTAGTCCACAGCCACGAAGCGGCGCTCCGGTAAATGGCCCTGGGCCGATGGAAACAACGCGAACACCGCATGTCCCGCGCGCAAGGCCAGCACGACTTCGCCCACCCCTGCCACGCGCTCGTCGCTGGCCCAGGCGTTCTTCCGTGTGTCGACGCGGCCCCAGCGCACGGCCACGACGCGGCCGTCGGCATCGAGTTCGACGCTGGACACGGCGAATGTCTGCGCCTGGCGGCGCCCTGCACGTGCGGCTTTCACCGGCGGGGCGGCGGGCGCTTGCGCGACGCCGTCGAGCGCGTCGATGTCGCGCAGCTCGCGGCCTGGCGAAGGCGCGCCGTTCAGAACGATCGCCTCGGTTCCGTCTTCATGCTGCGTCACCACGAAGAAGCGCTCTGGCCTGCGGCCACCCTGGCGCGGGAACAGGGCCGCCACGCGTGCGCCGCCGTGCATCGCGTCGATCACGTCGGCCACTGGCGCAACGGCAAGCGGGCTCACGTCATGATCGGTTCGGCTGTTCACTTCGGCCCACAGCACGTGGCTGACCTGTCCCTGGGCCGCGAAGCGAACCTTCGAAACCGCGAAGACCCGGGTGGATTCGTCGTCCGCTGCGCGGGCGCGTGTACCTTGGTAGCTCATCGTGCTGGATCCTTGCGCGCCGGTTCGGCCGCCATGGCCGCAGGGTGCACGCGATCGGTGCCACAGGTCTGTGCGCCAGCGCACCCTCTAACGGCGAGGCGCATCCTCGCTGGCGGACCGAGCCGTTGCGTCATGCGCTGCCGGATGGCACAGGCGGCACGAAAAGCGTGGCCTCCAGGGTGACCTTGGGCACCCCGGTGAGGGCCTTGGACAAGGGGCAGTCCTGCTTGGCGGTGAGGGCCAGCGCCTGGAACCGGGCCTCGTCCAGGCCCGGCACGGTGGCCCGCAGCGTCAGGGCGATGCGGTCGATCACGAAGCCTTCGCCTTGCGCCGTCAGGCTCACGCGCGCCTGGGTATCGAGTTCGGTGGTGGCAAAGCCCGTCTTCTCGCAGGCGAAGGAGAAAGCCATCGTGAAACAGGCCGCGTGCGCGGCGGCCAGAATCTCTTCCGGGTTGGTGCCGCGGCGGTCGTCGCCGAAGCGGCTGGCGAAGCCATAGGGATAGTCGAGCAGCGCGCCGGTCTGGGTGCTGATCTGGCCCAGGCCGTGCTTTCCAGCGCCGGTCCACATCACGCTGGCTGTCTTCTCGCTCATGCTGACTCCTTCTGCTGCGACGCGGGTGGGTGGGT
>JANNFB010000356.1:0-7340 GCA_031379365.1 Burkholderiales bacterium
CACCGGTTACACCGCGACCAGCAACACCAACAACGCCACGATCTGGGTTGAATGGGTCGCCGCCAAGGTGGGCGCGCCCATCACCCAGGCCTCGGCCGGCTTCGCAACGACCGAGGTGCAGTGCCCGGCCGCCGCCAACCCGGCGCTGGCCACCAGTTGCACCGGCTACGGCCAGGGCGGCTCGCGCGTGACCGATCCGAACGGCATCGGCAAGACTGGCGGTGCGCTGACGATACCGATGACCACGCAGATGGACAGGCATCTGACGCGCTTCGGCAGCTATCGCGCCGACGAGATCGTCTTTGTTTACGGCGGCAACAACGACATCTTCCTGCTCTTCGGCGCGGTCGGCGCAGGGCAGTTGACCCCGGCGGCTGCATCGGCAGCGGCGCAAGCCACGGCAGGCCAGCTCGCAACCCTGGTGAAGGACAAGATCCTGGCCCGCGGCGCAACCCGCGTGGCGGTCATGACGCTGCCCGACGCCTCGCCGACACCGGCCTTTAGCAGTCTGCCCACCGCCAGCAAGGCCTTGTTGACATCGCTGTCGGCTGACTTCAACACGGCACTGCTCGCTGGGCTGTCCGGTACGGCTGCGCAGATCATCGACGCCCGCGCGTTGTCGGGCGACGCTGTCGCCAACCCGAGCAAGTACGGCTTCACCAATGTCACGACTGCGGCCTGCGACCCGGCCAAGATCGCGCTGGTGACTGGCAACCGGGTGACTGACGGCTCTTCCTTGTTCTGCAATGCGGCGTCTGGCCAGCCCTTCAACGGCCTGCGCACTGGCGCCAGCACCAGCACCTGGCTGTTTGCCGACGGGGTGCACCCGACCACGGGCGGCCACAAGGCATTCGGCGATCAGGTCATCGGCAAGATCAAGGACTTCGGCTGGATCCCGCTCAACCAGTGATCGCCTGAGCTCGATCACTTGACCGGCGCCCTTGGGCGCCGGTTTGCATTCAGCGGTGGCTACTTGCAGTGCTCACTTCGACGTCCGCCGCGACGGCTCCGCAGGACGCTTGGCTTGTCGGGCGTCGTCGATGGTCCATTGCACCAGTGCATCCAGCGCGGCGCGCGCCGCATTGGCATTGGGGTGGTTGATCACGGCCACCAGCACATAGCGCCTGCCACTGGCGCCGAGCACGTAGCCGGCGACACCGGCCACGTCGCGCAAGGAGCCGGTCTTCAGGTGCGCCATGCCGGCACTTGAATTCGCGCGGCGCAGTGTGCCGTCCAGGCCGTTCACCGGCAGGGAAGCGATCAGCTCGGGCATCACCGGGCTGGCCCAGGCCGTCTGCAACACGCGGCCGAGCAGCGCCGCCGAGACTCGCGTCTCACGCGACAGGCCGGAGCCGTTGTCGATGTCCACGCCGTCCAAGGACTCACCCAGGCGCTGCGACAGCCACTGGCGCAGCGCCTCGCGCCCGGCTTCCGGCGTGGCGCTGGTGGCCCCCGGGCGCTGCAGAGCCAGCGTCAACAGCAGCTGCTGCGCCATCACGTTGTTGCTGTACTTGTTGATGTCGCGCACCACCTCGGCCAGGGCCGGCGAGGCGATCTCGAAACTGGGCTTGAGGCCCTCCGGCGCCGCGCCTTCGCGTACGCTGCCACTCAGGCGCCCGCCGCTGCCCTGCCAAAGCGCGGTCAGCAGGCGCGCTGCGTAGAGCCTGGCATCGGGGTAGGCCAGGGGCCAGACGCGCTCGCCGCAGGTCGCGGCGTAGCTGCCGCCGAAGCGCATGCGCTCGGGGTCGCCGGGGGTCGCCTTGAGGGCGCCGCGCCAGTCATTGCAGGGACCGGCGGCGAGCGGCACGCTGGCATCGACGGCCACGCCCTGCAGCGCCGGCTCGGCCGAGACCACGGCCACGCCACGGGCCGGGTCGGGCGTGAAGGTGTAAAGCACCGCGCTCAGGTTGAGCAGCAGGGCCTGGGCGCGCACGTTGTACGGGCGCAGCGGCTCGTTGTCGAAGGCGGCCGTGGAAGTCTCGGGTACGACGAAGGCGCTCTGGTCGAGCACGATGTCGCCACGGACCTCGGCGATGCCCATCTGGCGCAAGCGCTGCATCAGCAGCCACAGCCGCTCGAGGGTGAGCTTGGGGTCGCCGCGCCCCTGAATGTGCAGGTTGCCCTCGAGCACGCCGTTCTGCACCCGGCCGGCGAGCCAGACCGGCGTCTTCCACGTGAAGGCCGGGCCGAGCTGGTCGAGTGCGGCGTAGGTCGTCAGCAGCTTGGCCAGCGAGGCCGGGTTGACGGCCTTCTGGGCGTTCAGCGTCAGCCGGGTGGCGCCGCTGCCCACCTCTTGCACCCACACCGACAGCGCTTCCACCGGCACGCCCTCGCGTCGCAGGGCCTGCTCGATTTCGGGTGCCAGCACCGGCGCATCGACCGCCTGCACAGGCCCCGAGCAGAGCAGGGCCGACAGGCTGACGGCGATAGGCAGCAGGCGGTGGCGCATCGCAATCATGATCGCATGCCGGGTGCGTCATACACTGACCGCATGCGACCGAACCGATGCCCGAAAGGCCTGGCCGAAGCGAGCACGATGGAGCGGCGTGGGTGAGTGCGACCGCGCTGCCCGCGCCGCGTTTGTTGGCACTGGACACGTCCACCGAGCGCATGACGCTGGCGCTCGTCGACGGCCCGCGCCAATGGCTGGCCGACGAGGTCGGCGGCGCCATTGCCTCGCAGCGCTTGCTGCCCCTGGTCTTCGAGTTGTTGGCGAGCGCGGGCCTGGCCTTGCGTGATCTCGACGCCATCGCCTTTGGCTGCGGCCCCGGCGCCTTCACCGGCTTGCGCACCGCTTGTTCGGTGACGCAGGGGCTGGCTTTCGGTGCCGGCCTGCCGGTGCTGGCCATCGACAGCCTGGCCTTGGTGGCCGAAGACGCGCAGGCCCGGCATGGCCAGGCGGCACACCGGCTCTGGGTGGCCATGGATGCGCGCATGGACGAGGTCTACGCCGCCGCCTACTTGTACAGCCCCGATGGTTGGTGGGTGGACCACGCACCGGCCTTGTGGCCCGTGGCCGCCCTGGCCGAGGCCTGGCGCCTCGAGCCGCCGGCCTGCGTGGCTGGCTCGGCGCTCGACGCCTTCGGCGACCGCCTGCCCACCGGCAGCGCACTGCGCATCCCCGCTGCACAGCACCGCGCTGCCGCCCTGGCCCGCCTGGCGCTCGCGGCCTGGCGGCGCGGCGAAGGCATGGACGCTGCGCTGGCCTTGCCGCTCTACCTGCGCGACAAGGTTGCGTTCACGACAGCCGAACGCAGCGCTGCGGCGCTGGCCAAGGCAGGACAGGCCGCAGGCATAAGGGTGCCCCAGTGAGCGCGACGGGCCGCCCCAAGCGCTCACGCTCCCGCTTGGCGGGACAGGCCGCAGGCCGAAGGGTGCTCCAGTGAGCGCGCAACTGCAGTTCAGCTCGCCGCCCGCGCAACGCGAGGCGCTGACCCTGGCCGATCTCGACGCCGTGATGGCGATCGAGCAGAGCGTTTATCCGTTTGCCTGGAGCCGCGGCAACTTCATCGACTCATTGGCCGCTGGCTACAGCGCCCAGCAATTGCGCGATGCGCAGGGCCAGCTCTGCGCCTACTGCGTCGCCATGCCCGGCGTGCAGGAGATGCACCTGCTCAACATCACGGTGGCACCTGCCTGGCAGCATCGCGGCCTGGCGCGTCGGCTGCTCGACGGCCTGGTGGCCGACTGCCGCGGGGCGGGCGCCGTGTGGCTGTGGCTCGAAGTGCGCGAGAGCAACCACCGCGCGCGCGAGGTCTACCGCCGCTACGGTTTCGAGCAGGTGGGCTGGCGCCGCAGCTACTACCCTGCCGCCGCCGGCCAGCGCGAAGACGCCTGCGTGATGCGCCTGGCCACCGGGGAGCCCGCCCATGCGCTGGAGTGAACGCCAGCGCGCCATGCTGCAGACCATGGGGGTGCGCCTGTTCGGCGCGCCACCGGCTGCGGCGCCAGCAGCGCTGAGCCCCGCTCCAGTTGCCATCCCGGGAGCCGCCTCGACAGACGTGCCGCGAACACCCACCGCGGCCGTCAGCGCGCCCTCCGCGCGCAGCGCGGTGCCCCTGTTGCGGCCCGAGATTGCATCGCTCGACTGGCTCGCCCTGCGCGCGGCGGTGGCTGGGTGCCGCGCCTGCAGCTTGTGCGAGTCGCGCCAGCAAACCGTGTTCGGCACGGGCCACCTGCGGGCCCACTGGATGATCGTTGGCGAAGCACCCGGCGAGCAAGAAGACGCGCAGGGCGAGCCCTTCGTCGGCGTGTCGGGCCAGTTGCTCGACAACATGCTGCACGCGCTGTCTTTGACCCGCGGCGAGGGCCCGCCCGAGCGCCAGGTCTTCATTGCCAACACGCTGAAGTGCCGGCCGCCGAAGAACCGCAACCCGGTGCCGGCCGAAACCGCGCAGTGCGCTCCCTTCCTGGCGCGCCAGATCGCCCTGGTGCAGCCGCGCATCATCCTGGCGATGGGCCGGTTTGCGGCGCAGGCGCTGCTCGGCAGCGACGAGCCGCTGGGCAAGTTGCGTGGCCACGTGCACCGCTACCAAGGCGTGCCGGTGGTCGTCACCTACCACCCCGCCTACCTGCTGCGCACCCTGACGGACAAGGCCCGGGCCTGGGAAGACCTGTGCCTGGCAGCGCGCGTCGTCGCGGGGCGCTGAAGCACCATGGCCGCCGCACCGCCCGCACCGCCCGCACCGCCCGATCGTCGCAGCGTCGAGCGCACCGGCATCGGGCAGCCGGACTGGCACTGGCTGCCTTCGTCGGTGCTGGTGCTGACCGCAGACGCCCAGGCCGTGGCGGTCAACAAGGCGTTCAGCGAGTTTGCCGGTCTGGGCGCCGAGGCCGCGCTCGGTGCCGGTTGGCAGGCGGTGTTCGATCCCAAGGAGCTGCCGCTGCTGCAAAAGGCACTGGCCAGCCAGCGCGATTTCATCCTGCAAGTGGCGCTGCGCCCGACGCGTGGCGTCACCACGGCCTGGGTCGATTGCAGTGCGCGTTGGCTGCCGCAGGCGGGGCGTTACCTGTGCCAGCTGCACGACGTGTCGGCTGCGCGCCTGGCCGAGGCCGGGGCGCGCGAACAAGCACAGCAATTGCGCATGGTGGCCACCAACGTGCCGGCCATGATTGCCTTGTTTGCCGCCGACGACTTCCGCTGCCTGTTCGCCAATGCCAGTTATGCGCGCACCTTCGGCCTGACGGAAGAGAGCATCCTCGGACGCACCTTCGCGCAGGTGATCGGTGTCGAGGCCGCGCGCCTGATCCAGCCCTATGTCGACGAAGTGATGGCAGGCCGCCCGACCCGCTACGAACGCCAGCTGCAAAGCGCCAAAGGCACGCAGTGGATCGAGGTGCAGATGGTTCCGCATCTGGCCGGGGACGGCAACGTGCTGGCGGCCTTCGTGCTCATTGTCGACATCACGCGGCACCGCGAAGCCGAGCGGGCGGTGCGCGAGTCGGAAGAACGCTTGGCCAAGTTCATGCAGGCCAGCGTGGAAGGCATCGTCTTCCACAAGGACGGCATCATCACCGATGCCAATCCGCCGCTGCTGGCCCTGTTGGGGCATACGCTGCAGGAGATCGTCGGGCGCAAGAACCTCGATTTCATTGCCCCCGAGCAGGTGCCCAAGGTGCTGGAGGTGATGGCCTCGGGCGCCGAAACCGCCTACGAGAGCGTGCTGCTGCACAAGGACGGCACGCGCATCGCCGTCGAGTTCATCGTGCGCACCATCGAGCGCGGTGGCGAGCGCCTGCGCATGACGATCGTGCGCGACATGCGCGACCGCGAGGCCGCACGCTCCCGCATCCACCACCTGGCGCACCATGACCCGCTCACCGGCCTGCTCAATCGCACGGCTTTCACCGAGCGGCTGGACGCCCTGATGGCCAGCGGCCGCGCCCGCGACGCCCAGGGTGCGCTGCTCTTCATCGACCTGGACCACTTCAAGCGCGTCAACGACTCACTCGGTCACCTGGCCGGCGACGTACTCTTGCAAACCCTGGCCCAGCGCCTGCGGCAGCTGCTGCGCACCAGCGACCTGGTGGCGCGTTTCGGTGGCGACGAGTTCCTGGTGTTGCTGCCCGGCCCGCAGCCGCTGGAGGTGGTTCAGGAAGTGGCACAAAAGATCCTGACGGCCTTGGCCGTGCCGCTGCTGCTCGAAGGCCGGCCGATCTCGGTCACGCCCTCGGTGGGCATCGCGCTGTACCCGTTGCATGCCAACACGCCCTCCGATCTGATCCGCTGCGCCGATGCGGCGATGTACCTGGCCAAGCATCAGGGCCGGGCCACGCAGCGCTGCTACGACCCCGCACTCGGCCAGCGCGCCCTGGCTGCGCTGGAGCTGGAGTCGCAACTGACGCAGGCCGTGGCGCGCGGCGAGTTCGTGCTGCACTACCAGCCGCAGGTGTGGGCCTCGAACGGCCGGCTGGTCGGCGCCGAGGCGCTGATCCGCTGGCAGCACCCGACGCGCGGCCTGGTACTGCCCGATGACTTCATGCCGCTGGCCGAACAGCAGCGCTTGATCGTGCCGATCGGCCAATGGGTGCTGCGCGAAGCCGTGCGCGCCGCCCGCCGATGGCACGATGCCGGGCACAAACTGCCGGTGTCGGTGAATGTGGCGTCGCCGCAGTTTCGCGACGCCGGCTTCGGTGCCAGCGTGGCGCAGGTTCTGCGCGAAGAAGGCCTGAGCGGCAAATGGCTCGAACTGGAAATCACCGAGCGCATGCTGATGGACGACATCGACGCCGTGTCGGCGACGCTGGCCGACTTGAAGGCCTTGGGCGTGCGCATTGCTATCGACGATTTCGGCACCGGCTACTCCTCGCTCGGCCGCCTGAACCGCCTGCCGATCGACCGCATCAAGATCGACCGCAGTTTCGTCCACGACCTGCCCGCCAACAGCGGCCACGCCGCCATTGCCCGCGCGATCTTCATGCTCGCCACCAGTCTGGGCATGGCGACGATTGCCGAAGGCGTCGAGACGGTGGCCCAGCGCGACTTCCTGGTGGCCCTCGGCTGTGAGGAATTGCAAGGCCACTTGTTCGGGGCACCGCGGCCCGGGCAGCCGTATGAATGACGCCACCTGCGCAGCGGCTTCGCCGCTCCCCCTCAAACGCGGCGGCGTTAAACCGCACCCATCTGACCGTTGACTATCAGTCCATTGCGGGCGTTCGGCTTGTCTTGTTTTTTCGCTCTTGCGAGGCCTGCGTTGCCAGCCGGGTCCCGGCCCGGCGGCCGGGTAACTTTGGTGCCCGCATAACTTCGCTGCGCGAAGTGAGCGGACCCCCGCTTCGCGAACATTTGCAGGGCCAAATGAAAGTCACCAAAGCAAAGGCCCTGAATACAACACCTGTCC
>JANNFB010000363.1:0-2870 GCA_031379365.1 Burkholderiales bacterium
GTCGTCGCCGACCAGCTGCACCTTCTTGCCCAGGCGATCAGCGAGATGCTTCCAGCCGTCCCAGTCGCCCTCGTGCATGCCGTCTTCGATGCTGATGATGGGGTACTTGTCGCACCAGGTGGCCAGGATGTCGGTCCACTCTGGCGCGGTGAGCTGCAGGCCCTCGCCCTCCAAGTGGTACTTGCCGTCCTTGTAGAACTCGCTGGCGGCGCAGTCGAGGCCGATGGCGATCTGGCGCCCGGCCTCGTAGCCAGCCTTGTCGATCGCCTCCAGGATCAACTGGATCGCCGCCTCATGGCTGGCCACGTTGGGCGCGAAGCCGCCTTCGTCACCCACCGAGGTCGGCATGCCCTTGTCGTGCAGGATCTTCTTCAGAGCGTGGAAGACCTCGGCGCCGTAGCGCACGGCTTCGCGAAAGGTCGGCGCACCGACCGGGATGATCATCAGCTCTTGCAGGTCGAGGTTGTTGTTGGCATGCGCGCCGCCGTTGATGACATTCATCATCGGCACCGGCAACTGCATGCCGCCCATGCCGCCGAAGTAGCGGTACAGCGGCAGGCCACTCTCTTCGGCGGCGGCCCGCGCCACGGCCATGCTGACGGCCAGTGTGGCGTTGGCACCCAGGCGGCCCTTGTTGTCGGTGCCGTCCAGCTCGATCAGGGTCTTGTCGAGGAAGGCCTGCTCGCTCGCGTCCAGGCCCAGCACCGATTCGCTGATCTCGGTGTTGATGTGCTCGACGGCGCGCAGCACACCTTTGCCGCCGTAGCGAGCCTTGTCGCCGTCACGCAATTCGATCGCTTCGCGCGAGCCGGTCGAGGCGCCCGAGGGCACGGCCGCACGGCCCATGGTTCCGCTTTCCAGCAGCACGTCGCACTCCACGGTGGGGTTGCCGCGGCTGTCGAGGATTTCCCGGCCGACGATATCGACGATGGCACTCATGTTTTGTCTTTCTTCGGGGAGTCTGTGGATCGGTCAGCAGGAAAAGTCGTTCTCCAGCAGGGGCTGGGCCTTGATGACGCGGTCGAGGGCGAGCAGTTGTTCCAGCAACGCCTTCATGTGTTTCAACGGCACGGCATTCGGCCCGTCGCTCATCGCATTTGCCGGATCAGGATGCGTTTCCATGAACACACCCGCCACGCCGACCGCGATGGCAGCCCGCGCCAGCACCGGCACGAACTCGCGCTGGCCGCCGGAACTCGTGCCCTGGCCGCCGGGCAATTGCACGCTGTGCGTGGCATCGAAGACGACTGGGGCGCCGGTCTCGCGCATGATGGCCAGGGAGCGCATGTCGGAGACCAGGTTGTTGTAGCCGAAGCTCACGCCACGTTCGCAGGCCATGAAGTTGTCTTCGGGCAAGCCTTTTTCCTTCGCCGCCGCGCGCGCCTTGTCGATCACGTTCTTCATGTCGTGCGGCGCGAGGAACTGGCCCTTCTTGATGTTCACCGGCTTGCCGCTCTGGGCCACGGCACGGATGAAATCGGTCTGCCGACACAGGAAGGCGGGGGTCTGCAGGACATCCACCACGGCGGCGACGGCGGCGATCTCATTCTCGTTGTGCACGTCGGTCAGGATCGGTACCTTCAGATCACGCTTCACCTTGGCCAGGATCTCCAGGCCGCGTTCCATGCCAGGGCCGCGGAAGGTGGTGCCGCTGGAGCGGTTGGCCTTGTCGTAGCTCGACTTGAAGATGAAGGGGATGCCGAGCGCCGCGGTGATCTCTTTCAGGTGCCCGGCGACGTCCATCTGCAACTGCTCGCTCTCAACGACGCAGGGTCCGGCGATCAGGAAGAAGGGCTGGTCTATCCCCACATTGAAGCTGCAGAGCTTCATGCGGCCACCTTCTCAGCAGCCGCTGCTCGCGCCAATTGGTGGTCGAGCGCTGCCTTGACGTAGTGGATGAAGAGCGGGTGACCGTCCCACGGCGTGCTCTTGAATTCCGGGTGGAACTGCACACCGACAAACCACGGGTGCACCTCGGCCGGCAACTCGACGATCTCGGTCAGCTTCTCGCGCTGCGTGATCGCGCTGATGATCAGGCCGGCCTGTTGCAGGCGCTCCAGGTAGTGCTCATTGGCCTCGAAGCGGTGGCGGTGCCGCTCGGTGACGACGTTGCCGTAGATGCGGTGCGCCAGTGAGCCGGGCTTCACATCGGAGCTTTGCGCGCCCAGGCGCATGGTGCCGCCCAGGTCGGACTGGGCATCGCGCTTCTGGATCGTGCCGTCGCGGTCTTGCCACTCGTCGATCAGGGCGATCACCGGGTGCGGCGTTTCGGGATCGAATTCGGTCGAGTTCGCGCCCGCCAGACCGGCCAGGTGGCGCGCGACTTCGATCGTCGCCACCTGCATGCCCAGGCAGATGCCGAGGTAGGGCAATTTGTGCTCTCGGGCGAATTGCGCTGCCAGGATCTTGCCCTCCACGCCGCGCTTGCCGAAGCCGCCCGGCACCAGCACGGCGTCGTACTGCGCGAGTCGGGCGACGTTGTTCTCGTCTAGGGTCTCCGAATCGACATACTCGATCTTCACCCGCGCGTGGTTGTGGATGCCGGCATGGCGCAGCGCCTCGTTGAGCGACTTGTAGGAGTCCGACAGGTCGGTGTACTTGCCGCACATGGCGATCGTGACTTCGCGCGCCGGGTGCTCTACTTCGTGCACCAGCTTGTCCCAGCGGCGCAGGTCGGCGGGCTTGGTCAGCAGCTGCAGCTTCATGCAGATCTGCTCGTCCAGGCCCTGCTCGTGCAGCATGCGCGGCACCTTGTAGATGGTGTCCACGTCCCACATCGAGATCACGCCGTGCGGCAGCACGTTGGTGAAGAGCGAAATCTTCTCGCGCTCTTCGTCAGGAATGGCGCGGTCGGCGCGGCACAGCAGCAC
>JANNFB010000373.1:0-2411 GCA_031379365.1 Burkholderiales bacterium
TGGTGCCCGGGGCCGGACTCGAACCGGCACGCCTTGCGGCGAGGGATTTTGAGTCCCTTGCGTCTACCGATTTCGCCACCCGGGCAAGAGATTGAAAGCACGCGGTAGCGCGTCAGCTGGAATTATCACACGCAGCCTGCAGCCATTCAGGGCCACTGCCACAATGGCGCCATGCCTGCCTACAAGACCCTCGAAGACGTCATTGGTTCGACGCCGCTGGTGCAGTTGCAACGCCTGCCCGGTGCCGGCAATGGGCAGCGCCGCAATGTGATTCTGGGCAAGCTGGAAGGCAACAACCCGGCGGGCTCGGTCAAGGACAGACCCGCCATGAGCATGATCCGCCGCGCCGAAGAGCGGGGCGACATCAAGGCTGGCGACGTGCTGATCGAGGCCACCTCGGGCAACACCGGCATCGCGCTGGCCATGGCCGCAGCGATCCGCGGCTACCGCATGGTGTTGATCATGCCGGAGGATTTGTCGATCGAGCGCGCCCAGACCATGAAGGCCTTCGGTGCGGAACTGGTGCTGACGCCACGCTCCGGCGGCATGGAGTACGCGCGCGACCTCGCCTTGCAGATGCAGGCTGACGGCAAGGGCCGGGTGCTCGATCAGTTCGCCAACGCCGACAACCCGCGCGTCCACTACGAAACCACCGGTCCGGAGATCTGGCGCGACACCGATGGCCACATCACGCATTTCGTCAGCGCGATGGGCACCACCGGCACCATCACCGGCGTGTCGCGCTTCCTGAAGGAACAGAACCCCGCCGTGCGCATCGTCGGCGCGCAGCCCAGCGAGGGCTCGCGCATCCCGGGCATCCGCAAGTGGCCCGAGGCCTACCTGCCCAAGATCTATGACCCGACGCACGTTGACGAGATCGTCCTGGTCAGCCAGGCCGATGCCGAAGACATGGCGCGCCGATTGGCCCGTGACGAAGGCATCTTTGCCGGCATCTCGGCGGCGGGCGCCTGCTGCGTGGCGTTGCGGCTGGCCGAGCGGCTGGAGAACGCAACCATCGTCTTCATCGTCTGCGATCGCGGCGATCGCTACCTGTCGACGGGTGTGTTTCCGGCGTGAGCTTTCGCTACTGCCCGACCTGCGCCCACGAGCTCGCGCTGATCGAGCAGCTCGAAGACGGCGGTCCGAAGTCGCGCCTGCGCTGCGCCGCCTGCGGCTTCACCCATTGGAACAATCCGACGCCCGTGCTGGCCGCGGTGGTCGAGTGCATTGATCGTGACGGGCAGATCCTGCTGGCACGCAATGCCGCCTGGCCCGGCCGGCGCTTCGCGTTGATCACCGGCTTCATGGAGGCCGGTGAAACGCCCGAGGCGGGCATCGCGCGCGAAGTCGGCGAGGAAACAGCGCTGACGGTCGACGCGCTGGCCTTGATCGGGGTCTACGATTTCCAGCGCATGAACCAGATCATCATCGCTTATCACGCGCGGGCCCGCGGCGAGATCCGCTTGTCGCCTGAACTGGCGGAGTACAAGCTGTTCACGCCGGCGAACGTCAAGTGCTGGGCCTCGGGCACCGGCCAGGCCCTGGCCGACTGGCTGCGCAGCCGCGGCCATGAGCCGAGCTTCATCGACTGGGCGACTCGCGCCTAGGCCCCTAAAATCGCTCACGAATTGAAGGACACCCGCATGGAAGCGCAGAAAGAACTCGACACCCGCGGCCTGAACTGCCCGCTGCCCATCCTCAAGGCGAAGAAAGCCCTGGCGGACATGCTCAGCGGCGAAGTGCTCAAGGTGGTGGCCACCGACCCCGGGTCGGTGCGCGACTTCCAGGCCTTTGCGCGCCAGACCGGCAACGAGCTGGTCGAGCAGAACAGCGGCGCGACGGAGTTCGTGCACTACCTGCGCCGCAGGTAGGCTCCCGCCTGCACCGGGTCGCAGCAACGGCGCGTTGCTGGCCTCGGGCTGGGTCTACAGGCTCAGCGCCTTGAGGTAATCGCGGAAGCCCGGCCCGAGTTGAGGATGTTCCAGGGCCAATTCCACATTGGCTTGAAGAAAACCTTCCTTGCTGCCGCAGTCGTAGCGCCGACCCTCGTATCGGTAGGCGAACACCTTCTCGCGGCGCAGCAGCCCGGCAATGCCGTCGGTCAGCTGGATTTCGCCGCCTACGCCGCGTTGCTGATTGGCGATTTCGTGGAACACCCCGGGGGTGAGGATGTAACGCCCGGCCACGCCCAAACGGGAAGGCGCATCGGCGGGCTTGGGCTTTTCGACGATGCGGTCGATGTTGACAAGGCGGTCGTTCACGGCCGTGCCGGCCACGATGCCGTAGCGCTGGGTCTGATCGGCCGGCACCTCCTGCACCGCCAGCATCGAGACGCGCCACTCCTTGAATTGCTCCACCATCTGCGACAGCACCGGCGGCGTGCCGACCATCAGGTCGTCGGCCAGCAGCAC
>JANNFB010000009.1:0-11080 GCA_031379365.1 Burkholderiales bacterium
GTTCTTGTGCGGGTGCACGAACTCCACCGGGTCTTCGATCGTGATGATGTGGCCGTAGGAGTTCTCGTTGCGGTAGTCCACGAGGCCGGCCAGCGAGGTGCTCTTGCCCGAGCCGGTGGCGCCGACGAAGATCGTCAGCCCGCGCTTGGTCATGGCCACGTCTTTGAGAATCTGCGGCAGGCCCAGGCTGTCGATCGACGGGATCGTCATCGGGATCGTGCGCAACACCAGGCCGACATGGCCCTGCTGGACGAAAGCGTTGACCCGGAAGCGGCCGATGCCGGTGGGCGAGATGGCGAAGTTGCACTCCTTGGTGCGCTCGAACTCGGCGGCCTGCTTGTCGTTCATGACGGCGCGCGTCAACGCCATCGTGTGTTGGCCGGTCAGGGGCTGCGGCGAGACCTTGGTGATCTTGCCATCGACCTTGATGGCGGGCGGGAAGTCGGCTGTCAGGAACAGGTCCGAGCCGTTGCGGCTGATCATCAGCTTCAACAGGTCGTTGACGAATTTCGAGGCTTGGTCGCGTTCCATTTATTTAGGGCTCCATTCGCACCGCGACCCGGGTCGCCAGCAGTGTGGTTGCCAAGCGACCGCCGCGGATCCGGCTCTGCCGGTCCGCCAGCGGTGCCCCCTCGAGGGGGAGCGCCGACGGCGCTTCGGGGGTGGTCGACATCATCCCTGGAAGTTCTCCGGCGTGCGCGCGCGGCTGCGGGCTTCTGCCGGTGAAATGATGTTGCGCTTGACCAGCTCGGTGAGGGTTTGGTCGAGGGTTTGCATGCCCAGGCTCTGGCCGGTCTGGATGGCGGAGTACATCTGCGCGATCTTGTTTTCGCGGATCAGGTTCTTGATCGCCGAGGTGCCGAGCATGATCTCGTGCGCCGCCACGCGGCCCGAGCCGTCCTTCAACTTGCAAAGGGTCTGCGAGATCACCGCAATGAGCGACTCCGACAGCATCGAGCGCACCATTTCTTTTTCCGCCGCCGGGAACACGTCGACCACGCGGTCGATGGTCTTCGCGGCCGAACTGGTGTGCAGGGTGCCGAACACCAGGTGGCCGGTCTCCGCGGCCGTCAGGGCCAGGCGGATGGTTTCCAGGTCGCGCAACTCGCCGACCAGGATCGCGTCGGGGTCTTCACGCAGTGCAGCGCGCAGCGCGTTGTTGAAGGACAGGGTGTGCGGGCCGACCTCGCGCTGGTTGACCAGGCACTTCTTGCTCTCGTGCACGAATTCGATCGGGTCTTCGACCGTCAGCACGTGGCCGTACTCGTTCTCGTTGAGGTGATTGACCATGGCCGCCAGGGTCGTGCTCTTGCCCGAGCCGGTCGGGCCGGTCACCAGCACCAGACCGCGCGGCTTCAATGACAGCTCGGCGAAGATCTTCGGCGTGTTGAGCTGCTCGAGCGTCAGGATCTTGCTCGGGATGGTGCGGAACACGGCGCCTGAGCCGCGGTTCTGGTTGAAGGCGTTGACGCGAAACCGCGCCAGGCCCTGGATCTCGAACGAGAAGTCGCACTCCAGCGTGTCCTCGTAGTGCTTGCGCTGCGAGTCGTTCATGATGTCGTAGATCATGTCGTGCACATGCTTGTGCTCGAGCGGATCGACATTGATGCGGCGCACGTCGCCGTGCACCCGGATCATCGGCGGCAGGCCGGCCGACAGGTGCAGGTCGGAGGCCTTGTTCTTGACCGAGAAGGCCAGCAGCTGGGTGATGTCCATGGCGGGGTGTCGTGCTCTTGAGCTAGTCTCGGGCGATTATGGCGAGCATCTCAGTCAAGTTACAACAGGTCAGCGAGCGCATTGCCTCTGCATGTGCCGCAGCGCAACGTCCCGTGCAAAGCGTCACGCTGCTGGCGGTGAGCAAAACCTTCGGCCCCGATGCGGTGCGCGAGGCGCATGCGGCGGGCCAGCACGCGTTCGGTGAAAACTACGTCCAGGAGGCACTGGCCAAGATCGCGGCCCTGAGCGATCTGCGTCCCACCCTGGCGTGGCACCTGATCGGCCCCTTGCAGAGCAACAAGACACGCGAGGTGGCCGCCAGCTTCGACTGGGTCCACAGCATCGACCGGCTCAAGATCGCCGAGCGACTCTCGGCGCAACGGCCGGCAGCTCTGCCGCCTTTGCAAGTCTGTCTGCAGGTGAATGTCAGTGGCGAGGAGAGCAAGAGCGGCGTCGCGCCGGAGGCGCTGCCAGCACTGGCGCATGCGGTGGCGGCACTGCCGCAGTTGCGCCTGCGCGGGCTGATGTCGATTCCGGAGCCGGTCGACGGCCTCGCGGCCCAGCGCGCGCCGCACTGCCGCTTGCACGACCTGTTCACCGCCTTGCGGCAGGACGGCCTGGCGCTGGACACGCTGTCGATGGGCATGAGCGCCGACCTCGAAGCGGCGATCGCCGAGGGGGCCACCCTGGTGCGCGTGGGCACCGCGGTCTTTGGCGCAAGATAGAAGCACCCCCGGAGCGGCTTCGCCGCCCCCCTGAACGGAGCGCCGCTGGCGGCCGGGCCAAGCCCGATCCGCGGCGGCTGCGCAGCCCGCCCGTCCGAGGGCCTTGCCCTACACCACGAGCTGCTGCGTGTTCTTCACTTCCTCCATCACCGCGTAGGTGCGGGTCTCGCGCACACCCGGCAGGGCCCAGATGCTGTTGCCCAGCAATTCACGGTAGGCGGGCATGTCGGCCACGCGGGTCTTGAGCAGGTAGTCGAAGCCGCCGGCCACCAGGTGGCACTCCAGGATCTCGGGGCGCGCCTGCACCGCAGCCTTGAAGCTGTCCATCACGTCGTGCACGGTGCGGTCGAGCAGCACCTCGATGAAGACCATCAGGCCGGCACCGAGTTTGGCGGGGTTGAGCCGCGCCTCGTAGCCGAGGATGACGCCCTCGCGCGTCAGCCGCTTGACGCGCTCGAGCACGGCCGTCGGCGACAGATGCACCGCCTCGGCCAGCTTCAAGTTGCTGATGCGGCCGTCGGCCTGCAGCACGCGCAGGATCCGCGCATCGATCTTGTCCAGCGCCGTCAAGGTGGATAAATCTCCAAGAGAGTGGCAAAACTCAGGATCTTTCACGGCTCAAGGCCGCGTAAGCTGGAGATTATCCAACAGCACGGGGCCGCCGTGAACCTGCTTCTTCCCCCCTTCATCGCTGCGCCGGAGCGTGCCCGATTGCCCTACCCTTACCGGCCTGAGGCGCAGGCGGTCGACGCATCGCTGGCGCGCGCGGGCGCGCTCGACTGGGCTGCCGTCATCGCCACTGCGCGCCCCTGGGTCGAGGGCGTGCGCGCCAACCCGGCCCCTTTCTGGGCCATGGAGTCCCTGCTGCGCGAGTACCCGATCTCGAGCGCCGAGGGTCTCGCCCTGATGCGTCTGGCCGAGGCCTTGCTTCGGGTGCCCGACGCCCACACCGCCATCGCCCTCACCGCCGATCAACTCGGCCGCGCCGAATTCGACGGCGACGGCGCCGACGGCCCACATCGCATGCTGGCCAGCCTGTCGGCCAGCGCCATCAGCCTGTCGAAGAAGTTCCTGCCCGAGACCGAGGGCTCACGCGACCGCACCAACGGACTGATCCAGCGCCTGGGCGCCCAGACGGTGGTGGCGGCCACCGTGCGCGCCATCGGCTTGCTGGGGCGCCAGTTCGTGCTCGGTCGGTCCATTGACGAGGCGATGGCGGCTGCAGCCGCCCAGCGCCGAGCGCAGTCTTCGCTGCGCTTCTCCTACGACATGCTGGGCGAAGGCGCGCGCACCGAGCGCGACGCCGAGCGCTACCTGGCCTCCTACCGCGGCGCCATCGAGGCCATCGCCAGCTTGGGCGTCGCGACGGCGCCGGAGGCTGCCGACGGCATCTCGATCAAGCTCAGCGCCTTGTTCTCACGCTACGAGGCGGCCCAGCGCGAACGGGTCTTTGCCGAGCTCCTGCCGCGGGTGTGGAGCCTGATCGAGCCGGCGGCGCGCGCCAACATGAACCTGACCATCGACGCCGAGGAGAGCGACCGCCTCGAACTTTCGCTCGACGTGCTCGACGCCCTGGCCGCGCGCATCGCGCAGCACTTCCCGCAGTGGCGCGGCTTCGGCCTGGCCGTGCAGGCCTACCAGACGCGCTCGCTGGCAGTGGTCGACGAGGTCGCCCGCATCGCCCGCAGCCACGGCTTGCGCTTCATGGTGCGCCTGGTCAAGGGCGCCTACTGGGACGGCGAGATCAAGCGCGCGCAGGAACTCGGCCTGGCCGGCTACCCCGTGTTCACGCACAAGCAGCACACCGACATCGCCTACCTGGCGGGTGCGCGCGCGCTGATCGGCCACGCCGACGTGATCTACCCGCAGTTCGCGACCCACAACGCCGGGACCATTGCGGCCATCGTGCTGCTGGCCCGCGAGGCCGGTGCGAAGTACGAGTTGCAGCGCCTGCACGGCATGGGCGAAGGGATCTACCGCGAGTTCTCGCGGTCAATTCCTTCGGGCGCAATGACGCCCACACCCCCCGCTCCCCCTGCTCAAGCGGGGGGCCTGAGCGAAGTGCCGGTGCGCATTTATGCGCCGGTGGGTGAGCACCGGGATCTGCTGGCTTATCTGGTGCGGCGCCTGCTCGAGAACGGCGCCAACTCGTCTTTCGTGCACCAGCTGGCGGACGAAGCCGTGGCTGCCGACGTGCTGCTGGCGTCGCCGCTGGCGCGCATCGACGCGCTGGCCCTGCCCGCGCCGCGCGAACTCTATGGCGCGTCACGGCCGAACTCCCATGGCGCCGACCTGGCCTGTCTGGCCGAGCGCAGCGCCTTCGATGCCGCCCTGGCGGCCCACACCGTGGGGCCTGTGCCGGTGGCCAGCGCTGCCGACATCGGCGCGGCGATGGCGCGCCTCTCGACCGGCTTCGGCGCGTGGTCGGCCAGCCCGCCAGCGGCGCGCGCCGCCGTTCTGCGCCGTGCGGCTGATGCACTCGAGCTGTGCACACCCGCGTTCTGCGCCTGGCTCGTCAAGGAGGCGCACAAGACCCTGGGCGACTGCATCGCCGAGGTGCGCGAGGCGGTCGACTTCCTGCGCTACTACGCCAACGAGGCCGAGCGCCGCACGGCCTTGGGTGTGCTGCAGGGCAATGGTGTGTTCGTCTGCATCAGCCCGTGGAACTTTCCGCTGGCCATCTTCGCCGGCCAGGTGGCGGCGGCGCTGGCGGCCGGCAACACGGTGGCCGCCAAGCCGGCCGAACAAACGCCCTTTGTGGCCGAGCGCCTGGTGGCGCTGCGGCCGGAGGCCGGCGGGCCGCCCGACGCCCTGGCCCTGCTGCATGGCCCGGGCGAGACCGTCGGCGCCGGCCTGGTGGCCGACCCGCGCACCGCGGGTGTGTGCTTCACCGGCAGCACCCAGGTGGCGCAGATCATTCACCGCACCTTGGCCGCGAAGGAGGGCCTGCTGGTGCCGCTGATCGCCGAGACCGGTGGCCTGAACGCGATGCTTGTGGACTCCACCGCGCTGCCCGAGCAGGTGGTCGATGCCGTCGTGCAGAGCGCCTTCCGCTCGGCCGGCCAGCGCTGCTCGGCGCTGCGCCTGCTGCTGGTGCACGAGAGCATTGCCGACGGCTTGATCGAGATGCTGGCCGGCGCCATGCGTGAGCTGAGCGTCGGCGACGCCGCGCTGCTGGCCACCGACGTCGGCCCGGTGATCGATGCCGAGGCGCAAGCCCACATCGCGCGCCACATCGCGCGCCTGCGCCGTGACGCTCGCCTGATCGCCGAAACCCCGGCCGGTCAGGCCGGGCCGACCCACATCGCGCCGATCGCCTTCGAGCTGGCCCGGGTTGCCGACATGCGCGAAGAGATCTTCGGCCCGGTGCTGCATGTCGTGCGCTGGGGTGGTGAGGTCGACGGCGTGGTGGCGCAAGTCAACGCCCTGGGTTATGGCCTCACGCTCGGCGTGCAAACGCGCATCGACAGTCGCGCGGCACACATTGCCGACACGGCGCGCATCGGCAACGTCTACGTCAACCGCAACATGATCGGCGCCGTGGTCGGCGTGCAGCCTTTCGGTGGCGAAGGCCTGTCGGGCACCGGCCCGAAGGCTGGCGGCCCGCACTACCTCGACCGTTTTGCCGCGGCCCTGCCGGCACCGGTGGCACAGCCGGCGGGCGCGGCAACGACCGACGCCACGGCGCCCGCGTCGGCCCCAGCGCTCCAGTCCCTGCTGCCGGCTTTCGAGCGCTGGGCCGCGCGCCCGCTGGCCGAACGCATCGCATCCATCGAGCGCTTGGCGCCGGCCTTGGCGGCCCGGGCCGCGACGCTGCTGGCCGATCAGGTGCTGCCCGGCCCGACGGGGGAGAGCAACACCTTGCGCTTGCACCCACGCGGTGTCTTCCTCGTGCTGGCGCAAGAGGCCAGCCAAGGCGACGCGGCGCAGGCGATGGCCGCCGCCTTGGTCGCCGGCAACAGCGTGGTCGCCGTCGGTGCGGCGGACGGCGCGGCCACGCAGGCGGCGCTGCTCGCCCACGGTGTGCCGGCCGAAGCGATCACGCTGCTGCGAGGCGAGTCGGCCGCCGCGCTGCTCGCCGACCCCGACCTCGCCGGGGTGTGCCTGCTCACCCCCGGCACGGCCGCCGCCCGCGTTGTGGCCCGCGCCTTGGCTGCGCGGCCCGGCGCGATCTTGCCGCTGATCACGTGGGCCGAGGCCCTGCGCCCCGAGCGCCTGTGGCGCTTCTGCGCCGAGCAAACGGTGACCATCAACACGGCGGCGGCCGGGGGCAATGCCGAGTTGCTGGCCGCCGTGGGCCGCGACCTCGACGTGCACGGCGTGGCGGCGTAACGCGCCGCGCTCAGGCCCGGGCCGGAGCGCAGCAATCGCGCGCGTTCAGTCCAGCTTCACACCGATGCGCGTGATGATCGGCCCCCAGCGCCTGGCCTCGGCGTCGAGCACGCGCTTGAAGTCGGCCGCGCTGCCGCCCACGGCAGTCAGGCCCTGGGCGTCGAGGAGAGTTTTCACGGCAGCGTCCTTGAGCAGGTCGTTGACGTCGGCGTTGATGCGCGCGACGACGGCATCGGGCGTTCCGGCCGGCACGAACAGGCCGTTCCAGGCCAGGGCCTCGACCGCCTTGTAGCCGGCGTCGGCCAGGCTCGGCAGCTCCTTCAGCGAGTCGGGCCGCTGCGTGCTGCTCACCGCGAGCAGGCGCACCTTGTTGTTGCGCACATGTGGCAGCAGCGCCGGCGCCACCATGAAGGTGGCATCGGCTTCACCCTGGGCTACCGCCATGGCCGCCGGCGGCGAGCCGTTGAACGGGATGTGCGTGGCCACGATGCCGGCTTCCGACAGGAACAGCTCCATCGTCAGGTGCGCCGAGCTGCCGTTGCCGAGCGACGAGTAGTTCATCTTGCCGCCCTGGGCCTTGGCCCAGGTGACGAACTCGGCGACAGTCTTGGCCGGCACCTTGTCGGCATTCACGGCGAGCACGTTTGCCTGCGAGGTCGTCATCACCACCGGCAGCAAATCCTTGGCCGGGTCGTAGGGCATCTTGCGGTACAGGAAGGGCGCGAAGGCCACCGGGCCGTTGAAGCCGATGGCCAGGGTGTGGCCGTCGGTGGCCTTGGCGGCGACATCCATCCCCAACATGCCGCCGGCGCCGGGCTTGTTCTCCACCACCACCGGTTGACCCCAGCGTGCTGCCAGCTTCTCGCTCATGGCACGCACGATCAGGTCCAGCGAGCTGCCGGCCGGCGCCGGCACGACGATCTTGACCGGCCGGCTCGGCCAGGGTGCCTGCGCGGCCGCGGGCACCGAGATGAGCAGGGCCGCAGCGGCGGCGAGGGCAAGCAGGGGGCGTCGGTTCACGGCTCGGTCTCCGAAGGGGGTGGGGCAGGCTGGCATCCTAGCGGCTGCCTGCGTGTGCGAGGATGCGGGCCTTCACGAACCGACGCCTGAACGCCCATGTGGATCAAACGCCTTCTCATCACCCTGGTCGTCATGGCCGGCCTGGTGGCCGCCTACTTCTGGATCGCCGTGCAATGGAGCTACTCCAGCGGTGAGCGCGCCGGCTGGGTGCAGAAGTTCTCGCACAAGGGCTGGCTGTGCAAGACCTGGGAGGGTGAGTTGGCCCTGGTCTCGCTGCCCGGCAGTTCCGTGGAGAAGTTTCTTTTCACGGTGCATGACGATGCCGCCGCCAAGGAGATCCAGCAGGCCGTGGGCAAGCGCGTGACGGTGCACTACGAGGAAAAGGTCGGCTTGCCGACCACCTGCTTCGGCGAGACACGTCACTTCGTCACCAAGATCACCGTCAACCCCGACATCCCGATCGGCCCGGGCGTGACGATGCAAGGCAGCCCCGCGCCCGCGCCGCCAGCCCCGCCGGCCCCAGCGCCAGCCGCGTCACGCTGACCTGGCGCGCACAACGCTTGTTCGGCCCAGCGACATGACGGCACACCGGCTCGCTTTCATCGGCGGCGGCAACATGGCCGGCGCCATCTTCGGCGGCCTGCTGCGGAGCGGCTGGCCCGCGGCTGCGATCACCGTGGTCGAACCCTGGGCCGAGCAGCGCGTGCGCATTGCCGCGGCCTGCCCCGGTGTGCGCCTGCTGGCGGCGGCCGATGCCTCGTTGGCCGCGGCCGAGATCGTGGTCTGGGCCGTCAAGCCCCAGGCCTTCGCCGAAGCCGCTGCGCCCTGCGCGGCCCATGTGGCTGCTGCCCTGCAGCTCAGCGTGATGGCGGGCATCCGCAGCCAGGCCATCGTCGCCGCCACCGGCAGCGAGCGCGTCGTGCGCGCCATGCCCAATACGCCGGCCCTGATCGGCCAGGGCATCGCCGCCTTGTTCGCGCGGCCTGCGGCCAACGAGGCCGATCGCGCTGCCGTCGAGCAGGTGCTCGCGCCCACCGGCCAGCTGCTGTGGGTGGCGCGCGAAGACGACCTCGACGCCGTCACCGCCCTGTCGGGCTCCGGCCCGGCCTACGTGTTCTATTTCATCGAAGCCATGGTCGAGGCCGGCACCCAGATGGGCCTGAGTGCCGAGCAGGCCCGCCTGCTGGCGCAGCAGACTTTCATCGGCGCGGCGAGCCTGGCTCAGCAGAGCAGCGAGCCGGTCGAGTTGCTGCGGGACCGGGTGACCTCCAAAGGCGGCACCACGCACGCGGCGATCGCCGCGCTGCAAGCCAGTGGCACCCACGCTGCCTTCGTGCGGGCCCTGCATGCGGCACGCGACCGCGCGCGCGAACTGGGGCAATAGCACGCGTTTGCGTGCCGCCTCAACTTCGCGACGCGAGGGCCGATAACCCGGGCATGCTGCGGCGTCGCACGCACGCCGGGCTGTGGAGTGAACCATGCCCTCTGATGCTGCTGTCCCCCTGCGCCTTTGCTCAACCCGTAACGCCGGGCGCCGCGTTGCCCTGCTCTTCTGCGCCGCTGGGGCCGTGCTCGGCTCCCAGCCCCTGCCGGCGCGTGCGGGCGAGGCATCGAGCCACCCGACCCGCGCGGTGACCGCCGCAACCCAGGCTGCACCGGTTGCATCCACTGCGCCCGCGCCCGCGCAGGCGGCTGCGGACCCGATGGCCGTGATCCAGCGCCGCCTGGCGGAGAAGCTGGGCGCGCGCGGCGCCGCGCTCGATCCGCAGTCGGGTGTCGTGTTGCGCGTCAGCGCCCGCCCCGCGCCCTCTGACGCGCCGGGCCACAGCGCTGCGCCGCGTGCCGCCAAGGCCGCTGCCAAGGCCGCGGCGCCGGCGCATTGGACCTACGAAGGCACGGGCGGCCCGGATGATTGGGGTTCGCTCAAGCCCGAGTTCACCGCCTGTTCGACCGGCAAGCGGCAGAGCCCGATCGACATCCGCGAGGGCATCAAGGTGCCCCTCGATCCGGTTCAGTTCGACTACCAGTCCGCCGGTTTTCGCGTCGTCGACAACGGCCATACGGTCCAGGTGAATGTCGCGTCCGGCAGCAGCATTGCGGTCATGGGTCAGCGTTTCGAGCTGCTGCAGTTTCACTTCCATCGCCCCTCGGAGGAGCGCATCGACGGGCGTCAGTTCGACATGGTGGCCCACTTCGTGCACAAGAGCCTGGAAGGCAAACTGGCCGTGGTGGCAGTGCTGCTCGAGCGCGGCAGCGCGCAGCCGCTGCTGCAACAGGTGTGGGCCAACCTGCCGCTGGAGAAGGGCGACGAAGTCAAGGCCCGTGGCAGCCTCGATCTGAACCAGCTGCTGCCGGCCGACCGCAGCTATTTCACCTACATGGGCTCCCTGACGACACCGCCCTGCAGCGAGGGCGTGCTGTGGATGGTGCTCAAGCAGCCGGTGCAGGTCTCGCCCGAGCAGATCGGCATTTTCGCGCGGCTCTATCCGATGAACGCGCGGCCAATCCAGTCAGCGTCGGGGCGCTTGATCAAGGAATCGAACTGAGCTTGCGACGAAGGCGTTGAAGCACATACGGCCCCGTGCAGCGCACGCAAACGAAGCCGCATGCGGCAGTGCGGCTCGCCGTCACCGCATCAGGGCTTTTGAAGGTCAACACCTTCCAGGCGGGCCGACATCAGTGCATCGATCAGTGTCTGGATATTGGTGCGCGCCGCGCCCTCGTTGGCCAGCTTCAGACGCTCGACACCAAGAAACGACGAATTCCACTCAGCGGTGAAGGGCGTGGCCAGCGTGCGCGCAAACACCTCCTTGCCGGTGGCGCGCTCGATCAGTGAGTACTGCACGGTTGCGGTGACGGTCATGCTTGCACCCAGGAAGGGTTGATCGAGCTTGAGCATGTGCGCCGTCAGGGTGAATCTGCTGCCCTGGCGGTTGGCCGACAGCAGGCCCGCGTTGCGCAGCGAGGCTTCGAGCGCGCGCTCGAAGTCGCTGCTTGCCACGTTCGAGATCCACATGGGGTTGGTCTCTTTGCCACCGGTCACGTCCTTGATGGCCACGCCGTCCTTGAGTGCCGGCGTGACCAAGGCCGCTCGCGCACCCGCAGGCGGGCCCGCCTGCATCTGCTCGATACGTGCCGGTGTTGCGCACCCCGTCAGCAGGGTGGCAAGGAGTGCAGTCGAAACAATACCAATACGAGTCAAGATGTTCATGGCATCACTCCGGGATCGAGGGTTTACTTGGCAACCGCGCTCGCGGCGGCTTCAGGCGCCGCCGCCGCTGTGGTGC
>JANNFB010000067.1:0-28813 GCA_031379365.1 Burkholderiales bacterium
GCGGATCACCGGCTCCTTGGCACGCACTGCAGGCGACATCGGCATCGCGCGGTCCACCGGCACATCACGCCAGCCAAGCAGCACCTGCCCCTCGGCCTTGACAGCGCGCGCAAGCTCCTGCTCGCAAGCCAGCCGCGAGGCATGCTCCTTGGGCAGGAAGATCATGCCGACGCCGTACTCGCCCGGGGGCGGCAAGGCAATTCCTTGCGCTGCCATCTCGGCGCGATAGAACTCGTCGGGAATCTGGATCAGGATGCCCGCACCGTCGCCCATCAACTCGTCGGCGCCGACGGCACCACGGTGGTCGAGGTTGGCCAGGATGTTCAAGCCCTGCTCGACGATGGCGTGCGCGCGATGACCCTTGATGTGGGCCACGAAGCCGACGCCGCAGGCGTCGCGCTCGTGCGCCGGCTGATACAGCCCGTCAGCGGCGGCGGCTTTCAGCGCCAGCGCTTCAGCGTTGGGGGTTTGCGGGGCGGCCTGGGTCATGGCGCTCTCCATCGACATGTTCGCGGGAGGGCGAGATTACTGCGCCGCAGCAATACGAACAAGCGCAATTAAATAGGGTCAGACTCTTTAATTCAATGCCCGAAGGAGAGCGGCCAATTTAAAGGGGACAGTCATTTAACAGCCGGCTTGCCCGCAAGCCTCGGCCGCCCCCGCGGGCGACCCTCCATCGGGATCCCTGTTCGTTCAGCAACCGAGCTTGCGAAGGCGGCCGAACCCAAAGGCCGCCCCTGCAGGACAGCGCGCTGGATGCGCTCGGACAGCGCCGGATCGACGCCCTCTCGCAGTTTGTGAGCGTGCGCCAACTCCCTCTCAAAAGGCGTATTTCCCAATGCCCAATAGGCGGGATGCTCGGTGACAAGGGCATCTCGACGAAGACCCAGGTGGTGGCGTGCACTGGACCAGACCCAGTCGACCGCGGCGCCCGCCTGGCCCATCTGCACAGGCAGCGTCTCAAGGTAGGCCACGGCGTCGGCGCCCACCACGGCGCCTTCCATCAGGCTGGTTCGAAATCGCCCCGCCCACAGGGTACCGCTGCGCGCGTGGCGGCGGTTGAACAGGGCCACGTAACGGCGGCCCATCGATTGCATGAGGCGGCTGACCGCAAGGGCGTCACGTGGCGTGGCCAGCAGATGAACCTCCGCATCCAGCAGCACGTAGGCATGGATGGCAACGCCGTACTCGATGGCCGCATTGCGCAGCAAAGACAGGTAGCTGGTGCGGTCGGCATCATCGACGAACACGTTCTGCCGGTTGTGACCACGCTGCAAGAGGTGATGCAGTTCACCCGCCAAGGCCAGGCGCTTTGCGCGGGCCATGGCTTCAGTCCCCTGCGAACGCCGGCTCGCCGGTGAGCCGGCGGTACTCGCGCGCGGCAAAGCGATCCGTCATGCCGGCAACATAGTCGGCGACCACGCGGTGCCCGCGCCGCGCAAAAGCCTCGGCCTGCTCCATGGGCAGTTCGGCCGGTGCCTCTACGTAGGCGTCGAACAGGACCCGGACCAGGTCGCGCGCGCGCTGCGTTGTCGCCATCACCTGCGGATGACGGTAGAGCGCTGTGTGCAGGAAGCGCTTGAGTTGGGTACTCTGCTCGCGCATCGCAGGGCTGAAACGCAGCAAGGGTGGCAGGCAGCGAACAGCGTCAGCGTCTGCCGGACGGTGTTGATCTAGCGCGGCTTGCGTGGCTGCAATAACGTCGTGCACCAGGGCAGACAACATGCGGCGCAGTACATCGGCCAGCAGGCGACGCGGCGAGTTCGCCAGCGGAGGGTGGTCGGCCAAGGCTGCGTCGCGATGCGCGGCAAAGAGATCCACCGCCTCCAACCGCTCCAAGCTGAGCAGACCCGAGCGCACGCCGTCGTCGATGTCGTGCACGTTGTACGCGACTTCGTCGATCAGGTTGATCAACTGCGCTTCGAGGCTGGGCTGCTGATGGGCGATGAAGCGTCGGGCCACGCCACCGGGCTCAGCGACCTCGATGGCGGCGGCAACAGTGGCGGAACAACGCTTGAGGATCCCTTCTCGCGTTTCCAGGCACAGGTTCAATCCGTCGAAACGGGGGTAGCGCTGCTCCAGCGTGTCGACAACGCGCAAGCTCTGCAGGTTGTGTTCGAAGCCGCCATGGTCGCGCATGCAGTCATGCAGTGCATCCTGGCCGGCGTGGCCGAAGGGGGTGTGCCCCAGGTCATGCGCCAGGGCGATGGCTTCGACCAGGTCTTCGCTGAGGGCCAGAGCGCGGGCCACCGAGCGGCCGAGCTGCGCGACCTCGAGAGAGTGCGTCAGGCGGGTTCTGAACAGATCGCCCTCGTGGTTGACGAAGACCTGGGTCTTGTAGACCAGGCGCCGGAAGGCGGTGCTGTGGACGATGCGGTCGCGGTCGCGCTCGTACTCCGTGCGCGGTGGCGACGCCAACTCGGCGACGCGACGACCTTGGCTGCGCGCCGGATCGCAGGCGTAAGGGGCCAGCATGTTCCGCTCAGGCGGCGAGGTGCGCAGCAAGTAGGGCGCGAACCTCGGCGTCGGGTACCGGATGCACAGCCGCGCGACCAAGCCCCTCGATGAGCACGAAGCGCAAGGCGCCGCCCTCGCTCTTCTTGTCCACGCGCATCAACGACAGGTAGCGCTCGGCGCCGAGGTCGGGCGCACGCACCGGCAGGCGTGCGCGTTCACACAGGCGCTGCATGCGCTCGGCAAAGGCCGGCGGCATCAGACCCAGGCGCACCGACAGCTGGCTCGCCAGCACCATGCCGCAGCCCACCGCCTCGCCATGCAGCCACTCGCCATAGCCCAGACCCGCCTCGATCGCATGCCCAAAGGTGTGCCCGAAATTGAGGATGGCGCGCAGACCGGCCTCGCGCTCGTCCTGGGCCACGACCGCGGCCTTGATCTCGCACGAGCGCTGCACCGCAAAGGCCAACGCCGCCGGATCACGCGCCAGCAGCGCATCGAGCTGGGCCTCGATCCAGTCCAGGAACGCAGCGTCGGCGATCGGACCGTACTTGATGACTTCGGCCAGGCCGGCTGACAATTCGCGCTCGGGCAAGGTGATGAGCGTGTCGAGATCGCAGACCACACGCTCGGGTTGGTAGAACGCGCCGATCATGTTCTTGCCCAGCGGGTGATTGATGGCGGTCTTGCCGCCGACCGACGAGTCGACTTGCGCCAGCAAGGTCGTCGGCACCTGCACGAAGGGCACACCGCGCATGTAGCAGGCGGCAGCGAAACCCGTCATGTCGCCGATCACGCCGCCGCCGAGGGCGAACAGCACCGTCTTGCGGTCACACCCTTCGCCGAGCAGGCGCTCGAAGATCAGGTTGAGGGCCGCCCAGCCCTTGTGCGCTTCGCCGTCGGGCAACTCGATCGTGAGCAAGCGGTCGTAGTGCGGGGCAAGTGCCTGCTGGAGGCCCGTTGCATAGTGGCCTGCGACGGTGGGGTTGGTGACGATCAGCGCCGTCGATGCGCGTGGCAGGCCCTGCCATGCCGCAGGATTGCGCCAAAGACCGCTGCCGATGAGGATGTCGTAGCTTCGATCGCCGAGGGCAATCGGTACACGGTGCACGGCGACGACACTGGAACTCGGCATGGCCCGAGTTTACGGTGGCGTCTCTCCGGCGGCCGGTGTCGCTGGGACGACGCCCGCCAATTCGAGTTGCATCAGCACCATGTTGACCAGCGAGTGGACGGAAGGCCGGCCGGTCTCGATGACGAAATGCGCGGTGCGGCGGTAAAGCGGGTCGCGGTCATGGAACAAGGTGCGCAGGCGCCGCAAGGGATCACCCTCGGGGTTCTGCAGCAAGGGCCGCTGGGTGTCATGGCGCAGTCGACGGACGAGGTCTTCCGGACTCGAGCGCAGGTAGATGACGGTCGTGCGCGAGTGCAGCGCCAAGCGGTTTGGCTCACGCAAGACCGCCCCGCCGCCGGTGGCCACGACGTGATCCGGGAGCTGCGTGACTTCGTCGAGAACGGCCTGCTCGACATCGCGAAACGCCGCTTCGCCCTGGGTTTCGAAGAAGTCACGAATCGAGCAGCCAATGCGGCGCTCGATCACTTGGTCGGTATCGATGAACGGCAGCCGCAGCTGCCGAGAAACATGACGCCCGACAGTGGACTTGCCACTGCCGGGCATGCCGACGAGGGAGATCAGCACTGCCGCCACGGCAGGCTCAGATGCCGCCGCCGGTCGACTCTGACAAGCTCAGCGAACGACGTTGCGCTCGGTCACCACCCGTGGGGTGAGAAACACCAGCAACTCCGTGCGCGATGTATCACGGGTTCTGCTCTTGAACAGGTTCCCCAGATACGGCACGTCTCCGAGCAAAGGCACCTTGCTCTCGGAGCTCGACTCGTTCTGCTCGAAGATGCCGCCAATGACCACGGTGCCTCCATTTTCCACGAGCACTTCGGTTCTGACTTCCTTGACGTTGATCTCGCGACCCAGTGCCGTCAGGGTACCCAGGCTGTCCTTGTTGATCTTGACCGTGAGAATCACGTTGCCTTCGGGCGTGATCTGCGGTGTCACATCGAGCTTCAGGGTCGCTTCGACAAACTCCACGGCGGTGGCACCCGAACTTGTCGACTTCTGGAACGGGATCTTGGTGCCTTGGCTGATGAAGGCATTTTTCTGGTCTGCCGTGACGATGCGCGGGCTCGAAACGACCTTGCCTTTGCCGTCAGCCTCCAGAGCCGATATCTCCAGGTTGATGAATCGGCTCGCATCACGGTTAAACAGGGACACTGCAAAAGTTGCGGGGTCAAAGCCACCCTGACCCTGTGCAGGCAAGTTGACGAAGTTTCCGTTGCCGACGCCACTGCCGACGCCAATCGTCGGCCCGATCTCACCCCGCGGTCTGCCGACGACACCTCCAGGGCCGTTCTCGATTCGGCCACCGAGCTTCACCCCGAGCGACTTGCCCCACGTGTCATTGGCCTCAACGATCCGCGCCTCGATCAACACCTGCCGCACCGGGATGTCGATCTTCGAAATCAAGGACTGGATCTCTTCCAGCTTGGTCGGGATGTCGGTGACGAACAACTGGTTCGTGCGTTGCTCGGCAATCACGCTGCCGCGGGCCGACAGCAAGCGCGCTGTCTGGCCCTGGCCACCCACGGCTCCGCCCGAGGTGCTCACCAAAGACGCAGCCACTTCCGTCGCCTTGGCATAGTTGAGCTGGAAGCTCTGCGTGCGCAGCGGCTCGAGTTCCGTCTTCTTCTTGCCGGACTCAAGTTCTGCCTGCTCCTTGATCGCGAGTTCATCCTTCGGCGCAATCCAGATCACATTGCCGCTCTTGCGCAGGCCCAGGCCCTTGGCCTGCAGGATGATGTCCAGGGCCTGGTCCCACGGCACGTCCTTCAGGCGCAGCGTGAGGTTGCCGGTGACGGTGTCACTGGTCACGACGTTGAAGTTGGTGAAGTCGGCAATGACCTGCAGCAAGGAGCGCACTTCGATGTTCTGGAAGTTCAGGCTCAGCTTCTCACCCTGGTAGCCCGGCCCTTGCGTCAACTTGTTCGGATCGACGCGCACCGGGCGCACTTCGACCACGAACTGGTTGTCGCTCTGGTAGGCGCTGTGCTCCCAATTGCCGCGCGGCTCGATCACCATGCGCACACGGTCGCCGCTTTGCGTGGTCGTGACAGTCTGCACCGGGGTGCCGAAGTCGGTAACGTCCAGACGCTTGCGCAGGCTGTCGGGCACAGCCGAGCGCAGGAACTCCACCACCAGGCCGGTGCCTTGCTGGCGAATGTCAACCCCCACCTGGCTGCTTGGCAGGCTCACGACCACGCGGCCAGCGCCATCACCGCCACGGCGGAAGTCGATGTCGCGCAATGCCTGTTGTTCGCGGTTCTGTACCGGAGCAAAGTTGCCGGCCGGCGCAGCGCCCACGGGTGCCGCGGCGACGGTGGCGCTCGCCGGAGCGCCCGTGTCGACAATGATCAGCAATGTCTTGCCGTCGAGCTGGGCGCGATAGGTCGCGGCCTGCTTGAGGTTGAGGACGAGGCGCGTGCGCTCCCCCGCCTGGGCCACGTTCACGGAGCGCAGATTGCCCTGATTGAGTTCCACCGAAGGCCGCCCGAGGGCACTGCCGACACCCGGTAGGTCGATCGCGATGCGCGGCGGCGCCTGGATGGCAAACCCGGCCGGAACCGAGGTGAGCGCTTCGCTCAGCTCGATCCGCACCACCTCGCTGCCCGATTGCTGGCTGCTGGTGATCGACTGGATCACACTTTGCGCCAGGGCCACAGTGGGTGCGCCGATTGCCAGCACCACCGCGATACCCCATGCACGACACGTCATCATGATGCGCTTCTCCTTCGGATTCTTCATCGCGCCCCCCGCTCCAGCAATTGCAGCGTGCTGTTGCGCTCGATCCATTCACCTGCAGCGTCCTGCACCACCTCGCGCAACACCAGATCGGAGTCGCTGATGCGCAGAACGCGGCCGTAATTCTGGCCCATGTAATCCCCCACCTTGACTTGGTACAACAGCCCATCGACGCGCAGCAGCGCAAACGGCTTGCCTTGCTTGGTGACGCTGCCGACCATGCTCATGTTGTCGAGCGGATAAGACTCGAGAGGCTCCTTGCGCCGCTTGAGTTCGCTGGCCAGCAAGGAGCTGGGCACGCGTTCGTCACGCTTGAGCGCAACCGACAGCTTCTGCGTGCTGAAGGGTTCGATGGCGTCCGCAGCGGCGTAAGGCTGAGGATCGAACTTCTTCGGCGGCTGCAAGGGCGGCACGTTCGGCTTGACCTCGCGCCGCTGCTGCTCCATCCACTGCTGCAACTCGTTGAGTTCGGCGCCGCAACCCACCAGCACAGCAGCGATCAGCAGAAACGCTGCAAACCGCCCCGCCCCGGGTCGCACTTGATTGCCCATCGCATGGCTCATTTCTTGGCTCCGGGTGCCGGCTTCTTCTGCGCCGCAACTTCACTTGAGTCCAGGTAGCGGTAGGTGCGCGCGACAGCGTCCATCGACAAGCTGCCACCGCCTTCTCTCTGCACCCCCGTGATGGACAGGTCATGCAGCGTGACGATGCGCGACAGGTTGGCCACATCGGCTGCAAACGCGCCAATGTCGTGATAACGACCGCTGACGCGGATGGTGATCGGCAACTCGGCGTAGTAATCGCGCACCGCCACGGCGCCTGGGCGGAACAGCTCGAACTGCAGCCCACGCCCGATACCTGCCTGGTTGATGTCCGTTAACAGGGCGTCCATCTCGGCCTTGCCGGGAAGCTGCTTCTCAAGCTGGGTCACGTACTCCTCGACCTGCTGCTTCTGCTTGCGCAACTCGGGCAGGTTCACCGCCTGGGCCAGCTTGCCTCGGTAGTCCTGCTTCAGGCCGGGCTCCTTGTTGCGCTCGGCCTCGAGTTCTGCGTCCTTGTCGGACAGGACCAGGAACCAGAGCAGGCCGACCACCATGGCGCCGAGCAGCACCCAGGAGGCGATCTTCGGGATCAGTGGCCATTGGCCGGGTTGCTTGAAGTCGAGGCTGCGAAACTGCGAGACGAGTTGCTCGAACGAGGCCGCGACATCGAAGCTGGGAGTTTTGGTCTGGGTTGCCATGGTGCGACCTCAGGGTGCTTTGGCGGCGACGGCCGCCGCGGGAGCCACGGCCCCCGGGGCCGGCGCCTGGGGACGCTTGATCGAGACACGCATCGAGAAGTTGTAGGACCGCTGACGGCCCGCCGCGCCGGCGCCCGCAGTGATCTCGATCAGCTCGGGCTTCTCCAGCCAGGGCGAGCTGTACAACGTGTTGCGCAGGAACTCCGACACGCGCTCATTGCTCTGCGCCACACCCGTGACGGCGACGACGTTGCCGGTCTGGCGGATGGCATTGAGGTAGACACCCTCGGGCGTCTGTTTCACGAGCTCATTGAGCAGGTGCACAGGAATGTTGCGGTCGGTCTGCAGATCCTCGACCGCCTTCTGCCGTGCCTGCAAGGCATCGATCTCGGCACGCAGATTGGCAATGTCCTTGATCTGTGCTTCGAGCTTCTTGATCTCGGCGCCAAGATAAGCGTTGCGCTCCATCTGCGCCGACTTCATTTGGTCCAGCACGCCGTACCAGAGGCCGGCGACCACGAGACCGGTGGCCGCACCGAGCGCCAGGCCGGTGAAGTAAGCGACCTTGCGCCGCTGCCGTTTCTCTTCCCGGTGGGGAAGTAGGTTGATGAGGATCACTGCATGAACCTCCGCATCGCCAGCCCGCAGGCCGTGAGGTAGGACGGGGCCTCGCGGCGCACTTTGTTCTCACGCACCGAGCTGCCGAGCTTCATGTGCTCAAAGGGGTTGACGACCATCGAGGCAAACCCGGTCAAGTCGGTGACTCGCTCCTTCAGGCCGGGCAAGGTGGCCGTGCCACCCGCCAGCATCACGTAGTGCACCTTGTGGTGCGGCGTGCTGGTGAAGAAGTACTGCAGTGCCCGCCCAATCTCCTGGGACAGGCTGTCCACAAACGGACCCAGGATGGCCGACTCGTAGTCTTCCGGCAGATCACCGCCGAGCTTCTTCTGCTCGGCTTCTTCGAAAGAAAAGCCGTACTGGCGAGAAATGAGCTGGGTCAACTGGGAGCCACCAAAGGCTTGGTCGCGGTCGTAGAGCATCTCGTCGTCGCGGAGCACCTTGAGGCTGGTGGTGTCGGCGCCGATCTCGAACAGGGCGACCAAGGCGTCCTTGCCTTCGTTTGGCAGTGCCTTGACGATCCGGCTCATGGCCAGACGCGAGGCATGGCTCTCGATGTCGAGCACCACCGGCTTCAGGCCGGCGGCTTCGGCCAGGCCTTGGCGATCTTGCACGCGGTCTTTGCGCGACGCTGCGATCAGCACTTCGACGTCGCCTACCGAGGTCGGGCTGGGACCGATGACACAGAAGTCGAGGCTGACCTCGTCGAGTGAAAACGGTATGTACTGATTGGCTTCGCTCTCGACCTGCAGTTCGAGTTCTTCGTCGCGCAGGCCGGCGGGCAACATGATCTTCTTGGTGATGACCGCCGACTGCGGCATTGCCATCACCACATTCTTGGTTCGGGTGCCGCTCTTGCTGATGACGCGTCGCACGGCATCGGCGACTTCGTCGAACTTCTCGATCTGGCCGTCCGTGATCCAGCCCTTCTCGAAGGGCTCGGAAGCGAAGCGCTCGACAATGAACTCGCCGGATGTGCTCTGGCCCAGTTCGACGAGCTTGACGCTCGATGTGCTGATGTCCAGACCGATCATCGCGGAATGCGTCCGGCCCAGGAGCGTGTCAACGAAGCTCACAGCGGGTTCCCCTCAGTGCGTTACCGAATGTTGTCAATTCACGCTCTGGACTGTTAACAAGTTACTTCAATGCTAGCAGCAAAGCCCTTGTGCGCCCACGAAAAAGGCACGCTTTTGGGTCCCGTGTCGTTGCGAATCTCCGACTGCCCGCAGGCCCTAGAAGACACCTTGACACGTCGCCCGAAGCATCGCACGGGGCCAGCCGCGGGCGGCGATGAGTGTCGAGCAGCAGTTCACAGATCCGGCCAATGCAGACCCCCCCGCTTCCTATAATCCGCACAGCCAACGCTGGCGCGCCCTTCGGCGGCTCCTCCGCCCGTCTTCCGTGAGCCTGAACAACCGCCTGCCTGCTTGGGCCTTGTGGATCGTGCGCCCCCTTGGCTGGGCGGTGGCCATCGGTGCAACGCTCGTCGCCCTGCTCGCGGTTCTGGTCGGCATCGCCCTGGCAGTGGCCTACCCCAACCTGCCCTCGATTACCAGCCTGACCGACTACCGCCCGAAGCTGCCCCTGAAGGTGTTCTCGGCCGACGGCGTCCTGCTCGGCGAGTTCGGCGAAGAGCGGCGCAGCTTCTTGCCGATCGCGCAAACCCCCAAGGTGATGAAGGACGCGGTGCTGGCGATTGAGGACTCGCGCTTCTACGAACACGGTGGCGTCGATTACATCGGCATGCTGCGCGCCGGCCTGGCGCAGTTCAGTGACGCACGAAGCCAGGGCGCCTCGACGATCACGATGCAGGTGGCGCGCAACTTCTATTTGTCCACCGAGAAGACCTTCACGCGCAAGATCTATGAAGTGCTGTTGACCTGGAAGATCGAAAGCCAGCTGAGCAAGGACCAGATCCTGGAGGCCTACATGAACCAGATCTTTCTGGGGCAACGGGCGCACGGCTTTGCGGCAGCCTCGGAAATCTACTTTGGCAAGCCGCTGAAAGACATTTCCGTGGCCGAAGCGGCCATGCTGGCCGGTCTGCCCAAGGCGCCCTCGGCCTACAACCCGATCGTCAACCCGAAACGGGCCACGATTCGCCAACAGCACATCATCGAGCGCATGCAGGCCAACGGCTTCATCACCGCCGAGCAGGCAGCCGCCGCGCGCACAGAAAAGTTGCATTACCGGACGCAATCGGATGTGGCCGTGCATGCCGAGTTCGTCGCCGAAACCGCACGCCAGTTGATCTTCGCGCAGTACGGCGACGAGACTTACACACGCGGTCTGAATGCCACCCTGACGGTGGACGCGGTCGACCAAGGGGTTGCCTACCGGGCGTTGCGGCGCGGCTTGATGGAGTTCGAACTGCGTCAGGTCTACCGCGGGCCCGAGGCCTATGTCGATCTGCCCAACGACCCGGCTGCGCTGGACACTCGCGTGGCCGAGGCCCTGGTCGACCATCCCGACAACGATGATCTGCGCGCCGCCGTCGTGCTGGAAGCTTCGCCGCGCAAAGTGGTGGCTGTTTTGCAGGACGGTGAGGAAATCACCGTCACCGGAGACGGCCTGAAGCCGGTGGCCTCGGGCCTGGGTGACAAGGCTGCGGCACAAAAGCAGATTCGCCGTGGCGCGGTGGTGCGCCTGCTCAAGGGTGCCAAGGGCCAGTGGTCGTTGACGCAGGTGCCCGAGGTGGAAGGTGCCTTTGTCGCCCTGGACCCGAGAACGGGCGCCGTCCGGGCGCTGGTGGGTGGGTTCGACTTCGGCAAGAGCAAGTTCAATCATGTGACGCAGGCGTGGCGTCAGCCCGGGTCGAGCTTCAAGCCATTCATCTATTCAGCCGCGCTCGAAAAGGGCTTCACGCCGGCCACCGTCGTCAACGACTCTCCGCTCTTCTTCGATGCCGGCACAACGGGCAGCCAGCCGTGGGAGCCAAAGAACTACGACGGTACGTTCGAAGGCCCCATGCCGCTCAAGCGCGGGTTGGCCAAGTCCAAGAACATGATCTCGATTCGGGTCTTGCAGGCTGTCGGTCCGCCATTCGCTCAGGAATGGGTGACGCGCTTCGGGTTCGAAGCCGAGAAGCACCCCGCGTACTTGACGATGGCGCTGGGCGCCGGCTCCGTCACGCCACTGCAGATGGCCAGTGCGTATGGCGTCTTTGCCAACGGCGGCTACCTGGTGCCCCCTCGCCTGATCGAGCGCGTGACCGACAGCAAGGGCAAGATCTTGCAGCAGGCGCCGCCACCCGTCGTCGATGAGTCGATCCGCACGCTGGACGCGCGCAACGCCTTCGTGATGACCAGCCTGCTGCAGGAAGTGACGCGCTCGGGCACGGCCGCGCGCGCGCAGGCGACCTTGAAACGCCCTGACCTCTATGGCAAGACGGGCACGACGAACGATTCACTGGACGCGTGGTTCGCGGGCTGGCAACAGAGCGTCGTGGCCGTGGTCTGGATCGGCTATGACAACCCGAAGAAGCTGGGCGACCGCGAAACCGGCGGCGGCCTCGCCTTGCCGGTATGGATCGAGTTCATGAGCCATGCCCTGAAAGCGATACCGGTGAAGGAACCGTCCCCGCCGGAGGGCGTGCTCAATGTCGGCGGCGACTGGATCTACGAGGAGTACGCCAACGGCTCGGGCGTCGGCAGCCTCGGATTGGAAAGCGCGCCGCCGCCAGCTGCGCCCACCGAGGCCGAGCGCAAAGGCATCCTCGATCTGTTCCGCAACTGAGCCGACGAGGGGCTAGAACTGCAGGGCTTTGCCGGCCTGGGCGCTGGCAGCTTCCGAGAGTCGCGCAAAAAACTCGGCGCCATCGCGCGTGTCGCGCCAAGCCCCTTGCACGTGGCCGAAGTGATAGCCACCGCCGCGGGTGGCCAGCCACAACTCCTTCAGCGGCGGCTGCGTATTGACGACGATCTTGCTGCCGCCCGGGAAGCTCAACTCCAGCAAGCCCCCTGCGCGCTGGCCATCGATGTCGATCAAGTCGTCCTGGAGCCAGCGATCCGTCGTCGCTTCGATGCGCGCCAGCAACTCGTCCGTCAGGCGGCGGTACTCGGCGTCGGACAACAGGGAGGCTTGCATAGAATCGTCGGCATGGATCAAGTGAACAGCCGACCGAGTGTAGCGGCGCGAGCCAGGCTGGCGCCAAGCGCCCCTGGGCGCATGCTGGCCCTGGCCGTCGTGGCCTGGTGCCTTTCTGGCTGCGGGCAGAAGGGGCCACTGAGCCTGCCGCCCGCTTCGAGCGGCGCATCGGCTCCCGCGACGGCTCGATGAGCGCCCTGCCCGGCGCACCCTTCATCGCCTGGCGCGGCGATCAGCTCTTTCTGGAGGCATGCAGCCTCTCCGACCTCGCGCGCGAACACGGCACACCGTTGTATGCCTACTCGCGCAGCGCGATGCTCGCAGCGCTGGCTGCATACCAGGGCGCGCTGGCGGGCCGCTCCCATCTGATCTGCTACGCAATGAAGGCCAATTCGACCCTGGCCGTGCTGCAGACCTTTGCCCAGGCGGGGTGCGGCTTTGACATCGTGTCCGTCGGGGAGCTCGAGCGCGTGCTGGCCGCCGGCGGTGATCCGGCCAAGGTCGTGTTCTCAGGCGTCGGCAAGAAGCCCGCCGAGATGCGCCGCGCACTCGAGGTCGGCGTCAAGTGCTTCAACGTCGAGAGCCAGAGCGAACTGCTGACGCTGTCGGCGGTGGCCACGGCCTGCGAACGGCGAGCGCGCGTCAGCCTGCGCGTCAACCCCGACGTCGACGCCAAGACCCATCCCTACATCTCGACGGGCTTGAAGGGCAACAAATTCGGCATTGCCCACGGCGAGGCTTTGGCCGCCTATCGCCAGGCCACTGACCTGCCAGGTCTGGACGTCGTTGGCATCGATTGCCACATCGGCTCGCAGATCACCGAGATCGGTCCCTACCTCGATGCACTCGACCGGCTGCTGGACCTGATCGAGGCGCTCGAGGCCGAAGGCATCCACCTGCAGCATCTCGACGTTGGCGGTGGCCTGGGCATCACCTACACCGACGAAGCGCCACCGGACGCGGGTGAACTCGTGGCAGCGCTGCTCAAGCGCATCGACGCCCGCGGCCATGGCCAGCGTGAGCTGCTGTTCGAGCCGGGCCGCTCGCTGGTTGGCAATGCCGGTGTGCTGCTGACCGAGGTGCTGGTGCTCAAGCCCGGCGAGTTGAAGAACTTCTGCATCGTCGACGCCGCCATGAATGACCTGGTGCGCCCCGCGATGTACGAGGCCTACATGGGCATCGTGCCCTGCACCCGGCGTGAAGGCGATGCCCTGCTGTGGGACGTCGTCGGCCCGGTGTGCGAATCAGGCGACTGGCTTGGCCGCGATCGGCAACTGGCAGTGAAAGCGGGTGACCACCTGGCCGTGCTGTCCGCCGGAGCCTATGCAATGAGCATGGCCAGCAACTACAACAGCCGGCCACGGGCGGCCGAGGTGATGGTCGACGGCGGGCGCAGCACCGTCATCCGCGAGCGCGAGTCGGTCACTGAATTGTTCGCGCGCGAACGGCTGCTGCCGGGCTGACGCGCCGGCAGGTCAGATCCTGCCCTCCTCCACCGCATGGCAAGCCACCGTGATGCCCTTGAACGCCTTGAACGCGGGGCGCTCCTGTGAGCAGCGCGCGTTGGCGTGGGGGCAGCGCGGATGGAAGGCACAACCCGTTGGCGGGTTGAGCGGGTTCGGTACCTCGCCCTGCACCGGCGTGCGCGCGCGGCCGCTCATGTGGATGTCGGGAATCGCATCGAGCAGCATGCGCGTGTAGGGGTGACGCGGCTGCGAGAACAACTCGGCCTTGTCGGCCAATTCCACCAGGCGCCCCAGGTACATCACACCGACCTGGTCCGAGACATGCCGCACCACGGCCAGGTTGTGCGAGATGAACAGGTAGGTCAGCCCGCGCTGGCGCTGCAGGTCCTTCATGATGTTCAGCACCTGCGCTTGCACCGAGACATCCAGCGCCGAGGTCGGCTCGTCGCAAACCAGGAACTCCGGTTGGGTGGCCAGCGCGCGCGCGATCGAAATGCGCTGTCGCTGGCCGCCAGAGAACTGGTGCGGAAACTTCTCGACATCGGCTGCGGCCAGGCCCACTGAGAGCAACAGGTCGGCCACGCGCTGGCGCAGCTCGTCGACATCCGTCACCAGGCCATGCTCGGTGAGCGGCTCGCCGACGATGTCTCTGACTTTCCAGCGCGGGTTCAAACTGGCATACGGGTCCTGAAAGATCATCTGCATGCGCCGGCGCATGACCTTCAACTGGGCCTTGTCGGCCGCCCCGTGGGTGTCCTTGCCGTCGAACTGCACACTGCCGCGGGTGGGGTTGTACAGACCGACCAGCAGGCGCGCCACGGTGCTCTTGCCGCAGCCTGACTCACCCACCAAGGCCAGCGTCTTGCCGCGCTGGATGGCGAAGCTGACACCGTCGACCGCGTGCACGAACTGACGCGGCTTGCGCTCGACGACGCGGTTGAGCCAGGGCGCCGAGACATCGAAGACCTTGGCCAGGTCTCTGACTTCCACCAGCGGCGCGCTCACTGGAGTACCTTCGCCCTTGAAGGGCTCCGGTATGAGCGCTTGGGAACGGCCCGGCGCGCTCATGCCGCCCTCCGCCGGCCATCGGCCGCCAACCAGCAAGCGGCCCGGGTGGGGCCTGCATCGATCAAATCGGGCCGCTCGCTGCGGCAACGCTCGAAAGCGTGCGGGCAACGCGGGTTGAAGGCGCAGCCGCCGGGGATGGCATTCAGGCGCGGCATGGCCCCGTCGATCTGCAGCAGACGCTCACGGTCCTCGTCCATCGACGGGATCGACCCCATCAGGCCCACGGTGTAGGGGTGCGATGGGCGATGGATGACGTCGGCCACCGGTCCGACTTCCACGATGCGCCCCGCGTACATGACCGCGACGCGGTCGCAGGTCTCGGCAATCACACCCATGTCGTGGGTGACGAGCATCACGGCCGTGCCATGCTCCTTGCACAGGCGACGGATCAGCGAAATGATCTGTGCCTGGATCGACACGTCGAGCGCGGTGGTCGGTTCGTCGGCGACGATCAGTTGCGGCTCTGCCGCCAGCGCCAAGGCGATCACGACGCGTTGACGCATCCCGCCCGAGAACTGGTGCGGGTACTGCTCGATGCGTTGTTCGGCCGCCGGGATGCCCGTCTCCTGCAGGAGATGGATGGCCCGGGCGCGGGCCTGATCTTCACTCAGGGGCAGGTGGGTGCGGATGGTTTCGATCAGCTGCCGGCCGATGGTGTAGAGCGGATTCAGCGAGGTCAGCGGGTCCTGGAAGATCGCACCGATCTTGCGGCCGCGGATCGCACGCATCTGCTCGTAGGGCAGGTTGTCGATGCGCTGGCCGGCGAGCAGGATCTCGCCGCCAGCGATGCGGCCCGGAGGATCGAGCAGGCCGATGATGGCAGAGCCCGTCAACGATTTCCCGGCGCCTGACTCGCCGACGACCCCCAGCACTTCGCCCGGCGCAATCGAGAACGAGATGTCGTCCAGGGCCAGCAAACTGCCGCGGCGCGACGGGAACTCGACACGGAGGTTGCGGACCTCCAATAACGCAGCTGAGCTCATCGCAATCTCGGGTTCAGCGCGTCGCGCAGCCAGTCGCCCAGCAGGTTCACGCTCAAAGCGATCAAGACCAGCATCAGACCCGGGAAGATCGTGATCCACCACTCGCCGGAAAACAGGAAGTCATTGCCGACGCGGATCAGGGTGCCGAGCGACGGCTGAGTGGGCGGCACGCCCACCCCCAGGAAGGACAGCGTGGCTTCCGTCAAGATCGCCGTGGCCACCTGGATCGTGGCCAGCACCAGCACCGGTCCGAGCACATTGGGCAGCACATGCCGGACCATGATGCGCAGGGACGACACGCCGGTGACCCGCGCCGCTTGCACGTATTCCTTGTTGCGCTCCACCAGGGTCGAACCGCGCACCGTGCGCGCGTATTGAACCCAGCCGGGCAGCGCGATGGCGAACACCAGCACCGCGAAGGCCAGCGTGTCGTGCGCATTCGGGAACAGGGCACGGCCGACGCCGTCGATCAGCAGGGCAATGAGGATCGACGGGAAGGACAGCATCACGTCGCAGACGCGCATGATCAAGGCGTCCGTCTTGCCCCCGGCGAAGCCCGACAGCAGGCCGAGGCCAACGCCGACGACAACCGACAGGAACACCGAGGCCACGCCCACCAGCAGCGAAATGCGGGCGCCATACATCAGGGCCGACAGGATGTCGCGGCCCTGGTCGTCGGTACCGAGCAGGTACTTGCGGCTGCCCTCGTCGATCCAGGCCGGCGGCAGGCGCGCGTCGCTCAGTACGAGCGAGGCCAGATCGAACGGGTTGTGCGGCGCGACCCAACCCGCGAAGAGGGCGCAGAAGACCAGCACGAAGGCGACCACAGCCGCGCCGACCGCCACCGGCGTCGACTTGAAGCTGTGCCAAACGTCGCCGTCGAAGAAGCGCGCCACGGCGCCGTTGGCCACGCTCATTTCGTGCCCAGCTTGACCCACTTGAAGAACATGCGGTTGTCAGGCAACTGCACAAGGCTGACCTCGCTGCGCGTGGCCCAGGCCAGGGCCTGCTGATGCAGCGGGATGTGGCCGATGTCGTCCTGGTGGATCTTGAAGGCCTCGCGAATGGCGTCGTTGCGCTTGGTCAGATCGGTCTCGCTCTGCACGCGGGCGGCAAGTTCGTCGAACTTCGGATTGCTGTAGGCGCCGAGGTTGAACTGGCCTTGACCCTTGTCAGTGGGCGAGGCCATCAGGGCGAACATGGCGTCGTGCGCGTCGGTCGTACTCGGCGTCCATCCGAGCAGGTAGAAGCTGGTGTCGCGACGCAGGATCTTCGGGAAATACGTGTTCTTGCTCTCGGTCTGCAGGTTCACCTTGACACCGATGCGCGCCAGGCCGGCAGCCACCGCCTGGCAGATCGGTCCGTCGTTGACATAGCGATCGTTGGGGCAATTCATGGCGACTTCGAAGCCGTTCGGGTAGCCGGCGTCGGTCAACAATTTCTTGGCCGCATCGATGTCGTAGGGCAGGCGCTTGTTCATGTCGGCCTGGAAGCCGCGCACACCAGGGCCGACCATCAGCGCCGTCGGCGTGGCGGCATTGCGCATCACCCGCGCCTTGATGGCCTCGACATCGATGGCCTGGTAGAAGGCCTGGCGCACGCGCTTGTCCTTGAACGGGTTCTTGCCCTTGACGTTGGAGAACAGCAACTCGTCGCGCTTCTGGTCCATGCCCAGGAAGATGGTGCGCAACTCGGGGCCTTGCAGCACGTTGAACTTGCCGGCACCCTTGATGCGCTCGACGTCCTGCAACGGCACCGGCTCCATCACGTCGATCTCGCCTGACAACAATGCCGCCACGCGGGTGGCGTCATTGCCGATCGGCGTGAAAACCACTTCATCGACATTGCTCTCGATCTTTTCCCAGTAAGCGAAGTTGCGCACGATCACCGTGCGCGTCGACGGCTGGCGCTCCTTCAGCCGGAAGGGCCCTGTGCCATTGGCGCGGAAAGACGCCGCGTTCTCGACGCCTTTGCGGCGGTCGACCGGCCGCTCGGCCTTGTTGTCCTCGCACCATTTCTTGCTCATCACGTACAGGCTGGTCAGCGTGTCGGGCAGGATCGGGAACGGCGCGTTGGTCACGACCTCGATGACCGCGTCACCGACGGCGCGCACTTCCTTGATCGGCGCGGTATAGCCCTTCATGTCGGAGCCGTCGGCGGCGCCGCGGCTGAACGAGAACACGACGTCCTCGGCGGTGAGCGGCGTGCCGTCATGGAATTTCACGCCGCGGCGCAATTCGAAACGCCAGACCGTGGGCGCCGTCTGCTTCCACTGCGTGGCCAGAGCCGGCACCAGCTTCATGTCCTTGCCGCGCGCCACCAGCGCCTCGTAGATGTTGCCGGTGAAGCTCAACTGCAAGGTTTCGTTGAGTGAATGCGGGTCCATCGACTGCACGTCACCGACGTTGGCAACGCGCAAAGAGGTGGCCTGGGCTGCAGGGGCTGCCGCCATCAGGGCAACGACCATGGCCAATACGCGGGCAGGGACTTTCGAGTTCATGGGCGTGTTCTCGATTGAAGAAAGGGCAAAGACCGGCGCGGCCTCAATGGCCCGCGGTCGACTTGTCGATGCGCAGACGCGGATCGACTGCGAAGTACAGCATGTCAACGATCAGGTTGATGACGACGAAGATCAACGCGATCAGACACAGGTAAGCCGCCATCACCGGGATGTCGGCGAACTGCACCGCTTGTATGAACAACAACCCCATGCCCGGCCACTGGAACACGGTCTCGGTGATGATGGCAAAGGCGATCAGCGAGCCGAGTTGCAATCCGGTGATCGTGATCACCGGCACCAGGGTGTTCTTCAGGGCGTGGCCGAAGTAAACCGCACGGTTGGGCAGGCCACGCGCACGGGCGAACTTGATGTAATCAGTGCGCAGCACTTCGAGCATCTCGGCACGCACCAGCCGCATGATCAGGGTCAGCTGGAAGATGCTCAACGTCACCGCGGGCAACACCAGATGCTTCCAGCCGTCCTGCGTGAACAGGCCGCTGGTCCAGGCGCCGATGGCCACGGTCTCGCCGCGGCCGAAACTCGGCAGCACTTTCAGCGTGACCGCAAAGAACAGAATCAGCAGAATGCCGATCAAGAAGGTCGGCAGCGAAACACCGAGCAGGGAGAAGGTCATCAGGGCCTGCGACAGGAAGTTGCCGCGCTTCAATGCGGCATAGACCCCCATCGGGATACCGAATACAAGCGCCAGCAGAGCGGCCCCGAACGCCAGCTCCACGGTGGCCGGAAAGCGCTCGACGATCAGCGACGAGACCTTGCGCCCCTGGCGCAGCGACAGGCCGAATTCCCCTTGCAGGGCATTGCCGATGAAGGCCGCAAACTGCACCGGGAAGGGCTTGTCCAAGCCCAGATCGGCGCGCAACTGCACGCGCTGCTCAGGCGTTGCGTCCTGCCCCAGCAGGTTGGTGACCGGATCGCCGACATACTGGAACAGCATGAAGGCGATGAAGGCCACCGTCAGCATGACCATGATGGCCTGGGCCAGGCGGCGGAGGATGAAGACGATCATGGTCTATGGGCCCGCCGAGGCGCCGCGTCGGCTTGCTTCAGTTGACCTTCACGGCACGCATGTCGATGCGGTTGTCGGCCCGGTGGTAGAGCTCGATGTTCTTCTTCATGGCCCACGGGATCACCTGGTTGTGCAGCGGGATGTGCGAGACGTCCTGGTGCGACAGCAGCAAGGCCTGTTCGATCAAGGCGTTGCGGTTCTTCTGGTCAACTTCCTGCTTGATGCGCTCCACGAGGGCGTCCATCTGCGGGTTGCTGTAGCGGCCAACGTTGTAGTTGCCATCCCCCTGCGCGCCGACGGTGCGCACCAGCGACTGCAGTGAATAGAGCGCATCGAAGGTCGGCACGCCCCAGCCCAGCATGTAGATGCTGGCCTCGTAGCGCTGGATCATCGGGAAGTAAGTGGCCAGCGGCAGCGTGCGCAGCTTGGCCTTGATGCCGACCCGGGCCCACATCGCCGCCACGGCCTGGCAGATCTCTTCATCGTTGATGTAGCGGTTGTTCGGGCAGGCGAAGTCGACCTCGAACCCGTTCGGGTAGCCGGCGTCGGCCAACAGGGTCTTCGCAACGGCAACGTCATACGGCCAGCGCGCGTCGGCCTTCTTGGTCCAGCCGTTCACCTGCGGCGCAATCAGTGCACCCGTCGGTTGGCTCAGGCCGCGCATGGTCACGCGGCTGATCGTCTGGATGTCGATGGCCTGGTACAGAGCCTTGCGCACACGAACGTCCTTCAAGGGGTTCTTGCCCTTGACGTTGCTGCCGGACAGTTCGTCCCGGAACTGATCCATGCCGAAGAAAAGGGTGCGGTTCTCGGAGCCGTCCACCACGCGCAGGTTTGGCGCGCTGCGCAGTTTCACCAGGTCGGCCGGCGAAGGGTCGAGCACCAGATCGACCTCGCCCGACAGCAGCGCCGCCACGCGCGTGGCCTCCGACTTGATCGGCGAGTAGACGATCTCGGTGAGGTTGCTGTCCATCTTGCCCCACCAGGCCGGGTTCTTCACCAGCACCAGCTTCACGTCCTGCTCCCAGCTCTTGAGCATGAAGGGGCCGGTGCCGTTGGCATTGCGGTGCGCGAAATTCTCGTCCTTGGTCTTGATGTCCTTGGGTTCGACCGACTTGTTCTTCTCGGCCCAGCCCTGGTCCATCATGCGCAGCTCGGTGAGTTGGCGCTGCAGCACGGGGTTCGGCCCCTTGGTCATGATGTCGATCGTCAGATCGTCGACCTTGACGATGCGCTCGATGCCCTGCGTATAGACGCCGTAGTTCGACGTCTTGGACATCGCGCGCTCGAGCGAGAACTTGGCGTCATCGGCGTCGAAGACTGCGCCGTCGTGGAACTTGACGCCCTTGCGCAGGGTGATGCGCACCTGGGTCGGGCTTATCTGCTTGAAGCTCGTTGCCAGCAGCGGCTCCAATTCGAACTTCTTGTTGTAATAGAAGAGCGACTCATACACCGCCGCATGCACGCCGTTGGCAAGCGCGTTGTTCTGGGAGTGGATGTCCCAGGTCGGAATGTCGCTGGCGCTGCTCCACTTGAAAGTCGTGGCCAAAGCCGGCACTGCGAGAAAGGCCGCCGCCGTCGTCAGTGCAGCAACGAGGGGGGCAAACGGGCGCACCATCTTGGAATCTCCATCCATCGAAAGACCCGCATCTTCCGCAATTCGCATGCCGGGCGCAAAGGGGTCTAACCCGATGCGGGTTGCGCGCGGGTTCAGCGCAGCTTGATGTCGCCGTACCAGGTGGCGAGTTGCGACTGGGTGTTGTCGCCGTCGGTCATCAGGGCCAGGGCCTGCAAGGCGCCTGGCGCCTCACCGAAGGCCAGCCGGTAGTCCGCGGCCAGATCGCGGCGGTAGTTGCGCCAAGTGCGCAAGCCGGCCGTGCCGGACTCGACCACGATCTTTCGGATGCGGTCGGTGCGCGGATGGATGATCACGCTGCCGACCGGCGCATTGGCATCCCAGACGTACATCAGTGTGGCGAAGGGCGGCGCCTCCCCTGTCAGCGCCCGCGCCAGATCGAACAGCATCTGGTTGCGCGCCGACAGCCGCGCCAGATCGCCATCGAAGGAGAAGATCACCCGCGCCGCCGCATCGTCACGCTCGGCGCGTGACACATCGGCCTGGTTCGGAATCGCCTGCACCCACCACGAGAATTCGACCTCACCGATCGCCTCCGGCGCGCGCTCTGCACGGCGGCGCCACATCGATGCCGAGGCGCCCGCGATCGCGGCCACAGCGTTGCGCCCGTCCTTGCGCTCGCTGCGGTACTCGGTGGCCCGCTTGCCGGGAAGCAATACCGCCTGCCACTCCGAGGGCAGGGCGGGCGCGGCGGGCGGCGTGGCACAACCGCCCAGCGCCAGTGCGCAGGCCAGCGCCAGCATGGCGCGACAAGGCGTCGAAGCGATCATCCTGCTACCAAGAAAAAGGGCCGCTCGACGCGGCCCTTGCGGTGAAACACAGTCGCGTCAGAAGCGATGGCGGATGCCGAAGGCGACGCTGTTGGCATCGGTGCCCCGGGTCGCGGTCACGCCACCCAGAAAACCCGCCTGGCCAGGTGCAGCCTGGGCCAGATTCTTGTTGTCGAAGTGCGTCAACACGGCGTTCAGATCCGTACGCTTCGACAGCGAATAGGTGTAGGCCACCCCATACGTCGCGGTATCGGCGTTGTTCGGGCGCTTGTCGTTGACCGTCGTATAAGCCACGTAGAAGGTGTTCGGCCCAGTCGTCATCTTGTAGCCGACATGAACCGATTGGGCGTCCTGCTTGAGGCCGTTGGTGAAACCAGCCTGCACCAGGCCCGCCGCTGCCGGCCCGACCAACGGGGTCAGGGTGGTCGCGATCGTCGACACGCCGGAAGGGTTGTCATCCTTGAACTTGGTCACCATGCCGCTCAGGGTGCCAGGGCCGATGGCATAGGAGGCACCGATCACGGCCGAGGTGAGCGAGTCCAGGCCCAGGTCATTGTTCCGCTTGTTGTAAGCCGCACCGACGAGCAGGCCGCCTGCACGGTAAGTGGCCATTGCGCCACCGAAGCGACCGGCCGAATTGTTGCCACTGACACCGCCGAAGGCATACATCGCCGAAGCGGTCAGGCCGCCCAGGACAATGCGGTATTGAACGGCATTGCTGAGTCGGATGTCCACACTCGACGGAATCGATGCCGCCTGACCGGCAGACAAGCTGGACTGTGTGCCCATGATGTCGAAAGTCGCTGACAGCTCATAAGCCGGCGTGTACTGGCGACCAGCGAGCACGGCGCCAACGGGCGTCACCAAGCCCACATAGAGTTGGCGGTCCCAGAAGTTACCCGCCAAGTTCACACCCAACGTGCCACCAAGCGACCCAGCGACGGCGCTCGTCGCACCTTGAATGGCACAGGTCGGCAACCCGTTGGCTCCGCTGGCCGTGGTCACGGGGCACAGGGCCGGTACGAGCAACCGGGCGTCGATCAGGCGGTCCGGTACTTGGGCGCCGGACACCGGTCGGTTGCTGATCGTGCCGTTGTTGGCCTCGGTGCGGTTCTCCATCACGAACAGCGCGCGCCAGCCACCGCCGAGGTCCTCGCTACCGCGCAAACCGAAACGGCTGCCTTCCATGATGCCGCTGACCAACGCGATATCAGTGCCCTTGGCATAGCCCGACACACGTTGCACGCCGACGTCAATGATGCCGTACAGGGTCACGCTGTTCGGCACCGCCGTCTGGGCCAGGCAAGCGCCGCTCGCAGCAGCAATCAGGGTCAGGGCAAGGACACGTTTCATGTTGATTGTCTCCAGTTTCTCAATCCTTGACATGTTGAACGATCCCGGGCGCCAGCGCACCGCAATGTTGCATCGGACCCACGCCGGTTTTCCCTGACAGCGTCATCGGCGCAGGCATGAAAAAGGCCGCCCGGAGGCGGCCTGAACATTCCCGCGCAAGGCGGGTGTGGATCAGAAGCGGTGCGTAACGCCCAGGTCGAACGCGGCCTTCTTCTGCGCAGCGGTCAGACGGTCGCCGTTGGACTTGCCGACGGTTGCGTACAGGTTGGTGCGCTTGGACAGGTTGTAGTCACCGCCGAAACCGAACTTGCTGGCGTCGCAGGCCAAGGTGCCCGTGGTGACGATGGCGTTGTTGCAGGTGTTGCGGTTCGAGTCGAAGCGGATATAACCCGCGCGCATCAAAACCGGGCCAAACGGCGCGGTCACGCCGATAGACATGTTCTTGATGTCTTCGAAGGCCGTACCCGCAGCGTTGTTGCTGTCGCCCTTTTCGTACTGACCCATCAGCTTGAAAGCGCCGAAGTCATACGAACCGTAGAAGCCCGTCGTCTTGTAGTCGGCGGTGTTCTTGTCGTAAGCGATTCCCACGTTCAACGGGCCAGCGGCGTAACGGACATTGAAGCCGATCGGACGCTCTTTGTTGATCAACGAGTTGGGGGCCTGGCTGCCCACGTTGTTGGCGGTCTCGGCTTGCAGTTGGCCTTCACCAGCAGCGATCGCGGCTTGAACCGACAGACCACCTAGGCTAGGCGAGCGGTAGTAGATCGCGTTGTTGGCGCGGATCGTGGCAGTGATGCCGCCGGTGTGCGTGCTGCCGACGGTACCCGTCAGGAAGGGGTCGAAACCGCCGTTCATGTCCTGCAGCGGCATCAGGATGCGGCCCAGGCGCACATCGCCGAAGTCACCACCGAGGCCCACCCAGATGTTGCGCCAGAAGGTGCTGCCGGCGCTGTTGACGGTACCGTCATTGACGCGGAAACGATGGTTCATGGCGAAGAAGGCGCGCATGCCGCCACCCAGGTCTTCGCGACCCGAGATCGTGAAGTTGTTGTAGCCCGATTGCGAACCGGCGAGCGACCAGTCATTGGCTGTCGCGGTGCCGACGCGACGGACGCCAGCATCGATAGAGCCCGACAAGGTGACCGACGATTGCGCTTGAGCTGCGCTGGTAAACGCGCCGATGACGGCGATGGCGAGCAGTGATTTTTTCATTGCAAAAATCTCCTAGGTTGAAAGAGGGGCCCCGTTCACGGAGCCTCCACGGCAAACAAAGTCATCCCGTTGAAGGGGCTGATCAGGCCAACCTCCTCAGCGGAAGTTGCAGCTATTGCACCAGAGGCCCACCCCGCTGCAAAGCGCCGGGCGTGATTTCCGTCACTCCTGTTGTCGGCCTACAACGAACGCGGCTGTGTGTCGCTTTCATGTCAGCGCCGACTTCGCTTGGCCTGCTGGTTTATCCTAGGGCGCAGATGACAGCCGTTGACACCAGCCTGATTGCGATTGACAGCGCGTTGAAGACGCTCAGCGGCGCCGCGCGCGCCCGGCGCGCGCGTCCCCTGGCGCGCGAGACCGGTGCGCTGTCGCTCGCCGAGCGGCGCCTGTCCGGCGCGCTGATGCGGGTCAACCATGTCGGCGAGGTGTGCGCCCAAGGCCTCTACCAGGCCCAGGCCGTGACGGCCCGCACGCCCGCGCTGCGTGAGCAAATGCTGGCGGCGGCGCAGGAAGAAACCGATCACCTGGCCTGGACCGAAGCAAGGTTGCGCGAGCTCGATGCCCGCCCCAGCTTGCTCAATCCGCTCTGGTTCGGTGGCGCCTTCGCACTCGGCTTGCTGGCCGGCCGCGCCGGCGACGCCTGGAGCCTTGGCTTCGTGGTCGAAACCGAGCGTCAAGTCGAACAGCACCTGGCCGGCCACCTCACGCGCCTGCCCGAGGGCGACGCCGCGTCCCGCGTGATCGTGGCGCAGATGAAGACCGACGAAGCCGAACATGGCTTGGCGGCGCAGCAAGCGGGCGCCGCGACCTTGCCAGCGCCGTTGCGCTGGGCGATGCGCCTGGCGGCGAAGGTCATGACCGTCACCGCCCACCGCATCTGACACAACTGTTCAGGCCGCCACGATCTCGTGGCTGGTGGTGATCTCGGCCGTCTTGGCCAACATGATGCTGGCCGAGCAGTACTTTTCATGCGACAGCGCCACCGCGCGCGCGACCGCATCGGCACTCAAGTTGCGTCCGGTGACGGTGAAGTGCATGTGAATGCGCGTGAAGACCTTCGGGTCCGTCGCAGCGCGCTCCGCGTTGACCTTGACGCGGCACCCCGTCACCTCGTGGCGCCCGCGCTTGAGAATCAGCACGACATCGTAGGCCGTACACCCACCGGTGCCGGCCAGCACGGTCTCCATCGGGCGTGGTGCCAGGTTGCGGCCGCCGCCGTCGGGTGCACCGTCCATGGTCAACAAATGGCCGCTGTCCGTCTCTGCGACGAAGCTCATGCCGCTGGCGGCGATCCAATCGACGGTGCATTCCATCTGCGTCTCTCCTGCACTGTTTGTGCGCAAAAACCGGCTCGTTGAGGTGCATTGTGCACCGCATCAATGCGGCCTTGAAAAACTCACGACGCCCGTTGCGAATTCGTTATTGCAGCGCAGCATTCATGCCGCTAGACTGGCCTCACAGCGCGACCGGAGCCCTCTTGTCGCCACGCTTGTCTCCTCCACTGCACACAGGGTGGATTCGGCCCAAGGCGCAAGCCTTGGGCCTCTTTCTTGGCCGAAGGCGGAGCCGTCACTCACATATCATTCGCCGCCGCAGGGGCTGCCTGTGACGGAGATGCATTCAATGACAGGCTCACCCCGGGTGCGGCGCAAGGCGGGTGGCGAGTACCTGCAGAAGATCCTCACCGCCCGCGTCTACGACGTCGCCATCGAGTCACCGCTGGAACTCGCACGCACCTTGTCGCGCCGCGTCGGCAACCAGGTGCTGCTCAAGCGCGAAGACCAACAACCCGTGTTCAGCTTCAAGCTGCGCGGCGCGTACAACAAAATGGTGCACCTGAGCGCCGAGCAACTGGCCCATGGGGTGATCTGTGCCTCGGCCGGCAATCACGCTCAAGGCGTGGCGCTTTCGGCCAAGAAGCTCGGCTGCCACGCCACCATCGTGATGCCGGTCACCACGCCCAAGCTGAAGATCGACGCGGTGCGCGCCCTCGGCGGCGAGGTCGTGCTGCATGGCGACAGCTACTCCGACGCCCACAGCCACGCCAAGGCGCTCGAAACCGATCGCGGCCTGACCTTCGTCCACCCCTTCGACGACCCGCATGTCATCGCCGGCCAGGGCACGGTGGCGATGGAGATCTTGCGCCAGCATCAGGGCCCGATCGACGCCGTCTTCGTGGCCATCGGCGGCGGTGGCCTGATTTCCGGCGTCGCGGCGTACATCAAGGCGGTGCGCCCCGAGATCAAGGTCATCGGCGTGCAGACCAAGGACTCCGACGCCATGCTGCGCTCGGTGCGCGCCGGCCGTCGCGTCACATTGCCTGATGTCGGCTTGTTCTCCGACGGCACCGCCGTCAAGTTGGTGGGCGTTGAAACTTTCCGCATCGTGCGCGACCTGGTCGATGACTTCGTCGTGGTCGACACCGACGCCGTCTGCGCGGCCATCAAGGATGTGTTCCAGGACACCCGCAGCATTCTCGAGCCGGCCGGCGCCATGGGCGTGGCCGCGGCCAAGCAATACGCAGCCGAACACAAGCTCAAGGGCCAGACCTTCGTCGCCATCACCTGCGGCGCCAACATGAACTTCGACCGCCTGCGTTTCGTCGCCGAGCGCGCCGAGTTCGGCGAGCAGCGCGAGGCGCTGTTTGCCGTCACGATCCCGGAGGAGCGCGGCTCCTTCAAACGCTTCTGCACGCTGATCGGCCCGCGCAGCGTGACGGAGTTCAACTACCGCATTTCAGACGCCTCGGTGGCCCATGTCTTCGTCGGTGTGGCGATCAACCAGCGCGACGAGGCCGACAAGATCGAACGCAACTTCGTGCGCCATGGCTTTGCCACCGTCAACCTGACCGACGACGAACTCGCCAAAGAGCATGTGCGGCACATGGTCGGCGGCCGTTCCGAGTTGGCCCACGAGGAGCGAATCTACCGCTTCGAGTTTCCCGAACGGCCCGGGGCGCTGATGCGTTTTCTGGCAGCACTCCACCCCGGCTGGAACATCAGCCTTTTTCACTACCGCAACCAGGGTGCCGATTACGGCCGCATCCTGGTCGGGCTGCAGGTGCCCAGTGCCGACAAGCGGGCCTTGCGCGAGTTCCTCGACAGCCTGGGTTTCCCCTATGTGGACGAAACCGACAACCCGGTCTGCAGCCTCTTCCTCAAGTAGGTCCGTGGCTGCCGTCGCTCTACACTGCCGGCCATGTCGACCAGCCCCCGCTCCCTGATCACGCCGACGTCCAATGCGGTGCTGGAGCGCGCCCTGCACGACAAGGTGCAGCGCCGCGCGGAGACCATCGGAGGGCTGGGCGAACTCGAGCCCTTGGCGGTGCGCATCGGCCTGATCCAGAACACCTTGAGGCCGCGCTTCCGCTCGCCGCAGTTGGTGCTGTTCGCAGGTGACCACGGTCTGGCCGTCGAGGGGCTGCCGACACCCCGTGGGCACACCACCGCCGAGCGTGCCAAGCAGGCCCTGACGGGGCAGCTGCCGGTGGCCGTGTTTGCGCGCATCCAGGGGCTTACGCTGTCCGTGGTCGACGCTGGGGTGGCCGACCGCCTGTCGCCCCACGAGCACTTGCTGATGCGCAAGATCGCGCATGGCACCCGCAATGCGCGCGTCGGCGCGGCGATGACGGTCGAGCAGGCCCAGGCCGCCATCCGGGCCGGCATGGAAATCGGCGAATCCTTGCCGGGCAACTTACTGGCGTGCGCGGGGGTGGCCGTTGGCGGCCATGAGAGCGCGGCGCTGGTGCTGTCACGCTTGGCCGGTGCGCCGATTCGCGAGTTGCTGCAATCACACCCTGAGATGGACCCGAACCGTCTCACCCACCTGCTGGTCATCACCCAGGCCGCGCAGGGACGACACCGCGATGTGATCGACCCCGTCGAGGTGCTTGCCGCCTTCGGTGGTTTCGAGATTGCCATGATGGTCGGCGTGATGCTGGTGGCCGCCAGCCGCCGGCATGTGATCATGGTCGACGGCCTGCCGGCATGCGCCGCCTTGATGGTTGCAGCGCGGATCTCGGCGCCCGTCACGGACTACTGCGTCTTCTGCCGCAGCCACGGCCACAACGGCCTGGACTATGCGTTGAACATGTTCCAGACCTCGGCCCTGCTCGAGCTCGGCATGGAAAGCACCGACGGCACTGGCGCCACGCTGGCCTGGCCGCTGGTGCGCGCGGCCGCAGCATTGCTCAGCGAGGTGGCCGAAGGCGAAGACGCGGGCCCGTCCCGGCCGGGCAACATCGACAGCCAGTTGGGCGCGCTCGGTCCCCCGACCGCCTGATACCGAATCGCGTTCAATCGCATAAGAACGAAAGGCGGATCGCAGCTCTTCGCAGTCTTTCGCCCTCCCGCGCGGGAAATGGCGCGAGAAATAGCGCGAGATCGGGACGGCGGGGCGCTCTGCTCCGCGAATGTCCCCCGAGTCGGGCTGCGCCCGCCTCTCCTCCTAATACTCTTCGCCTGCGCCCGCCGTGCTGACGGGTAGCCCGCCCGGTTGCCCCCGTTCTCCTCCTTGGGACAACAAGCCCG
>JANNFB010000015.1:0-4716 GCA_031379365.1 Burkholderiales bacterium
GTGGCCATCGTCACGACCCCGCAGGGCGTGATGACCGATCGCAAGGCGCGCGCTTCCGGTATCGGCGGCGAAGTGCTTTGCTACGTGGCCTAAGGGAGAACAAGCAATGTCGCGCGTAGGAAAAATGCCGATCACCGTGCCCCAGGGTGTGGACGTATCGGTGAGCGCTGAGCAGATCAGCGTCAAAGGGGCTCAAGGCACATTGACCCGCGCCGCCAACGCGCTGGTCACGGTCAAGGTGGATGGCGGCAAGGTCAGCTTCACGGCGGCCAACGACAGCACTGCGGCGGATGCGATGAGCGGCACGATGCGGGCGCTGGTCGCCAACATGGTCAGCGGTGTGACCAAGGGATTCGAACGCAAGCTGAACCTGGTCGGCGTCGGCTATCGCGCCCAGGCCCAGGGCGCCAAGTTGAACCTGCAGATTGGTTTCTCGCACCCCGTGGTCAAGGAGATGCCTGCCGGTATCAAGGTGGAGTGCCCGACCCAGACGGAGATCATCATCAAGGGCGCGGATCGCCAGGCTGTAGGCCAGATCGCGGCCGAGGTTCGTGCGATTCGCCCGCCGGAGCCCTACAAGGGCAAGGGCATCCGGTACTCCGATGAGCGCGTGGTGCTCAAAGAAACCAAGAAGAAGTAAGGAGCGGACGTCATGACGATCACCAAGAAAGACCAACGCATCCGCCGCTCGCGTCAGACGCGTGTGCGCATCGCCACACAGCGTGTCGCGCGCCTGACCGTGTTCCGCAGCAATCTGCACATCTATGCCCGCGTCATTTCTGACGACGGCACTCAGGTGCTCGCGAGCGCTTCGACCGCAGAAAAAGACGTGCGCACCGAACTCGGTGGCAACGGTAAGGGCGGCAACGTCTCGGCCGCCGCGGTCGTCGGCAAGCGCATTGCCGAGAAGGCCAAGGCCGCAGGGATCGACAAGGTCGCTTTCGACCGCTCAGGCTTCGCCTATCACGGCCGTGTCAAGGCTCTGGCCGAGGCGGCACGTGAAGCCGGCCTGCAGTTCTGACGCACTAGAGGAATCAAGCAATGGCTAAATTTCAACCCCGCGCTCAGACCGAAGGCAACGACGACGGCCTGAAGGAAAAAATGATTGCGGTGAACCGCGTCACCAAGGTCGTCAAGGGCGGCCGCACGCTGAGCTTCGCGGCGCTGACCGTGGTCGGTGACGGCGACGGGCGCGTCGGCATGGGTAAAGGCAAGGCCAAGGAAGTGCCGGTCGCCGTGCAAAAGGCGATGGAGTCCGCGCGCCGCAACTTGAAGAAGATCCCGCTGAAGAACGGCACGATCTACCACAACGTGCGCGGCGAGCACGGCGCCGCCAAGGTGCTGATGGCGCCGGCAGCACCCGGTACCGGCATCATTGCCGGCGGCCCGATGCGCGCTGTCTTCGAAGTCCTGGGTGTGACCGACATCGTCGCCAAGAGCCTCGGTTCATCGAACCCCTACAACATGGTGCGCGCCACGCTGGACGCACTGCACAACTCCACCACGCCGGCGGCGGTGGCAGCCAAGCGCGGCAAGTCAGTCGAAGAAATCTTCAACTGAAGCCGCACCGGAGAACACTCATGTCCGACAAGAAAACCCTGACCGTCAAGCTCGTCAAGAGCATTGCCGGCACCAAGCAATCGCACCGCGACACCGTTCGCGGTCTCGGCCTGCGCCGCATGAACAGCCAGTCGACCCTGGAAGACACGCCGTCGGTGCGCGGGATGATCAACAAGGTGGCTTACCTGGTGCAGGTGCTGTGATGCAATTGAACACGATCAAGCCGGCAGCCGGCAGCCAGAAAGACCGTCGACGCGTGGGCCGCGGTATCGGCTCGGGCTTGGGCAAGACCGCTGGTCGCGGTCACAAGGGGCAGAAGTCCCGTGCTGGCGGCTACCACAAGGTGGGTTTCGAAGGCGGCCAGATGCCGCTGCAGCGCCGGCTGCCCAAGCGTGGCTTCAAGTCGCACGCGCTGAAGTACAACGCCGAGATCACCCTCGGCGATCTGCAACAGCTGGGTCTCGACGAAGTCGATCTGCTCAACCTGAAGCAGTCCGGACTGGTGGGTGACATGATCAAGAACGTCAAGGTCATCAAGACCGGCGAGCTGACGATCAAGGTCGCGCTCAAGGGTGTGGGTGCGACTGCGGGCGCCAAAGCGGCGATCGAAGCGGTCGGCGGCTCGGTCGCCGAGTAATCGCAGCAAGAGGACTGTCGACTTGGCCACCAACGCCACCAGCACAGCACAACTTGCCAAGAGCGGCAAGTTTGGTGACCTGCGTCGCCGCTTGACGTTTCTGCTGTTGGCACTCGTGGTCTATCGCATCGGCACCCACATTCCGGTGCCGGGAATCGACCCCGACCAGCTGCGCCAGCTCTTCAACAACCAGAGTGGCGGCATCCTGAACCTGTTCAACATGTTCAGCGGCGGCGCTCTGTCGCGGTTTTCGGTGTTGGCGCTGGGCATCATGCCCTACATCTCGGCGTCGATCATCATGCAGTTGATGACCTACGTCGTGCCTTCGCTGGAGGCGCTGAAGAAGGAAGGCGAGTCTGGCCGTCGCAAGATCACGCAGTACACGCGCTACGGCACGCTGCTGCTCGCGATCTTCCAATCGGTCGGTATCGCCACGGCGCTGCAGCAGTCACCAGGCCTGGTCATCAACCCCGGCACCGGCTTCGTCTTCACGGCCGCGGTGAGCCTGGTCTCGGGAACGATGTTCCTGATGTGGCTGGGTGAGCAGATCACCGAGCGTGGTTTGGGCAACGGCATATCGATCCTGATCTTCGCCGGCATCGCTGCTGGCTTGCCGAGTGCCATTGCCGGCTTGTTCGAGTTGGTACGGACCGGTTCGATGGGCATCTTCGCCTCGCTCTTGATCATGGGCTTGGTAGTCGTTGTGACATATGCAGTGGTCTACGTTGAGCGTGGCCAGCGCAAGATCCTCGTCAACTACGCCAAGCGGCAGGTCGGCAACAAAGTCTACGGCGGCCAGTCATCGCACCTGCCGCTCAAACTCAACATGTCGGGCGTGATCCCGCCGATCTTTGCGTCGTCGATCATCCTGCTGCCAGCCACCGTTGTCGGCTGGTTCGCCACTGGCGAAGGCCTGCGCTGGCTGAAAGACCTGTCCTCGGCACTGTCGCCGGGGCAGCCGATCTATGTGCTGCTGTATGCGGCGATGATCGTCTTCTTCTGCTTCTTCTACACCGCGCTGGTTTTCAATAGCCGCGAGACGGCAGACAACCTGAAGAAGAGCGGCGCCTTCATTCCGGGCATCCGCCCGGGTGACCAGACTGCCAAGCACATTGACCGCATCCTGGGCCGCCTGACGCTTGCCGGAGCGATCTACATCACTGTTGTATGTTTGATCCCTGAGTTCCTGGTGCTGAAGTGGAACGTCCCGTTCTACTTCGGCGGCACCTCGCTGTTGATCATTGTCGTTGTGACGATGGACTTCTGGGCCCAGGTTCAGAGTTATGTGATGAGCCAGCAATACGAGTCACTGTTGAAGAAGGCCAATTTCAAGGCCACTTGAAACAGTCCTGGATAGCGATCAAGAAACAAGGTTTAGGAGAGCAACATGAAAGTCGCTGCATCGGTCAAGAAGATGTGCCGTAACTGCAAGATCATCCGCCGCCACGGTGTTGTGCGCGTGATCTGTACCGACCCGCGCCACAAGCAGCGCCAGGGCTGAACCGGCCCCACGCACAGGACACTGAAGGAACACCATGGCACGCATTGCTGGTATCAACATTCCGCCGCACAAGCACGCCGAGATCGGCCTGACTTCCATCTACGGCATCGGCCGCACCACGGCACAGAAGATCTGCGAGAAGGCGGGTATCGCCTTCTCCAAGAAAATCAAGGACCTGTCCGACGTCGATCTCGAGAAGATCCGCGAAGAGATCGGCCGCATGACGATCGAAGGCGATCTGCGCCGCGAGATGTCGATCAACATCAAGCGCCTGATGGACCTGGGCTGCTACCGTGGCATTCGCCATCGCCGTGGCCTGCCCGTCCGTGGTCAACGGACCAAGACCAACGCGCGCACGCGCAAGGGCCCGCGCAAGTCAGGCGCCCTCGTCAAGAAGTGACGAGCCGTCATTGCGTAAAGAAGTAAGCCAGCCCGTGCGCTGCTAAAGACTCCAAGGAAAGAACATGGCCAAGGCTCCCCAGAACACCGCCGCGCGTCGCGTCAGCAAGAAGATCCGCAAGAACGTTGCGGACGGCATTGCCCACGTGCACGCGTCGTTCAACAACACCATCATCACGATCACCGACCGCCAGGGCGGCGCTCTGGCCTGGGCTTCGTCGGGCGGGCAGGGCTTCAAGGGTTCGCGCAAGAGCACGCCCTTCGCGGCCCAGGTTGCCGCCGAGAACGCCGGCCGCGCGGCGCAGGAGCAGGGCATCAAGAACCTCGATGTGCGCATCAAGGGCCCCGGTCCCGGCCGCGAGTCGAGCGTGCGTGCACTGGCCTCGCTGGGCATCCGCATCAACTCTATTTCCGATGTGACACCGGTGCCGCACAACGGTTGCCGGCCGCAGAAGCGCCGTCGCATCTGAGTGTTTCCCTGCCGCGTCGGCACGGCTGCGAAGCCCTGCCGGCGTTGGCGTTTTGAAGACCACCGTTCGAGCGCATTCCAACAACACCCGCCGAACTCGCGCGACATACCGGTCGCGTCAGATTGACCAGTAAAGGACATCAACGTGGC
>JANNFB010000164.1:0-13875 GCA_031379365.1 Burkholderiales bacterium
GGCAGGCCACAGAGCTAGGCGCGAACGAGGCCGCGTGCTTTCAGCACGCAACGAGTGAGCAACAACGCGCTGTGGCCTGCCGCGGCCCGGCCCGTCGGGTGAGTCACGCGAGCCCTCCGATAGCGTTAACAGGCCCTAGCCCGCGCGCCGCCTCAGGATTCCTCGATCGTTTGCGGTGGGTAGCTGTCCCAGCTCAGGCAGCCGGGGCACTGCCAGAAGTAGTGCTGGGCTTCGAAGCCGCAGGCGGCGCAGCGGTAGCGTTGCAATGGCTTGGCGGCACGCTCGACCGTGGTGAGCACATCGCTGGCGGTGTTCGGCCCGTCTCGCAGCACCGCCGCTGCCGCAGACAGGCTCGGCTGCTGCGCCAGAAGTGCTGCGTGCCGCGCCCGGGCTCGTTGCGGGTCGGCGTCGAGCAGGTCGATGGCGCGCACGAGATCGAGCGAGGGCTTCTCAGCATGCAGGGCGCTCAGGTCAACGAGGGCCTGGGCGCCGCCGCCCACGGACACGGCACTCTTGGCGTAATCGGTGGCGACAAGTGCGAACGCCGCCGGGTGGCGTTGACGCAGCTCGTTCCAAGCCGCCACGGCTTGGGCATGCTGGCCCAGCCGCGCGAAGCGTTGCCCGACCTGCACCCACGGACGCGGCGAGCCCGGCGCGATCTCTTGAGCCCTCGCCAGGGCAGTTTCGGCTTCTGCCGTCTCACCCCGTTCGTCAGCCTCCAACGCCAGCTCGCACCAGTGGTGGGCCATGCGCGACGCGAAGGAGCCCGTGCCGGCCTTCTCGAGGCGGGCTGCGTCGTCGAGGGCGGTGCGCCAGTCGCGCGAGCGCTCGTGCAACTGGAGCAGCGCCAGGCGCGCTTCGGTGTCAAAGGGAGAGCCCTCGAGGCTGCGGTAGGACGCTTCTGCGCGGTCCAGAAGGCCCGCCTTGAGGTAGTCCTGTGCCAGCGCAAAGAGCGCACGCTCGCGCTCCAGCGCCGACAAATCGGCGCGCTGCATCAGGTGCTGGTGGACTCGCACTGCACGCTCCACCTCGCCGCGGCGGCGGAACAGGTTGCCCAGCGCGAAGTGCAACTCTGTCGTGTCCGGGTCGCCCTGCACCGCTTCGATGAAGGCATCGATGGCCTTGTCCTGTTGCTCGTTGAGCAGCAGGTTGAGGCCCTTGTAGTAGGCCTTGGGCGAACTCTTCTGTTCGCGCTTCCATTGGCGCAAGTCAATGCGCGAGCCGATCCAGCCGAGCGCAAACGTGACGGGCAAGGCCAACAGCAGCCAACCGAGATCGAACTCCACTACAAGCCTTCGCGCGGCGGAACGGCGGCTTCGGCGCCGAAACTTGAAGGCACCAGGGTCGATGGCGCGACGGTGGCCTGGACGCGGGTGTCGGGCGCGGCCAATTGCGCCACACGCCGCTGCCGCCACCAGCTTGGCACCATAGCGAGTACGCCCACCGCGCAGCCCGCGGCGAAGGCGGCGAGCACGACGATGACCATCGGCGTGTGCCACTCGAAACCGAAGAACCAATGCACGGCCACCTCCTGCTGATTGTTCAGCGCGAAGGCAAACAGGGTGAAGAAGATGAAGGCTCTGACGAGCCAGGCGAAGGCACGCATCGGCGCGCGGATTCTACGGGCCGAGCGCAAAAAGAAAAACGCGCCCGAAGGGGCGCGCGTCTTGCTGGGCTCAGCCGCGTCGAGCAGGCGGCGCAGGCGCCGCCTCGGTCACGGGCACGTTGGCATCGACACCTTCGCGAAGGGCCTTGCCCGGCTTGAAGTGCGGCACCAGTTTCTCCGGGATCGTGACCTGCTCGCCGCTGCGCGGATTGCGCCCCACCCGCGGCGGCCGCCGGTTGATCGAGAAGCTGCCAAAGCCACGGATCTCGATGCGGTGTCCGCGTGAGAGTGCGTCGGACATCGCGTCGAGCATGGTCTTGACCGCGAACTCGGTGTCGCGGTTGGTCAGCTGGCTGAATCTTTCGGCCAGCGCAGCCACCAGGTCGGAGCGGGTCATTTGCGATGCAGGGCTGAGTGAGTTAGCGCGCCGCCGCCGCCGCGCCGGGCCGCCCCAAGCAAGGCGGCGACCCCCGCGGGGGTTGGGGCGCCAAGGGCGCCCCGGGGGCTGTCAATTACTCCTTGTTGTCCATCTTGGCACGCAGCAGCGCGCCGAGGCTGGTGGTGCCCGCGTTCTCACGCTCGCTGGTCTGCGACAGGCGCTGCATGGCTTCCTGCTGCTCGACGTTGTCCTTGGCCTTGATCGACAACTGGATCGAACGCACCTTGCGATCGACGTTGATGATCATGCACTCGACCTCATCGCCTTCCTTGAGCATGTTGCGCGCGTCTTCGACGCGGTCACGGCTGATCTCGGAAGCCCGCAGGTAACCCGTCACGTTGTCGGTCAGTTTGACCTCGGCACCGCGTGCGTCAACCATCGTGACCTTGCCGGTGACCAGCGCGCCGCGGTCGTTGAGCGTGGTGTAGGTGGCGAACGGGTCGCCATCCAACTGCTTGATGCCCAGGCTGATGCGCTCGCGCTCGACATCGACCGCCAGCACCAGGGCCTCGACTTCCTGGCCCTTCTTGTAGTTGCGCACCGCGGCCTCGCCCGGCTCATGCCAGGACAGGTCGGACAGGTGCACCAGGCCATCGATGCCGGCCGACAGGCCGACGAAGACACCGAAGTCGGTGATCGACTTGACGGGGCCCTTGACGCGGTCGCCGCGCTTGACCGTGGCACTGAACTCTTCCCACGGGTTGGCCTTGCACTGTTTCATGCCCAGGCTGATGCGGCGCTTGTCTTCATCGATCTCCAGCACCATGACTTCGACTTCGTCACCCAGGGCAACCATCTTGGCCGGCGAGACGTTCTTATTGGTCCAATCCATTTCCGAGACGTGGACCAGGCCCTCGATGCCCGGCTCGATCTCCACGAACGCGCCGTAGTCGGCGATGTTGGTGACCTTGCCAAAGAGGCGCGTGCTCTGCGGGTAGCGGCGCGAGACACCGTGCCACGGGTCGTCGCCCAGTTGCTTGATGCCGAGCGAGACGCGGTTCTTTTCTGCGTCGAACTTCAGCACCTTGGCGCTGAGTTCCTGGCCGACCGTGACCACCTCGCTGGGGTGGCGCACGCGGCGCCAGGCCATGTCGGTGATGTGCAGCAGGCCGTCGATGCCGCCGAGATCGACGAAGGCGCCGTACTCGGTGATGTTCTTGACCACGCCGTGGACGATGGCACCTTCATGCAACGTGTCCATCAGCTTGGCGCGCTCTTCGCCCATCGAAGCTTCGACGACGGCGCGGCGCGACAACACGACGTTGTTGCGCTTGCGGTCGAGCTTGATGACCTTGAACTCCATCGTCTTGCCCTCGAACGGGCTCATGTCCTTGACTGGGCGCGTGTCGAGCAGCGAGCCCGGCAGGAAGGCGCGGATGCCGTTGACCAGAACGGTCAGGCCACCCTTGACCTTGCCGTTGACGGTGCCGACGACGAACTCGCCGGAGTCCAGTGAATTCTCAAGCGACATCCAGGAGGCCAGGCGCTTGGCCTTGTCGCGCGACAGCATGGTGTCGCCGTAGCCGTTTTCGAGCGCGTCGATGGCCACTGAGACGAAGTCGCCGACCTGAACTTCGAGTTCACCGGTGTCGTTCTTGAATTCCTCGATGGGGATGTAGGCCTCGCTCTTGAGGCCGGCATTGACCACCACGAAGCTGTGCTCGATCCGGACGACTTCGGCCGAGATCACTTCGCCTGCGCGCATGTCGCGCTTTTGCAGGCTGGCTTCGAACATGGCGGCGAACGAATCCGCGGCCGGGGGGGTGGCAATTTGGGTTTGGGACATGGTGGGTTTCCTGGCGCCGGCGAAACAGGGAGAGGGTGTGCCGGCAGATCGACCACTTGCGTGGCGGTTGGGTTGCTGATCGCCGCGCCGGAGAGGCACGGTGGCCTGGGTGCCCAGAGAGGCCTGCGCCTAAAAGGGCCTGCGCTGTTCCCAGGAATCCAGCACCCACGCAACCGATTGCTCGATGGTGACTGCGGAGTTGTCGAGCAACAGCGCATCTTCGGCCGGCTTCAAGGGCGCAACGGGACGCGAACTGTCGCGAGCGTCGCGCGCCTCCAAATCGGCGCGGAGACTGTCGATATTAGCGGAAATTCCCTTTGAAATCAATTGCTTATGGCGCCTGTCAGCGCGTTGGGCGGCACTCGCCGTCAGATACACCTTGAGCGTTGCGTCGGGGAAGACGACGCTGCCCATGTCGCGCCCGTCGGCCACCAGGCCCGGCGCACGCCGAAACGACAACTGCAAACCGTGCAACGCATCGCGTACTGCCGGCAGGGCCGACACACGTGAGGCGGCCAAGCCGATGGCTTCATCGCGCAAGGTGTCGGTCACGTCTTCGCTCCCAAGCAGGATGCGACCGGCTTCGAAGCGCAGCGGCATCGCGGCGGCCACGGCTGCGATGGCGGTGGCGTCGGGCTCCAAGCCCTCGGTCAGCAAGCCGCCGCGGCGCGCTGCCAGCGCGGCAACGCGGTAGAGCGATCCCGAATCGAGCAGGTGGTAGCCCAGCCGTGCGGCCACAGCGGCTGCCAGCGTGCCCTTGCCCGAGGCGGTCGGGCCGTCAATGGCGATCACCGGCACCGCGGCGGCCTCGGCACGGCTCAACGCAAACAGGGCCTCGAAGTAGTCTGGAAAGGTCTTGGCCACGCAGGCGGGGTCCTCGATGCGCACTGGCTGCGGCGGCCACGCACCGGCCAGGCCATTGAAGGCGACCAGCGACGCACACATCGCCATGCGGTGGTCGTCATAGGTGTGCAGGCTGGCCGCCCGCCACTGCAGCGGCGGCGTGATGCGAATCCAGTCGGCACCCTCCTCGATGGCGGCCCCGAGCTTGCGCAGTTCAGTAGCCATGGCGGCGATGCGGTCGGTTTCCTTGACACGCCAGCTGGCGATGTTGGTCAAGGTGGTGGGGCCGTCGGCATACAAGGCCATCACGGCCAGCGTCATCGCGGCATCAGGGATGTGGTTGCAATCGAGCGTGATGGCCTTGAGCGGCCAGGCGCCACGCCGCGATTCGAGCGCGTTGGCCTCGCTGCGCACATCCGCGCCCATCGCTCGGGCCGCTTCGACGAAGCGGATGTCACCTTGGATCGATGCGTCGCCGACGCCTTCGATGCGCACGGGCGCGCCCGTGGCCGCGATGGCTCCCAGCGCAATGAAGTAGGAGGCCGACGAGGCATCGCCCTCGATGTGGATCGCGCCGGGCGAGCGGTACCGGCTCTGGGCCGGGATCGTGAAGGCCTGCCAACCATCGCGCTGCACGGTGATGCCAAAGCGCGCGAGCAGCGCCAAGGTGATTTCGACATAGGGCTTCGAGATCAGATCACCTTCGACCTCGATGTACACCGCTCCGGCCTCGCTGGCCAGGGGCAGGGCCAGCAACAGCGCGGTGAGGAACTGGCTCGACACATCGCCGCGCACCCGGATCGGCGCGCCTGCGTTCAACTCGCCGTCCGCTTCGCCGTGGAGGGTCAGCGGCGGATAGCCGGGATTGCCAACCTCGTCGATGCGGCAGCCGAGCTGGCGCAGCGCCGTCACCAGGTCGCCGATCGGCCGCTCGTGCATGCGGGCGACGCCGCGCAAGGTGAAGCGGCCGCCCTGCAACGCAGCCAGCAGGGCCAGCGCAGCCGTCAGCGGGCGCATCGCGGTGCCGGCATTGCCGAGGAACAGGTCGGCCGCGTGAACCTTCAACCGCCCGCCGAGGCCCTCGACACGCAAGGTGCGACCGTCGCGGTCGAGGCCGCAGCCGAGCTGCTGCAATGCCGCCAGCATCACCCGCGTGTCGTCGGACTCCAGCAGGTCGTGAATCACAGTAGTGCCAGCCGCGAGTCCGGCCAGCAAGAGCACGCGGTTGGAGATGCTCTTGGACCCCGGAAGCTGCACCGTGCCCGCCGCAACTGCCAAAGGCGGCAGGTCAAGGAAGGGAATCGCGTACATCGGGTGCCGTCAGGCCAGGGCGTTTCTTGCCCGAGCGGCCGGCGCGGCGCAAGCGGACAGGGGGGTCATCTCAGCGTGCAGCCGCAGGCTTGTTGATGGCGTTCATCTGCCAGCCACCGCGTGCGTCTGCCGCCTGCCGCAAGAGGTCTTCGAGCGCCTCCACATTGCCTGAGCGCATGACATGTTCGATCGCATCGAGCGTGTGCCGAAAGCGCAGCGACTGCTTCAGGATCTCTTCACGGTTCGAGACCAGTATGTCGCGCCAGACCGCAGGATCGCTGGCCGCAATGCGTGTGAAGTCACGAAACCCCGGGCCGGCCAGCGCCAGAAAATCCGCACCTGCCGGCTGCTTGACGACGGCGCTGAAGTAGGCGAAAGCGAGCAGGTGCGGCAGGTGGCTGACAGCCGCAAACGCAGCGTCGTGGTTCTCGGGCGTCATCTTCAGGACCTGCGCACCGATCGCACTCCAGACATCGGTGGCCTTCTGCACCAGGGCCGCGTCGGTGCTGGGCAGCGGCGTCAGGATCACCTGTCGGCCGGTGTACAAGCCCGCGTCGGCGTGCCCGACACCGGACACTTCTTTCCCGGCGATGGGATGCGCCGGCACAAAAGACGGGATCCGTTCCTTGAGCACGCGGCGGGCGGCGTCGACCACATCGCGCTTGGTCGAGCCGACGTCCATGAACAGCACGCCCGGTTCGACGAGGTGTCGGATGGCCTTGAATGTGGCTTCGGTCGCGGCCACCGGGACGGCGATCAGCACGATGTCGGAGCCCGATACGGCCAGCAGAGCGGATTCGGCGGTGTCGTCGATGACGCCCAGCTTCTTGGCGCGCTCGGTCGTCGACGGCGACTTGCTGTAGCCGATGACACGCTTGACCAGACCGGCCCGCTTGAGGGCCAGGGCGAACGAACCGCCCATCAGGCCGCAGCCGATCAGGCCGAGCTGGTTGAACATCATCGGGAGTCGCCGGCCATGATCAATGTGTATCCAAGGGGTAGGTGCCGAGCAACTTGTAGAAAGCGCAGACGCCGCGCAGTTCCTGCAGCGCGGTGGCCACATGCGCCTCATCGGGATGGCCCGCAATGTCGATGTAGAAGTAGTACTCCCATTGGCCTGAGCGCGCTGGGCGCGACTCCAGGCGGGTCATCGAGACGCCGTGCACCTTCAGGGGCACCAGCATGTCATGCACCGCGCCCGGCCGGTTCGTCACTGACACCACGAGGCTGGTGCAATCGTGCCCCGAGGCCTTGGGCTGCGGGTGGCTGTGGGGATGGGCCACGATGGCGAAGCGGGTGCGGTTGTGCGGATCGTCCTGAATCGCGGGTGCCACAAGATGCAGGCCGTACTCGCTGGCTGCACGCTCGCTGGCGATGCCCGCCAGTGAAGCATCCAGCGAGGCCAGCCGCGCGCCCTCGGCGTTGCTGGCAACGGGGCGGCGCTCGACGTTCGGCAGGTGGGTGGCCAGCCAGCCGTGGCACTGTGCCAGGGCCTGCGGGTGCGCGCACACCGCGCTGATGCCGTCCAGCGTTGCTGTCTTGCGCAGCAGGTTGTGGCGCACGAACAGACTGGTCTCGCCGATGATCCCCAGCGGGGTGCTGAGAAACAGGTCGAGTGAGCGCGCCACCACGCCTTCGGTCGAGTTCTCGACTGGCACCACGCCGAAGTCGGCAGCCCCTCCGCTGGCGCAGCGAAACACTTCATCGATGCTGGCGCAGGGCACGCGCACGATCGACGAGCCAAAGTAGGCCAGCGCAGCCTGCTCACTGAAGGTGCCCGCGGGGCCGAGATAGGCCACACGCATGGGGGTTTCCAGTGCCCGGCAGGCCGACATGACCTCGCGCCAGATCGGCGCCACGCTGTCGGTTTGCAAAGGCCCGGGATTCGCAGCCTTCAGGCCGTCGATGACCTGGGCCTCCCGTTCGGGCCGGAACACGGCCGAACCTTCCTGCTTCTTGATCTCACCCACCGCCAATGCCAATGCAGCGCGCCGGTTGAGCAGCCCCAGCAACTCGAGATCGAGGGCGTCGATCTGACGCCGCAAGGCCGGCAAGTCGCTGGCTGGCGCTGCAGGATCGTTCATCGACATTCGACCGGCCCGGCCAGTCAGGGCGCTTTCTTGGGCGCCGATGCGGCGCCGGCGGCCGGGGCCGTCACCCCGAGACGCTTGGCGAGCGACGCTTCAAGCGCCTTCAGGCGCGGCTCGATGGTGCCGCGGGTGTCGCCCACGACCTTCTGCGCCAGCGTACCGGCAATCTCGCCGTCGATCTGCGCGAACTTCTTCGACACCGGCGACTCGAGCCAGGCGATCACCTGCTTGAGCTCGTCTTCGCTGAAGCGCTCTTCGTAGACGGGCGCCAGCGTGGCCGGGGCCAGATCGGTTGCACGTTTGCGCAACAGCGGTTCGATCTCGTCGTAGAACTTCTTCACGTCAGCCTGCACATCCTTGGCAGCCGCTTCGCGCTTGTCGGCCGCCATCCTCGGGATCGCCTGGCCGGCCGCCTGCAGGACCCGCTGAGAAGTCTGCCCCGCCAGGGCACGACCGACGTTGTCGATGCCGGTCTGTTGCAGCTGCAGCAGTTTGGCGATCAACTCCTTCTTGGTTTGCGTCTGTGCTGGTGCTTGCGCTTGGACGCTGCCCGCGCTGCATAGCGCGATCATCACGGCTGCCACTACTGTTTGCCACATCACGTGTTCTCCTCGTCCGTTGCCGCGTCACCATCGGTGGCGCCCGTGTCGTTGGCATCGTTCTCGACAATGCGTTGCAGCCCGCTCAGCGCGGAGCCGTCGTCCAGCGCGATCAGCGTGACGCCTTGCGTGGCGCGGCCGAGCTCGCGGATCTCCGAGACCCGCGTACGCACCAAGACGCCACGGTCTGTGATGAGCATGATCTCGTCTTCCGCCCGCACCAGCGTGGCGGCGACGACCTTGCCGTTGCGCTCGCTTTGCTGGATCGCGATCATGCCCTTGGTGCCGCGGCCGTGGCGGGTGTATTCGACGATAGAGGTGCGCTTGCCGTAACCCTTTTCCGTCGCGGTCAGCACCGATTGGGTCTCGTCTTCGGCCACCAGCATGGCAATCACGCTCTGGCCCGGCTCGAGCATCATGCCGCGCACGCCGCGCGTGTTGCGGCCCATGGCCCGCACGTCGTCTTCGTCGAAGCGCACCGCCTTGCCACTGTCGGAGAACAGCATCACATCGTGCTTGCCATCCGTCAGCGCGGCGCCGATCAGGTAGTCACCCGGATCCAGGTCGACAGCGATGATGCCGGCCTTGCGCGGGTTGCTGAACTCGTCCAGCGAGGTCTTCTTCACTGTGCCCAACGCCGTGCCCATGAAGATGTAGTGATCGGCCGGGAAGCTGCGGAACTCGCCCGTCAGCGGCAGCACCACGGTGATCTTTTCGTCGCCCTGCAGCGGGAACATGTTGACGATGGGCTTGCCGCGCGACGCGCGCCCGCCCTGGGGCACCTCCCAGACCTTGAGCCAATAGACACGGCCCTTGTTCGAGAAGCACAGGATCCAGTCGTGCGTGTTGGCGATGAAGAGCTGGTCGACCCAGTCGTCTTCCTTGGTCTGCGTGGCCTGCTTGCCGCGGCCACCACGGCGCTGAGCACGGTACTCGGCCAGCGGCTGGCTCTTGATGTAGCCGGTGTGCGACTGCGTCACGACCATGTCGGTCGGGGTGATCAGGTCCTCGGTGCCGAGTTCCTGCACATTGCGTTCGATCACGCTGCGCCGGGCAGCCAGCTTGGTGCTGCCGAACTCGGCCCGCAGGGCGGCCAGTTCCTCGGCAATGATCGTCGTCACGCGGCTGGGCTTGGACAGGATATCGAGCAGGTCGGCAATCTGCGCCATGACTTCCTTGTACTCGCCGACGATCTTGTCCTGCTCCAGGCCGGTCAGGCGCTGCAGACGCATCTGCAGGATCTCCTGGGCCTGGTCGTCGGACAGGCGGTACAGGCCGTCGGCCAGCATGCCGTACTGTGGCGGCAGGCCCTCGGGGCGGAAGGCCTCGCGGCCGCCTGGTGTGTCGGCTTCGGCACGCACCAGCATTTCGCGCACCAGGCTGCTGTCCCAGCTCTTGGCCATCAAGGCGGCCTTGGCCACCGGCGGCGTCGGGCTGGTCTTGATGGTCTCGATGAACTCGTCGATGTTGGCCAGCGCCACGGCCAGGCCTTCGAGCACATGGCCGCGCTCGCGCGCCTTCTTCAGCTCGAACGATGTGCGCCGCGTCACCACCTCGCGCCGGTGCTCGAGGAAGATCTCGAGCAACTGCTTGAGGTTGCACAACTTGGGTTGGCCGTCGATCAGCGCCACCATGTTGATGCCGAAGGAGTCCTGCAGTTGGGTTTGCTTGTAGAGGTTGTTGAGCACCACCTCGGGCACTTCGCCGCGCTTCAACTCGATCACCACGCGCATGCCGGACTTGTCGCTCTCGTCCTGGATGTGGCTGATGCCCTCGATCTTCTTCTCGTGCACCAATTCGGCGATGCGCTCGAGCAAGGTCTTCTTGTTCACCTGGTATGGGATCTCGTCGACGATGATCGACTGGCGCGAGCCCTTGTCGATGTCCTCGAAGTGGCACTTCGCGCGCATCACGACCTTGCCGCGGCCAGTGCGGTAGCCCTCGCGCACCCCGTTGATGCCGTAAATGATGCCGGCCGTGGGGAAGTCGGGCGCCGGGATGATCTCCATCAACTCTTCGATCGTCGCCTCACTGTTCTTCAGCAAGTGCAGGCAGGCATCGACGACTTCATTCAGGTTGTGCGGCGGGATGTTGGTGGCCATGCCCACCGCGATGCCTGTGGCGCCGTTGACCAGCAGGTTCGGCAAACGGCTCGGCAGCACCAATGGCTCGCGCTCTGAGCCGTCGTAATTTGGGCCGAAATCGACGGTCTCCTTGTCGATGTCTTCCAACATCTCGTGGGCGATCTTGGAAAGGCGAATCTCCGTGTAGCGCATCGCCGCGGCGTTGTCGCCATCGACCGAGCCGAAGTTGCCCTGGCCGTCGACCAGCATGTGGCGCAGCGAAAAATCCTGCGCCATGCGCACGATGGTGTCGTACACCGCAGTGTCGCCGTGCGGGTGGTACTTGCCAATCACGTCGCCCACGATGCGAGCCGACTTCTTGTACGGCCGGTTCCAGTCGTTGTTCAGCTCGTGCATCGCAAACAGCACGCGCCGGTGCACGGGCTTGAGGCCGTCGCGGGCGTCGGGCAGGGCGCGGCCGACGATGACGCTCATCGCGTAGTCAAGGTAAGAGCGCCGCATCTCCTCTTCAAGGCTGATGGGCAGGGTTTCCTTGGCGAAGGAGGTCATGGGCAAAGAGGGGGGTTGCGGCGCTGCGAGGCTCGCGGCCGCCGGTTGAAGGCTGGGATTCTATTCGTCGCAAGCTGTAGCGATTGCGCAACATCCGGGGCGCCCGCGGGAGGGCGCCGGGCCAGAATACGAGCCACCGAAAAACCTCTGGCACAATGAGTCGATCGGTGGTGAATGCTCGCCGAACCGGGCTTTTGCCAGGTTTTCTTGCTTCCGATTCGGACGTTTCGCAGGCAACTGCGGCTTTCCTTGAGAGGACAATCAATGAAGAAATTGAACATCGTGGCGATGCTGTTTGCATCAGCCGCTATCACCGCTCCGGTTGCTGCGCTTGCTGCTGCCCACAGTGGCATGGCGACGCCGACAGCGGAGCAATTCAAGGCCGCAAGCGGCGCAGACAATTGGCGCTCGACAGACGGTACTGTCTGGAAGAACGGCACCAACGAGCTGTGCTGGCGCGACGGCTTCTGGACCCCGGCAACCGCGCACCCGAATTGCGATGGCGCTGCCAAGCCGCCCCCGCCGCCGCCTGCGCCCCCGCCGCCCCCGCCGCCCCCGCCGCCCGTGGTAGCTCCGCCGGCCCCGCCGCGCCCGGCACCCCCGCCCCCGCCGCCGCCGGCACCGGTGAGCGAGAAGGTCACGTTCGCAGCTGACGCCTTCTTCGACAGCGGCAAGTCGGTGCTCAAGCCCGAAGCCAAGGCCAAGCTCGACGACCTCGTCAGCAAGACCGCTGGTATCAACCTCGAAGTCATCATCGCCGTCGGCCACACCGACAGCGACGGCTCCGATGTGATGAATCAGAAGCTGTCGGTGGCTCGCTCGGAAGCCGTCAAGTCCTACCTGACCGGCAAGGGCGTCGAGAAGAACCGCGTCTATACCGAAGGCAAGGGCGAGAAGCAGCCGGTTGCCGACAACAAGACGAAGGAGGGCAAGTCGAAGAACCGCCGCGTCGAGATCGAAGTCGTCGGTACGCGGACCAAGAAGTAATCGGTTCGCCGATCCCCTCAGGAGAACCCCGCTGCGGCGGGGTTTTCTGTTTTTGCATCAGACTCTGCCCACCGAATCAGGTTTCGACATGACGATCAACGCCGACCCATTGGAATTGGCCAAATTCAGCGAGCTGGCCCACCGCTGGTGGGACCCGACCAGCGAGTTCAAACCCTTGCATCAGATCAACCCGCTCAGGCTGGATTGGATCGAGGGTTTGCTCGGACCGGCGGGCGTCCGAGACAAGGTGGCCCTGGACGTGGGCTGTGGCGGCGGCATCCTGGCAGAGGCGATGGCGCGTCGAGGCGCCAAGGCTGTGCTGGGTATCGATCTGGCGCTCAAGCCGCTGAAGGTGGCACAGCTGCATGCGCTTGAAGCCGGCGTCACGAACATCGATTACCGCGAGGTTTCAGCCGAAGCCCTCGCAGCTGAGTCGCCAGCCAGTTTCGACGTCGTGACTTGCATGGAAATGCTGGAACACGTGCCGGATCCGTCGTCGGTGGTGCGCGCTTGTGCGGCGCTGGTCAAGCCTGGCGGCCACGTCTTCTTCTCGACGCTGAACCGCAATGCCAAGTCCTTCCTCTTCGCCATCATCGGCGCCGAGCATGTGCTCAAGTTGTTGCCCAAGGGCACCCATGAGTACGCCAAGTTCATCCGTCCCAGCGAACTCGCACAGTGGTGTCGCGACGCCGGGCTGACACTCGAACACACTCGCGGCATGGAATACAACCCGCTGACCGGCCGGTATTGGATGTCGGGCGACACCAGCGTCAACTACCTGTTCGGTTGCCGCGCCCCTGCGCCATGAGCGCGGCGATTCGACTGGTCCTTTTTGACCTCGACGGCACCCTGATCGACAGCGCGCCAGATCTGGCTGCTGCCGCCAACGCGATGCGCGAGGCGCGAGGCATGGTGCCCTTGGCTTTGACAGCCTTGCGGCCCATGGTCGGCTCCGGCGCGCGCGGCATGATCGGTACCGCCTTCGGTGTCGCGCCCGGAGATGCGAGCTTCGAGGCGATGCGTGACGAGTTTCTGGGTCGCTATCGGGATGCGTTGCTGGCGCAGACGACCGTCTTCGAGGCGATGGTCCCGGTGCTGCAGCGGCTGGATGCCGCAGGTCGGCCCTGGGGCATCGTGACAAACAAGGCTGAGCGCTTCACGCTGCCAGTCGTCGAAGGCCTGCGCCTGCACACCCGCGCCGCCGTCGTTGTCTGCGGCGACACCACGCCCCACAGCAAGCCCCATCCCGCCCCCCTGCTCGAGGCTGCGCGGCGGGCGGCGGTAGCGCCGGAGGATTGCGTCTACATCGGTGACGATCACCGCGACGTCATTGCAGGGCGCGCCGCTGGCATGGCCACTCTGGCGGCGGCCTGGGGCTACCTCGGCCTGGGCGAGCCGATCGAGGCTTGGGGTGCCCATGCGGTGCTGCCTGATCCGGCGGCGCTCTTGCAATGGCTCGAACTGGCCTAAACTCCTCCCTGAGGGGCCGACCTGGTTTCGACGTGGGTACGGATCCGACGCAGGGCATGCCGAGCACCAGTTCGCTCGTAAATCCACTGGAAACAAAGTAACTGCGAACGA
>JANNFB010000021.1:0-8417 GCA_031379365.1 Burkholderiales bacterium
GCCACGGCGCGGGCGCCGAGCACGGCATCGATGTAGCCTTGGCGCGCCATCAACTGTTGCGCCGCAGCGGCGGTGTAGGCCGAGAGCGGGCCGGCGCCGACCGAGGTGGCGACCACGGCACTCAGCAGGGCCACGATGGCCAGTGTGTGCGCCGCCGCGGGCGGCGACGCAGCACCGGTGGCGCCCGCTGGCAGCGCGCCGCCGGCGGGCTTCCAGAACAGCGTCGAGCCGGCGCGCGCCCGGGCCCCCATCATGGCCAGGCTGGAGCCGAGCACCAGGGCCACCACCCAGACCGCGATCGGCGTCTGGCCGGCGGCCTGCAACAGCAGGGCCTTGCCGAAGAAGCCGGCCAGCGGTGGCATGCCGGCCGCCGCCACGGCCGCGATGAAGAAGGCCACACCCAGGGGCACCCAGCCGCCGGCCCAGGGACGGGCGTCGAGACGGTCGACGCCTCCGCGTGCCGCGGCGATGCGGTCGGCGATCAGGAACCAGGCCGCGGCCACCAGGGTGCTGTTGACGAGGTAGAACAGGCCCGCGGCCAGCGTGCCCGGCGTGCCCAGGCCGAGGGCCAGCAAGAGCGTGCCCGCCGAGCCGACAACAAGGTAAGCCACCAGACCGCGCAGCTGCGTGGCCGCCAGCACGCCGATCGCGGCCAGCACCAGGGTGGCCAGCGCCAGCGTCGGCAGCACCAGGGCCGCTGCACCCAGCCAGGCCGGGCCGAACACCAGCGTGGTCATGCGCGCGATGGCGTACACCCCCACCTTGGTCATGATGGCAAACAGCGCCGCCACTGGCGCGCTGGCACCGGCATAGGTGTCGGGCAACCAGAAGTAGAGCGGCAGCAAGGCCGCCTTGACCGCAAACACCACCAGAAGCATCGAGCCCGCGGCCAGCGCCAGGCGCAGGTCTTGCGGCGGCAGCGCGGGCACCTTCAGCGCCAGATCGGCCATGTTCAACGTGCCAGTGAGCGCATACAACAGGCTCACGGCGATCAAAAACAGCGCCGAGCCCGTGAGGTTGAAGACAACGTAGTGCACGCTGGCACGCAGGCGCTGGCGTGTCGCGCCGTGCAGCAGCAGACCGTAGCTGGCAGCCAGCAAGACCTCGAAGAAGACGAAGAGGTTGAACAGGTCGGCCGTCAGGAAGGCCCCTGCCAAGCCCATCAACTGGAACTGGAACAGGGCGTGGAAGTGCAGGCCGCGCTCGGCGTCGCCGCCCAGGGCATAGACCAGGGCGCCGCAGGCCACCACGGTGGTCAGCAACAGCATCAGGGCACTCAGCCGATCCAGCGCCAGTGCGATGCCATAGGGCGCCTGCCAGTTGCCGAGCAGGTAGGCCTGAACCTCGCCGGCACTGGCCTGGCCGACCAGCAGCACGGCCAGCATCAACTGCAGCAACGTGGCCGCCACCGACACCCAGGGCACCCAGCGCGAGCGCGCTTTCTCGAGCAGGATCAGGCACGCGCCGGCCACCAGTGGCAACACGATCGGCGCGATCACCTCGTGGCCGTTGAACAGGGCTGCGGCGCCGGCCATCAACGCGGCTCCTGGCCGTCGACATGGTCCGAACCCGTCTCGGCCTGGGTGCGCAGCGCGATCGCCAGCAGCACCGCTGTCATGGCGAAGCTGATGACGATGGCGGTGAGTACCAGCGCCTGCGGCAGCGGATCGGCGGTGTTGGACAGCGTGGCCACCCGGCCGGCCTCGACGATCGGTACCGCCCCCACCATGACCCGGCCCATGGCGAAGATGAACAGGTTGACGGCGTAGGACAGCAGGGTCATACCGAGCACCACATCGAAAGTGCGGGCACGCAGCAGCAGCCACACGCCGCAGCCCGCCAGCGTGCCGATGCCCAGCGCCAGCAAGAGCAGCATCAGCCGGCCTTTCTGCCCGCGGCGCGCGAGAGCCGGGCGATCGACAACAGCATCACCATCGTGGCCCCGACCACGACCACGAAGACGCCCAGATCGAAGGCCGACGCGCTGGCCAGCGGCACACCGCCGACGCCGGGCAGCCAGGGGTAGTCGTAGCTGCTGGTGAGGAAGGGCGCGCCGAAGAACCAGCTCCCCACCCCCGTGGCCGCGGCGATCAACAGGCCCCAGCCGAGCCAGGCGCGCTGATCGCTGCCGGCGCGCGCCTCCACCCAGGCGCGGCCGTGGGCCACATGCTGCAGCAGCAGGCCGATGGCCAGCACCAGCCCGGCGATGAAGCCCCCACCCGGCTGGTTGTGGCCGCGCAGGTAGAGGAAGACGGCCAGCAGCACGGTGAAGGGCAGCACCAGCTGGGCCACGATTTGCAGCATCAGCGGGCTGGTGCCGGCCTCCGGACCGGTGGTCGCCACAGCACTCCTTTGCGCCGGCGTGAACGGCGCCAGCAGGGCATGCAGGATCAGCGCCGCGATCACCAGCACGCTGATCTCGCCCAGCGTGTCGAAGCCGCGGTAGTCAACGATGATGACGTTGACGGCATTGGCACCACCGCCTTCGGGCAAGGTTGTATGCAGGTAGTAGTCGGCGATCGAGCGCGTGGGTCGCGTCAGCACCATCCAGGTCAGCGCCGTCACGCCCAGGCCGACGGCCGCTGCGATCACGCCGTCGCGCCAGGCGATCCAGCGCGCACGCTCGCGCGGGCTCTCGGGCGGCAGCCAATGCAGGGCCAGCATCAGCAGCACGATGCTGACGACTTCCACCAGCAGCTGCGTCAGTGCCAGGTCGGGCGCCGAGAACCAGGCGAAGGTGAGGCACACCACCAACCCGGCCGCCCCCATCAGCACCAGGGCCAGCAGGCGCGAGCGGTAGGCCAGCACGGTGCCCAGGGTGGCGGCGATGCCGATGGCGCCGACCACCGCCACACCGACGCTCAGACCCTGCCAGTGCAGCACAGCCGCCTGCGCTGACGGCACGGCCGACAGGAAGGGCCAGGCCCCGGCAGCCAGGGCCATCAACACCAGCAGCACCAAGTAGCGCTGCAGGCGGCCGTTCTGCAGGGCCTGCGTCAGACCCCGCGCTGCGGCCAGCCCCAGCGTTTGCAGCAGCAGGAACAGGTCGCGACCGCCCTGGCTGATCCAGCCCGGCAAGCGCACCAGGCGGTGCAGGTCGACGAAGCGGTGCAGACCGAAATAGAGCAGCACGCCGCCCACCACCGCCACCGCGCTCATCAGCAAGGGCAGGTTCAGGCCGTGCCAGACCGCCAGCGTGTACGCCGGCAGGGGCGTGCCGGGCGCGCCATACACGGCGGCCTGGGCCGCCACGGCCAGCGTCGGGCCCGCCACCAGCGCAGGCGCCAGGCCCACCACGATGCACAACAGCACCAGCAGCAGCACCGGCAGGCGCATGAAGAACGGCGCCTCGTGCGGCCGCTTGGGCAGGTTGACTGGCTCGCCGTTGAAGAAGGTGTCGTGGATGAAGCGCAGGCTGTAGGCCACGCTGAACACGCCCGCCAGGGTGGCGCCCAGCGGCAGCAGCCACTGCATCACCTGGTGCGCGTCCGTGGCCAGGGTCTCGGCGAAGAACATCTCCTTGCTGAGGAAGCCATTGAGCAGGGGCACGCCGGCCATGGCCGCCGCCGCCGTCATGCCCAGCGTGGCCGTGAAGGGCATGACCTTCAACAAACCGTTGATGCGCCGCATGTCGCGCGTGCCGCACTCGTGGTCGATGATGCCGGCGCTCATGAACAGCCCGGCCTTGAAGGTGGCGTGGTTGAGGATGTGGAACACGGCGGCCACCACCGCCAGCGGCTCACCCAGGCCGAGCAGCAAGGTGATCAGGCCGAGGTGGCTGATCGTCGAGTAGGCCAGCAGGCCCTTGAGGTCATGCTGGAAGATGGCCACGTAGGCGCCCAGCAGCAGCGTCGCCAAGCCGGTGAGGCTGACGATCCAGAACCATTCCTCGCTGCCGCCCAGCGCCGGGGTCAGGCGGGCGAGCAGGAACACGCCGCACTTGACCATGGTGGCCGAGTGCAGGTAGGCCGACACGGGGGTCGGCGCGGCCATCGCGTGGGGCAGCCAGAAGTGGAAGGGGAACTGCGCACTCTTGGTGAAGGCCCCGAGCAGCACCAGCACCAGGGCGCTGAGATAGAGCGGATGGGCGCGGATCAGATCGCCGGCCGCCAGCACCGCATCGAGCTGGGTGCTGCCCACGATGTGGCCGATCAGCAGCGCGCCGGCCAGCAGGCACAGGCCGCCGGCGCCCGTGATGGTCAGCGCCATGCGCGCCCCTTCGCGCGCGTCCTGGCGCTGGTGCCAGTAGCCGATGAGCAGGAAGGAGCTCAGGCTGGTCAGCTCCCAGAACACCACCAGCAGGATCAGGTTGTCGGCCAGCACCACGCCGAGCATGGCGCCCATGAAGAGCAACAGGAAAGTGAAGAAGCGTCCGGCCGGATCCTTCGGGTCGAGGTACCAGGCCGCGTACAGCACCACCAGGGCGCCGATGGCGGTGATGAGCAGGGCGAACATCCACGCCAGACCGTCCATGCGAAAGCCCAGGCCCACGCCCAGCGCTGGCAGCCAGGGCACGCTGACGCGCAGCACGTCGCCGGCAAACACCTGCGGCGCGCAGGCCAGCACCAAGCCCGTCGCTACGAGTGCGATAGCGCCAGCCATCAAGGCAGCGGCGCGGCGCGCCGGCGGGCCGCCGGCACCCACCGGCAGGCAGGCCACCAGCACGGCACCGAGCCAAGGCAGCAGGGCCAGCAGCGCCAGGCTCATCGCGGGGCCGGTGCGGTCATCCAGCCTCGTCGGACGGGCGCCGCAGCAGCACCACCACCAGGGTGATCAAAGTGATGGGCAGCACGAAACTCAGCATGGTCGTGGAGAACATCTTCAAGGCGTCGTGTTGCTGCGCTGCCAGCACCAGGTAGGCCACGTAGGCGACGTAGTAGAGCGTGAACACGGCCCCTTCCCAGCGCGCGATCTCGCGCCCGCTCAGGAACACAGGCAGGCAGGCCAGCGCCACGGCGATCATGACCCAGATGTCGAAGGCCAGCAGCGAGGGTGCCATGGCCAGACCCATATCGCCCGACACCAGGCCCGACACGCCCAGGCAGCCGAGGATGTTGAAGGTGTTGCTGCCCACCACGTTGCCCACGGCGATGTCGCGCTCGCCCTTGAGCGCGGCCGCGATCGAGGTGGCCACTTCGGGCATCGAGGTGCCGGCCGCCACGATGGTCAGGCCGATCACCAGGTCGCTCACGCCGAGGGTCTTGGCGAACGCGATCGACGCGGTCACCAGCCACTCCGAGCCGAACACCAGGCAGGCCAGACCAGCGGCGATGAGCAGCAATTGCGCCGGCAGTTTGTCATCCCAGCCCGCGGGCACGACGGCCGCCGCCTCGGCGCCCGGCGCAGCCTGGGCCGCCTGGGTTTCGCGGCGCGACTGCACCACCAGGAACACCGTGTAGGACAGCATGCAGAAGAACAGCAGCGCGCCGTCGAGCATCGACAACTGACCATCGAGGCCGAGGGCCAGCAGCAGCAGGCTGGCGCCGATCATGATCGGCACCTCCTGCCGGATCAGCTGGCGGTTCACCACCAGGGGCGTGATCAGGGCGCTGATACCGAGGATGAAGAGCACGTTGAAGATGTTGCTGCCGACGACGTTGCCGATGGCGATGTCGGCCTTGCCGTCCAGCACCGCGCCCACCGACACCGCGACCTCGGGCGCGCTGGTGCCGAAAGCCACGACCGTCAGGCCGACCACGAGGGGCGAGATGCCCAGCGAAAGCGCCAGCTTCGAGGCGCCGCGCACCAGCAAACTGGCCCCGAGCACGAGTGCGGCCAAGCCGCCGATGAAAAGCAGGAGGTTCATAAGGCGCAGGACTCTAGCGGCAAAGCCAGCGCCTGTGTTGACCCTCGAGGGTGTGGGGCTGCAGGCTTGCGTTCAATGCGGATTGGCGCCTGCAGGACGCGCTGGCGCGCACTTCAACGCAGACGCTGTCGTGCCTCGGCACCCCGTGCAGGCTCGCTGAGCGTTCTGAGGAATGCCGCCAGGTCTGTGGCCTGAGACGACGTCAGCTTGAGCGCCTGCAGAAGGCGCGCCCCGTCGGCGTGCAGTCGGCCCTCGTCGAGTTCGCTGTAGTGGCGCACCACGTCTTCAATGCGGGGTGCGCTGCCGTCGTGGAAGTAAGGCGCTGTGGCCACGAGGCCGCGCAAGGTCGGCACCTTGAATTCGCCGTAGTGGCGTGGCTCCAGCACCACATGGCGCGTACCGAGGGCGCGCTCATCGTCGGGGCCGGCATCGGAGAACGCGCCGAGGCGGTTGTAGGGGCTGGCCAGCAAAGCCTGCAATCCGCCCCAACGTCCAGGGTCGGCGCCGGCGGCGGTGAAGAAGGGCCGGCCGACATCGCCGAACTCGCCGTTCGTGAATGCCGGCCCGGCATGGCAGAAGAAGCAGCGGCCAGGGCCGACGAAGAGCCTCAAGCCGCGTTGGGCCGACGCCGGATAGCGCGCGGCCGCTGCGCTGTCGCCGCGCGCCAGGGCGTCGCGGAAGTCGTCGAACACGGTGCGCGGCGACACCAGCGTGGCCTGGTAGGCGGCCAGCGCCTTGGCGACATTCACGAGCAAGGTCGGGTGGGCCGCGGGCGGACCGAACAGCGCGCGGCAGCGCGAAGCGAGCGCCGGATCGGCCCGCAAGCGCGCCAGGATCGAGCCGGGCGTGGCCGCCAGCTCGGTCTCGGCCGTCAAGGCGGCCAGCGACGCCGCCCAGAGCGAGTCCTTCGCACCGTCCCAGCCGAACCAGCGCTGCGCCCCGGCATCGAGCAGGCCTTGCGTGTTGCGACCATGGTGCGTGAAGCGCTTGCCGTCCTGGAACGCGCGCTGCGGGTCGTGGCAGGTGGCGCAAGCCAGCTGGCCGCTCGCCGACAAGCGCCTGTCGGCGAACAGTCGGCGGCCGAGCTCGATCGCCTCGATCCGGCCATCGACGCGGTTGCCCGCGTCGCGGGTGGCTGCCGGAGGCCAGGGCCCATGCGCTGCGATCCGGCTGCGTTCCTCGGCCGTGAAGTCGAGCACCCCGGCCATCGCCGGGCCGATCCAGAGCAAGGCGCAAAGCGCCAGGCCAGATCTGAATCTCACAGCAGCGAGATCGTTTCGACCAGCGGCGCGGTGGCGCCGTCGGCCTGGACATCCAGGCGCAGCTGCCAGCGGCCCGGCATGTGGAACATCAAGCCCTCGACGCGCCAGCGGCCATCGCCCAGCCGCTTCACGCTCGGGCGGTAGTTCATGCCGTGGCGGTGCTCGGGCATGGTCGCGTCCACGCGCGCCAGCACCGCGCTGGCCGGACAGAGCCGAACCGTGATCGCAAAGTGGCGGCCCACGGTGATGGGCGCGGCGTCCACCTGCCAGGCCGCCTGCACGGCGCCCTGTTGCAGCAAGGGCGCCGGCAGCGGGCAGGCCGCCACCGGCAGCGCCGCGCACAACAGCAGCGCCGCGCCTCTCACGGCTTCTTCAGCATGGCACCGAACAGGGCATCGCCGTTCTTGTACGCAATGCGTTCGGCCACCTCGGCCGGCAGATCGGCCAGCCACTGACGCGACCAGTTCGCATGCTCGACGACGAAGTACCAGCGCTCCGGCGTGAAGGTGTCGGTGCCGACCATGAAGCGGTCGGGGAACTCCAGGAAGGCGGCGCGCCAGGCCGGATCCACCTTGCCGTTGCTGGCGTGGTCGCTGCGAAAGGCCAGGTCGCACCACAGGTTCTTGTGCTTGCGCAGCATCTCGCGCACTTTGTCCGGCGAATCGAAGCCGGAGTGGGCCCAGAGGATGCGCGCTTCGGGGTCCTGTTTGAACTGGCGCTCGATGGCTTCGGCATCTGAGTGCGAATGCAGGTAGAGCTTGTACTGTCGCGCCAGTTCGACCACCCGGCGCATCATCGGCAGGTCGGCTTCGGCGCCGAACACGTGGTGCTCACCGATGGCGATATAGCGGTACGCCTTGAGGCGGGCCTCGAGGTGGGGCACGATGCTGGGATCACGCACCCAGGTGCTCAACTCGCCGCGGCTGCGGTAGGGCCGCAGCACTGGAATCACCAGGTCGGGCGCCTCGGCATACAGCCTTTGAGTGCCCTCGTCACTGCTGCTGGAGACCATCGCCGCCTTCAGCCCGGCCTTGCGCAGAATGGCAACGGCGGCCTTGGGGGGCAATTGCTCCCAGGCGTCGTGGCTGTAGTGCAGGTGGGAGTCGAAAATCGGAAGTGGAGCCGCATTGGCCGTCAACGCGACTGACAACGCCACCACGGATGCCAAGCGAAGACGCATCGAAAACACTCCTTGCAAAAACATCACCCGGCGGTTTCAAGACTGAAGTGCAACACTCATTGTGAGCAAGAGGAGTCGTTGCATGACAAGAAGGTACGAGCAACTCGGCGCCGAGGAGCGCGGTGTGATCATGGCCATGAAGCTGCAAGGCAGCAGCGCCAGGGCGATC
>JANNFB010000224.1:0-6123 GCA_031379365.1 Burkholderiales bacterium
TATACCGCCGAAGCCGTCCGCACTGACGCTGCTCTCATCGGCATGCTTCAATCTCGTGGCTACGTGTTGGTGCATGACATGAAGGTCACCTATTCGCTTCCTTCTACAGCGACGTAGCGACCAACTGCACCCACCACGCCTGCACCTGCGGCCGACTCTGCTTGGAACGCCCCACGTGCTCCACGCCCACCAACATCAGATTCGCGCCTGACCACCGCGCGATGCGAACTTGATCGAGGGCCGGGGGCCGGTCGGTGTCGCCGTTGTCATGTCGCAGGACCGCGATCGGCACCCATTGGTCAGCCCAGGGGTCACGCCGCCGAGCCACGGTCAGGTCACCCCTGATGGGCTGCATGATCGTGACGCGCTCACGAGGGAGCCGCCGGCCGCCGACGCACATGGGACGCACGTCAGCCAGCATCGCTTCGTGACTCCGCGGTCGGCATGCCCTGGCGCAACCACTCAACGGCCGCGCACTGGGGGTTTTCGAGTTGCTGCTGAACCCTGAGCTGGATCTCCGCCGCGACCTCAGTGAGCTGCTCGGCGGGCACTGTTGGCCACTGCGTGCGGAGCCTGGCTGAACACCGTGCAATCCATTCCTGTCGATCCATTTCCGCCCCCGTGCTCAATACTGGATGGACGTACAGTATATGGAGTGGCGCGTGGTTTTGCCAGTCCTTCAGCTCTTCGGCGGATGCCGCTGCCGCCAGTTTCCGAGCGGGGCCAGTTGGGCGTGTCCGCCGAGGCTGATGCACCGTTTGCGCCAGTACGGCCGAGCTTCGGTATGCCCAGTGAGCGAACCGGCGGCAGCTTGTGTGGTGTTTCAGGGAAGTGCCGCATGAACGCGTGTTCAACTTCGGCCGCATCTTGCGCACAGGGCCTCGACGAGTGCCTGAATCAGACGATCGACAAGATTGACGGTAGCTACCGTTGGCTGCGGCCATGACTCACCGTACATTCAACGGCAGGGGAACTCCTCCCGGCAAATCACACCAATGGGCATGCGAACGAAAGGATGAGCTCGCCAGGCAACTTCAGCTTCCTGGCCGAGCACTCGCCACTGCTGGCTGACTTGGGCGCCACGGCGGAGCGCCTGTTCCCGTTCGACCCGGCCAGCTGCGTGCTAAAGCTTCGCCTCTTGGCCGAAGCCATCACGCAAGACATCGCGGCCCGCATTGACATCGCGCTGGTGCAACCCAGCCAGGCAGAGCTGCTGCGCGCCGTCGACGTGCGGCTGGGCATGGACGCCCAGGTGCGGCAACTGTTCCATCTGCTGCGTCGCACCGGCAACCTGGCCGCCCACGAGGCCGCCCACGGCATCGGCTACCGCGAAGGCATCGAAGCCCTCAAGGTCGCACGGCAGATCGCCGTCTGGTTCCACCGCAGCTTCGGCCGCAACCCCGATTTCAAGCCCGGCCCGTTCCAGCTACCAGACGACCCCAGCCAGAAGCTGCTGACGCTGCAACAGCAGATCGCCGCTCTGAGTACCCAGCTGCAGGCCGCCGAGGCGGCTCACACCGCTCACACGACGGTGCAGGCCAGCCAGGCCGAGATGGTCCGCCTGCTGGAGGCGCAGGCCGCGCAAGAGCGCGAGCTGTCGCGCCGGGCGCAGGAAGAGGCTGCCGTCTATCAGGAGCTGGCCGAGGAAGCCGGTGCCCGCGCCGCCACGCTGCAGGCCCAATTCGATGCGCAGCTGGTAGCCGCCAGCCAACAGGCCAGTACCGAACAGGTGTCCCGCTTCGCCCAACGCGCCAGCGAGGCAGCCAAGTCGGTGCTGCTGGACGAGGCTGCCACGCGCCAGATCATCGACCTGCAGCTGATTGAGGCCGGCTGGGAGGCAGACACCGTGCGCCTCACCCACGCTCGCGGTGCCCGCCCCGAACGCGGCAAGAACAAGGCGATTGCCGAATGGCCGACGCAGGGCCAGCAGTCGGCCGACTATCTGCTGTTCGCCGGCCTCACGCCCATCGCCGCCGTCGAAGCCAAGCGCAGGAACGTCAACGTGCCCGGCAAGATCGGCCAGGCTGAGCGCTACGCCCGCGGCTTTGGCATCGAGGCCGGTATGAACCCCGCTTGGACGCTGGTCGGTAGCGCGGGGCCGTGGGCAGATGGCCAGGGCGGCCGATTCAACCTACCCTTCGTCTACTCCAGCAACGGACGACCCTTCGTCAAGCAATTGCCCGAGGCCAGCGGCACCTGGTTCCGCGACGCGCGGTCGCCATCCCACACGGCGCGTCCCCTGGCCAGCTTCCACTCGCCGCAAGGCCTGCTCGACCTGCTCACCCGCAGCAAGGAAGAGGCGGAGGCCAAGTTGCAGCGGGACAGCTATTCCTACTTGCGACTGCGCGACTATCAGAACCAGGCTATTGCCGCCGTCGAAGTCGCCCTGGCCGAAGGCCGCAGCGCCTGCCTGCTGGCCATGGCCACTGGCACTGGCAAGACGCGCACCATCATCGGCCTGATGTACCGGCTGCTCAAGGCCGAGCGCTTCCGCCGCATCCTGTTCCTGGTCGACCGCAACGCGCTGGGCACGCAGGCCCAGGACGCCTTCAACGAGGCCCCGCTGGAGCAGAACCAGCCGCTGTCCAAGATCTACAACGTCGCTGAGCTGGGCGACATGGCCGCCGAGGCCGAAACCCGCGTGCAGGTGGCCACAGTGCAGGCAATGGTCAAACGTGTGTTCGGCAGCGACACGCCGCCACCAGTGGACGCCTACGACTGCATCATCGTCGACGAGGCCCACCGCGGCTACGCGCTCGACCAGGACATGACAGAGGGCGAGTTGGCCGTGCGTGACCATGCGCAGTACCTCTCCAGCTACCGACGCGTGCTCGACTACTTCGACGCCGTTCGAGTCGGCCTCACGGCCACGCCGGCGCGACACACCACCGAGATCTTTGGCAGGCCCGTCTTCACCTACTCGTACCGCGAGGCAGTGGCCGACGACTGGCTGATCGACCACGAGCCACCCATCCGCTACGAGACGCTGCTCAGTCGCCACGGCATCCAGTTCGCTGCAGGACAGCAGGTCGAGGCCCTGAACCTGGCCACCGGCGAGATCGAGACCGCCGAGCTCGAGGACGAACTCGACTTCCAGGTCGAGAGCTTCAACAAGCGCGTCATCAACGAAGACTTCAACCGTGTCATCTGCCAGCAGCTCGCCGAGGAGCTCGACCCCTTCGGCGAAGAGAAGACGCTGATCTTCTGCGCCACCGATGCGCATGCCGACATGGTCAAGCGGCTGCTCGATGGCGCCTTCAAGGCCAAGTACGACGAGCAATACAACGAGGCAGCGGTGCGCAAGATCACCGGCGCCGCCGACAGGGTCGACCAGCTCATCCGCCTGTACAAGAACGAGCGCCTGCCCAGCATCGCCATCACGGTGGACCTGCTGACGACCGGCATCGACGTGCCCGCCATCTGCCACCTGGTGTTCCTGCGCCGGGTGAAGAGCCGCATTCTTTACGAACAGATGATCGGCCGCGCCACGCGGCGCTGCGACGACATCGGCAAGACTGTCTTCAAGATCTATGACCCGGTCGACATCTACGCAACGCTGCAGGCGGTGAACACGATGCAGCCGCTGCTGAAGGACCCGAACGTCACGATCGAGCAGCTTATCGACGAGCTAAACAACCCCGTCAGCTTCGAGGCGCCCGGTAGCAGTCAGGGCACCAGCCACGCCCACGATGTGCTGAACCAGCTGAACCAGAAGCTGATGCGCGTGCTGCGCCGCGCGGGCCACCAGGCTGACAAACGACCCAAGCTGCAAGCCCGGCTGGCCGAGTTGGAACAGCAGTGGGGCGTGCCACCGGCGCAACTGCACCAGCACCTGCACGAGCTAGGCCCGGCTGGCGCCGCCGACTATCTGAAGCACAGCACGCGGCTGCTGGTGCAGCTGGCCGAAGTGCAGGAGCTGATGGGCACGGCCTACATGCCGATCCTGTCGCAGCACGCCGACGAACTGCTGGTCCGAGAGCAAAGCTGGGGCACATACGCACGGCCCGAGGACTACCTGGACAGCTTCGGCCGTTTCGTGCGCGAGCAAATCAATCAGTCGGCCGCGCTGGCCGTGGTGGTGAACGCGCCGAAGGATCTGACCCGCGAGCAGCTGCGTGAAGTACGGCTGCTGCTCGACGCCAACGGCTTCAGCGAAGCCAACCTCAATGCCGCCTGGCGCAACCGCAGCAACCTCGACATCGCGGCCAGCATCCTGGGCTACATCCGCCAGGCTGCCCTGGGCGAGCCGCTGCTGCCCTTCGAGCAGCGCGTGGCCACCGCCATGCAGCGCATCTATGCCTTGAAGCCCTGGACACCCGTGCAGCGCAAGTGGCTGGACCGGCTGGCCAAGCAACTGGCGCTGGAAGTGGTGGTTGACGCCTCCTTTGTGAACCGGGCCTTCGCTCAGGATGGCGGCGCCAAGCAGCTGAACAAGGTGATCGGCGGCGAGCTCGACCGGGTGATGACCGAACTGGCCGCCAACCTGTGGCCCAAGTCGGCATGAGCGAACGGCCGCCTCTTCAAAACCGGGTCGACCCCTGGGGCCAGCTGCAGCCGGTGCGTGCCCGCGGCAGCCTCATGGGCAACCGCGGCATCCTGCATGTGGGCCAAGACATCGTGCGCCGCTGGGCGACCAAGGCCTGGGTGACGTGCGTGCTCGACGAGACCTTTCAGAAGCGCAAACCGTTCAGCCCCAACACCTACTCCGAGCTGTTCTTCCTGGATGAGGCCACCGCCTTCGCGGCCGGCCACCGCCCTTGCCGGGTCTGCCAGCGGCAGCGACACGACGAGTTCAACACCGGCTGGACCGCGGCCAACGCAGCCAGCGTATCCCGCACCCGGCTGCCGATTGCCGACATTGATAAGGCGCTGCACGCCGAGCGCACCCGGCCCGACAAGGGCAAACGCACTTACACCGCCACAGTGGCCGACTTGCCATCCGGCACCCTTGTCGATTACGCCGGTCAGGCCCGCCTCGTCCGGCCCGCCGGTCTGCCCGTCTGGTCCTTCCACGGCTACACGAAAGGCGATCCACTAGCACCCGATGCCCCAGTCGAAGTGCTCACGCCCCGGTCTATCGTCCAGATCTTCCGCGCCGGCTTCCGGCCCCGTGTGCACGACAGCGCACACACCCTTTGACATCTCACGGACCCCATGACCCAAAACGACATCGTCCAGAAGCTCTGGAACCTCTGCGACGTGCTGCGAGACGACGGCATCAACTACAGCGACTACGTGGCCGAGTTGGTCTTGCTGCTATTCATCAAGATGGAGCACGAGAACAAGGCTAGCGGCATCCTGGCCGAGCACAAGCTGCCCGAGTACGCGCGCTGGTCCACGCTGTCGGCCATGAGCGGCCTGAACCTGCTGAACCATTACCGCGAGACGCTGCTGAAGCTCAGCCGCAGCGACGACCCGCTGATCGCCGCCATCTACGCCGACGCGCAAACCAGCCTGAAGGAAGCGCGCCACCTGGAGCAGCTGATCAAGAGCCTGGACGGCATCGACTGGTTCAGCGCCGCCAAGGACGGCCTGGGCGACCTCTACGAAGGCTTGCTGGAGAAGAACGCCAGCGAGACCAAGAGCGGCGCGGGCCAATACTTCACTCCCCGCCCGCTGATCGACAGCATTATCGCGCTCGTCAAGCCGCAGCCCGGCGAGACGATTCAAGACCCGGCCGCCGGCACCGCCGGCTTCCTGATCGCCGCCGACAGCTACATCAAGGCGCGCACCGACCAGCTCTACAACCTGAGTGACGAACGGCGAACCTTCCAGCGCACCCGCGCCTACCTGGGCGTGGAGCTGGTGAGCAGCACGCGCCGCCTGGCGCTGATGAATTGCCTGCTACATGGCATGGAAGGCGACGCTGAAGGTGTGGTGCATCTGGGCAACACACTGGGCAGCGCCGGCAGTGCGCTGCCCAAGAGCCAGATCATCCTGAGCAACCCGCCCTTCGGCACCGCCAAGGGGGGAGGCGGCCCGACGCGCGACGACCTGACCTACGCCACCAGCAACAAGCAACTGGCCTTCCTGCAGCACATCGTGCGCCACTTGAAGGACGGCGGCCGCGCGGCGGTGGTGCTGCCCGACAACGTACTGTTTGAAGCCGGCGTGGGCGCCGAC
>JANNFB010000258.1:0-3092 GCA_031379365.1 Burkholderiales bacterium
CGTGCAGCTCAACATGGCCTACGCCGGCAAGCAGGTGCACCTGAGCTACGAGTTGCCGTTGGCAGAGATCGTGCTCGACTTCTTCGACAAACTGAAGAGCGTGTCTCGCGGCTACGCCAGCATGGACTACGAGTTCAAGGAGTACCGCGCTGCCGACGTCGTCAAGGTCGACCTGCTGATCAACGGCGACCGCGTGGACGCTTTGTCGATCATCGTCCACCGCGCCCAGAGCCAGTACCGCGGCCGTGCCGTGGCGGCCAAAATGCGCGAACAGATCCCGCGCCAGATGTACGACGTGGCGATCCAGGCCGCCATCGGCGCCAACATCATTGCGCGTGAGAACATCAAGGCGCTGCGCAAGAACGTGCTGGCAAAATGTTACGGTGGTGACATCAGCCGCAAGAAGAAGTTGCTCGAAAAACAAAAGGCCGGCAAGAAACGCATGAAGCAGATCGGCGCTGTCGAGGTGCCGCAGGAAGCGTTTCTGGCCATTCTGCAAGTGGACGATTGATCGGCATGATGAGCACACTCACAGGGTTGTTGTACGGCGCGCTCGTGGTCTATCTCGGCGGCTGGTTCCTCGGCTACTGGATCGGCAACTTCGCCTTGTTGTTGTTGATGCTGACGCTGGTCACGCTGGGCTACTGGCTGGCCGAACGCTTCATGTTCAAGCCAGCGCGCGACGCGGCGGCCACGCGCCTGGAGGCAGACCATGCCGCTCGTCGCGTCGAACTCGGCAAGCAGGGCATCGAACGCGTCGATGACAACGTGGCGCAAGCGCGCGAGAGATTGTTGATGCAGCCCTGGTGGCTCGATTGGACGGCCGGCCTGTTCCCGGTCATCCTTGTCGTCTTCCTGCTGCGCTCCTTCCTGTTCGAGCCTTTCAAGATCCCGTCGGGTTCGATGATTCCTACGCTGCTGATCGGCGATCTGATCCTGGTCAACAAGTTCGAATACGGCGTGCGCCTGCCCGTGATCAACCAGAAGATCATCGCCAACAAGGATCCGTCGCGTGGCGATGTGGTGGTGTTTCGCTACCCGCCCGATCCGCGCATCGACTACATCAAGCGCGTGGTCGGCTTGCCGGGTGACGAGATCGCCTACCTGAACAAGACCTTGACGATCAACGGCAAGCGCATCGAGTCCGCAGCCCTGCCCGACTTCTACGACGAGGACAGCCGGCGCTATGCCCAGCACTTCAGCGAGAAGCTGGACGGTGCCGAACACCAGATCCTGATCGACAAGGACCGCCCGGCGTTCATTCCGGGTGTGCAAAGCTTCGCGAACAGCGACGCCTGCCAGTACAGCGCAGAGGGCGTGACGTGCAAAGTGCCCGCCGGCCATTACTTCATGATGGGCGACAACCGCGACAATTCTGTCGACTCACGCTACTGGGGCTTCGTACCGGACCGCAATCTGGTCGGACGGGCCTTCTTCGTGTGGATGAATTTCGGTAACCTCGGCCGCGTTGGCAGCTTCCGCTGACCCGTGCGAACGTCTTTCACCCCTGGAGATCGATCCATGCCTCGTGCCAGCCGTACCCTCCGCGCCGAGCGCGGCATCACGCTGATCGGCCTGTTGCTGTGGGCCATCGTGGTGGCCTTCGTGGCCCTGATCATCGTTCGCGTTCTGCCCACCATCAACGAGTACTCGACCATCCTGCGGGCAGTCCAAACCATTGCCAAGGCGGATGCCGGTAATGTCGCGGCCGTGCGGGCGGCCTTCGAGAAGCAGAAAGAGGTGGAGTATTCGATCTCCAGCATTGGCGGCAAGGACTTGCAGGTGACCAAGGAGAACGACAAGCTCGTGGTGCGTTTCGCCTACGACAAGGAAGTCGAGCTCTTCTCGCCCGTTTTCCTGCTGATCAAGTACCGCGGCGAGGGCCGCTCGAACTAGTGGATGCGCGACTGGATGCGCTGCAGCTGCGGCTGGGCTATCGCTTCACACAACCGCGACTGCTGACCCGCGCGTTGACGCATCGCAGCGCCGGCGTCGATCACAACGAGCGGCTTGAGTTCCTCGGCGACGCGGTCTTGCAAACCGCCGTGTCGGCGTTGCTCTACGAGCATTTCGCGGGTTCCGACGAGGGCGACCTGACCCGCGTGCGCGCCCACCTGGTGCGTGAGGACAGCCTGCACCGTCTGGCCCTGACGCTGGGTCTGTCCGACGTGTTGCGCCTGTCCGACGGCGAAGCACGGGGCGGCGGCGCCCAGCGGCCCTCCATCCTGGCGGACGCACTGGAAGCGCTGATCGGGGCCACTTTCCTCGACGGCGGCTTTACACCGGCCCAGGCCTTGGTTCAGCGCCTGTTCGGCGAAACCATCGCCACGACCGAAGTCGACAGCTGGAGCAAGGACCCCAAGACCGAGCTGCAGGAGTGGCTGCAGGCGCGCAAGCTGCCCGTCCCCACGTACCGCATCGTCGCCACCCGCGGGCAGGCGCACGCCCAGACCTTCGATCTCGAATGTGCTGTGCCCGCCCTGGGCTTGACCGAGCTTGGCGAGGGCAAGTCACGCCGCGTCGCGGAGCAGGAAGCCGCGCGGCGCATGTTGGCCGCGCTCAAGGCCAGTGACCGCCCGGACGGGCCCCTGCGCGCATGAGCGAGATGCCGCCTAATGCCGCGGGCCAACGCTGCGGACTGGTCGCCATCGTCGGCCGGCCCAACGTCGGCAAGAGCACCCTGCTCAATGCCCTGGTGGGCCAGAAAGTCAGCATCACGTCCGACAAAGCGCAAACGACGCGGCACCGGATCACCGGCATTCGCACCGTCGCGGCAGCCCAGTTCGTTTTTGTCGACACGCCGGGCTTCCAGACCCGCCATGGCAACGCGCTGAACCGCAACCTGAATCGCACCGTTCGCAGTGTGCTGTCGGATGTCGACGTGGTGCTGTTCGTCGTCGAGGCGGGCCGCTTCAGTCTGGACGACGCCAAGGTGCTGGCCTTGCTGCCCGAAGACAAGCCCGTCCTCCTCATCGCCAACAAGCAAGACGAGGCCAAACGCCGCACCGATCTGATGCCCTGGATGGCGTCGATGCGCGAGCGCAGAGACTTCGCCCAGTTCGTCCCGATGTCGGCCAAGAAGCAGGCCGACG
>JANNFB010000306.1:0-13901 GCA_031379365.1 Burkholderiales bacterium
TTGTCCCAAGGAGGAGAACGGGGTCAACCGGGCGGGCTACCCGTCAGCACGGCGGGCGCAGGCGAAGAGTATTAGGAGGAGAGGCGGGCGCAGCCCGACTCGGGGGACATTCGCGGAGCGGAGTGCCCCGCCGTCCTGATCTCGCGCCAGCTCTCGCACGCGAGCGCAGAACAACTGCAATCGGCCGATCGGCAGCGGTCAGTTGGATGCTGCTGAACGCCACTGCATATGAGCCACCACGGCTGAGACAATCTGCCGTATGAAGAGCATTCGACTGCGCGACGGCAAGGAGCGCTCGCTGCAGCGCCGTCACCCCTGGGTGTTCGAGGGCAGCATTGCCAAGGGCCAGGCTGACGCTGGCGAAACCGTGCGCATCGAGGCCCACGACGGCAGTTTCCTGGCCTGGGGTGCGTACAGCCCGAGCTCGATGATCCGGGTGCGGGCGTGGAGCTTTATGGAAGCCGAGCGCATCGACCGCGCCTTCTTCGAGCGCCGCATCGCCACCGCCGTCGCGCTGCGGTCGCGACTACCGATCGCCAGCGATGGCCTGCGCCTCGTTCACGGCGAGGCCGATGGCTTGCCGGGCCTGATCGTCGACCGCTATGCCGACGTCTTGAGTGCGCAGTTCCTGTCGGCCGGCACTGAGCGTTGGAAGGCGACGCTGGCCGACTTGCTGCTGGCTGCCACCGGCTGCACCCGCCTGTATGAACGCAGCGACGCCAGCGTGCGCAGCCTTGAGGGCCTGGCGCCCGTCAAGGGCTGGTTGCGCGGGGGCGATGACGCCGCGCGGGGCAGCGAGGTCACGATCCGCGAGCACGACTGGCAACTCACGGTGGATGTCGCCGAGGGCCACAAGACCGGCTTCTATCTCGACCAGCGCGACAACCGGGCCTTGTTCGCCCGGCGCGTGCGCGAGTTCGGCGTGCAGCGTGTGCTCAATGGCTACTGCTACACGGGGGGCTTCAGTGTGGCCGCCCTGGCCGGCGGCGCCAGCCACGTGGTCAGCGTGGATTCTTCGGCATCGGCGCTGGACAAGGCCCGCGCGCATGTGGCGCTGAACGGCTATGCGGCTGCCGACACCGAGTTCGTCGATGCCGACGTCAACGCCTTCCTGCGTGCGCAACTCGAGGCCGGTGCGCGCTTCGATGCCATCGTGCTCGACCCACCCAAGTTCGCGCCCAGCGCGGCCCACGCCGACCGCGCCTCGCGCGCCTACAAGGACATCAACCGCTTGGCCCTGAAGCTGCTCGCCCCTGGCGGCCTGCTGTTCACCTTCTCCTGCTCGGGCGGCATCAACGCCGACCTGTTCCACAAGATCGTCGCTGGCGCCGGGCTCGATGCCGGTGTCGACGGTGTGCTGCTCGACCGCATGAGCGGCGCCTGCGACCACCCGACCACGATCAACTTCCCCGAGGGCGAGTACCTCAAGGGCCTGGTGATTCTGAAGCAGCAATGACAGCCCCAAGACGCCTGCGGCGTCGCCCCACGAGGGGATCTCAGGCCGCTTGGGACGGCCCTGCGCTGGCCTGAACTGCGCGCAGATCGATGCGCGGCGCGAACTTGGCGCGCTTCAGCGCGAAGAAGCTCTTCACGTTGCGAACGTTCGCCTGCTGCGTGAACAGGCGCTGCACCGCGGCGTTGTAGGCCGCCATGTCGGCGACCCAGAGCACGAGCAGGAAGTCGGGGCCGGGGCTGACGCGCCAACACTGCTGAACCGCGGCGTCGGCCACCGCCAGGGCCTCGAAGGCGTCGAGGTGTTCGACGCCCTGGCGGTCGAGCTGCACCTCCACCAGTGCCTGCAATCCCCCACCGAGTGTGTCGGCGGCCAGCAGCGCGATGCGGCGTTCGATGACGCCGCTTTCCGTCAGGCGGCGGATGCGACGCAGGGCGGTGGCCGGCGACACATGGGCCGCCGCTGCCAGATCCTGGTTCGACAGGCCGGCGTCGTCTTGCAGCAAGTCGAGCAGGCGCAGGTCCGTTTCGTCCAAGGAGGTCATGCGAAAGTTGGTTGCATCTAGATAAATGGGATGCAATATAAAGCCATAGCCATGATGGTGCAGTGCGATAAGATGGGAATGTGTAGAAAGTTGCAAGCCAATTGCACGACTTGGTGCCTAGGATCACCCTCCACGCAACTTCCAAGGCCTTCCCATGTGCGGCATCGTCGGCGCAGTCAGCGCGCGCAACATCGTCCCGGTCCTGGTCGAGGGCCTCAAGCGGCTGGAGTACCGCGGCTATGACTCCTGCGGCGTGGCCGTGCACCAGGGCGGCGGCCTCAAGCGCGCGCGCAGCACAGCCCGGGTGGCCGAGCTCGAGGCTCAGGTGGCCAGCGAGCACATCGCGGCCGGCACCGGCATCGCCCACACCCGCTGGGCCACGCACGGCGCGCCGGCCGTGCACAACGCCCACCCGCACTTCTCGCCCGGGCCGAATGCGGCCACTGACGCCGCCGGAAAGATCGCGCTGGTGCATAACGGCATCATCGAGAACCACGATGAGTTGCGCGCCGAGCTGCAGGCCAAGGGCTTCGTCTTCACCAGTCAGACCGACACCGAAGTCATCGCTCACCTCGTTGCCCACCTTTACCAAGGCGACTTGTTCGAGGCCGTTCAGCAGGCGGTGACCCGCCTGCGCGGGGCCTATGCGATTGCCGTGTTCTGCCGCGACGAACCGCACCGCGTGGTCGGCGCGCGCGAAGGCTCACCGCTGGTGCTGGGAGTGGGCAAGGGTGAGACCTTCCTGGCGTCGGACGCCATGGCCCTGGCGGGCGTGACGGACCAGATCGTCTACCTCGAAGAAGGCGATGTCGTTGACGTGCAACTCGGCAAGCACTGGATCGTTGGCAAGCAGGCCGACGGCCCGCTGCGTCCGGTGCAGCGCGAAGTGAAGACGGTGCAGGCCCACAGCGGTGCAGCCGAGCTCGGCCCCTACCGCCACTACATGCAGAAGGAGATCTTCGAGCAACCCAAGGCCATTGCCGACACGCTCGATGCGGTGACCGGCATCAGCCCCGAACTGTTCGGTGACGGCGCCTACTCCGCCTTCAAAGGCGTTGACCAGGTGCTGATCCTGGCCTGTGGCACCAGCTACTACGCCGGCCTGGTGGCCAAGGAGTGGCTCGAGTCCATCGCCGGCATCCCCACGCAGGTGGAGATTGCCAGCGAGTACCGATATCGCACCAGCGTGCCCAACCCGCGCACTCTGGTCGTCACCATCACCCAAAGCGGCGAGACAGCCGACACCCTGGCCGCGCTCAAGCATGCGCGCTCGCTCGGCATGCCCACCACGCTGACGGTCTGCAACGTGGCCACCAGCGCCATGGTGCGCGAGTGCCAGTTCGCCTTCATCACGCGGGCCGGCGTCGAGGTTGGCGTGGCCTCGACCAAGGCCTTCACGACCCAGTTGGTCGGCCTGTTCCTGCTCGCCCTGGCTCTGGCCCAGGTGCGCGGCCGCCTGAGCGACGCGCAGGAAGCTGGCCACCTCAAGGCCCTGCGCCACCTGCCGGTGGCAGTGCAGGCCGTGCTGGCGCTCGAGCCGCAAATCGTCGCCTGGTCACAAGCCTTCACGGCCAAGGAGCACGCGCTGTTTCTCGGTCGCGGTCTGCACTACCCGGTGGCGCTCGAAGGGGCCTTGAAGTTGAAGGAGATCAGCTATATCCACGCCGAGGCCTACCCGGCGGGTGAGCTCAAGCACGGCCCGTTGGCCCTCGTCACGGCGGCCATGCCGGTGGTGACGGTGGCGCCGAACGACCAGCTTCTCGAGAAACTCAAGAGCAACATGCAGGAAGTGCGCGCTCGCGGCGGCGAGCTCTACGTTTTTGCCGACAGCGACACGCGCATCGAGAGCGCCCCCGGCGTGCACGTGATCCGCCTGCCCGAGCACTACGGTGCCCTCAGCCCACTGCTGCACACCGTGCCGCTGCAGTTGCTGGCGTATCACACGGCGTATGCGCGTGGCACCGATGTGGACAAGCCCAGGAACCTGGCCAAGAGCGTAACCGTCGAATGACGGGCACGTGCTTGCGCGGCGAGGGCCGCGGCGCCGCAGGCGCGCCAGGTTCCTGGGCTTGGGGGTTCGCTCACATCGCGACAGCGATGTGAAGGCGCGAAGCGCCGAGCGAACACCACAAGCCGCGCAATCTGGCCAAGAGCGTCACTGTCGAGCAGCCCGCCGCAAGACCGTCAGCCTTGTGATGCGATGAATGGCCTAGCGGGCGCAGCACCGGACTAGGGCACACTGAAAGGCGTCATGAGCAGCAACAAGCTGAAGAAAATCCTCATCGTCGGGGGGGGCACTGCCGGTTGGATGTCGGCCTCGGTGCTGCTGCAGGCCGTGGCGTACAACTACCAGATCGAGGTCATCGAGTCTGACGAGATTTCCACGGTGGGCGTGGGGGAAGCGACGATTCCTGCGATCAAGCGCTTCAACGCGATGTGTGGGATCGACGAAGACGAGTTCCTGCGCGAGACCCAGGGAACGTTCAAGCTCGGCATCCAGTTCCGCGATTGGGGTGCGCCTGGCGACGCTTACATCCACAGCTTCGGCGGGATTGGCAAGGCCACCGGCCTGGTCGACTTCCACCACTACTGGCTGAAACTGCACCTGGCGGGCCGAGTGGGTCGACTCGACGACTACGCGATCAACCTGCTGGCTTGCGAGCAAAACCGTTTCCAACGCGCCAGCGAGGCGCCTGAGCACCGCAACTCACCGTTGGCGCATATCGACCACGCTTTTCACTTTGACGCCGGCCTCTTTGCGAGCTACCTGCGCTCCAAGTGCCTTAAGTTTGGCGTCAAGCGCACCGAGGGCAGGATCGACAGCGTGCAGACCGATTCGGCCAGCGGCTTCGTCACGTCGGTCAGGATGGCCAACGGTGAGTTGCGCAGCGCCGATCTCTTCATCGACTGCTCGGGCTTCCGTGGCCTGCTGATCGAGCAGGCGCTGCACACTGGCTATGAGGATTGGAGCCACCTGTTGCCCTGTGACCGTGCGGTGGCGGTGCCCTGCGAGTCGGTCAGCCCGTTGTTGCCCTACACGCGCTCGACGGCGCAAAGGGCCGGCTGGATCTGGCGCATTCCATTGCAGAGCCGCATCGGCAACGGGCATGTCTACTGCAGCCGCCACGTGAGCGACGATGAGGCCATCTCCACGCTTCTCACCCAGCTCGACGGGCCGGCACTGGCCGAGCCCCGCCTGCTGCGCTTCGTCACCGGCCGACGAAAGAAGTTCTGGAACAAGAATGTGGTGGCCATCGGCCTGGCCAGCGGATTCATGGAGCCGCTCGAGTCGACCTCGATCCACCTCATCCAGGCAGGAATCGTCCGATTGCTCAATTTCTTTCCGAACCTGGGTTTCGACGAGGCCGACGTCGACGAGTACAACCGGCAGACGGCATTCGAATACGAGCAGATCCGCGACTTCATCGTGCTGCACTACCACGTCAACCAGCGTCAGGACGATACCTTCTGGCGCCGCCTGCGAGAGATGCCGGTCCCCGACAGTCTGGCGCGCAAGATTGCAGTCTTCCGCGCCAACGGCCGCGTCTTTCGCAATGCCGATGAGCTGTTTGGCGTCACCAGCTGGATGCAGGTCATGCTCGGCCAGGGCATCCGACCGGGTGGCTACCACGCGTTGGTCGACAACATGCCTGAGGCCGACATTGCCAAGATGCTGACCAACGTGCGCACGGTCGTTGCCGAGATCGCCCGGCAGATGCCCAGCCACGATGCATTCATCGCACAGCACTGTGCTGCGCCCCAAGTTGCTGGCCGCGAGGGACGCTGATCTGCGGAGCGCTGTTCGTTGCGCCGCGATGGCCTGGACAACGCCAGGTGGTAACGTCAGAGCCGGAGCTCCAGGTTCGCGTTGAAGAAGGTGCGCCCCTCGCGTTCGGTACGGGTCGAGTCCCCACTGGTGAAATAGCTGCGCGATACACCGTCGAGCGGCGCGATGTTGTTCGCCGAGACCCGCAGCGACAGCGTGCGGCTGAAGTTCCAGAGCGCAAAGGCGTCGAGCGAGCGCGCGGCCGACTGATCCAGCGATTGCACATTGGTCTGGCGCGTGATGTAGCCCGGCGTGTAGGCCAGGCTGCTGCCGATGCTCAGCGGCAGGCCGGCGAAGCGGTAGTCGAAGCCCAGGTTGCCCGACCAAGGCTGCTGGTTGTCGAGCCGGTTGTTCGGGCCGTCCACGGCGTCGACGCTCGAGCGGTAGTAGTTCAATGACGCGCGCAGGTTCAATGCCGTCTTCGCGTCGAACACGCTGGGCAACAACTCAGCGGCGCGGCCCTTGAGCTCGAACTCCAGTCCGTTGGTCGTGGCCTTGGAGAAGTTCACGGGCGTGGACACATAGCGCGGCACTGTGGCCCAGGGCACGGTCTGCAGGCTGGTGACGTTGCGCACCAGGTTACTGACGCTGCGGTGGAAAGCGCCGATGCTGAACATGGCACCGCCCACCAGGTAGCGTTCGTAGGCAATGTCCAGTCCGGTGGCCAGTTCGGGCTTGAGCGTGGGGTTGCCGCGCCGGTCGGGCGAGGCCTCGGTGTTGGGCTGCGTGGTGTCGACGAACAGCCCGCTCAGCGAAGGTCTGGCCAGCAGCGCGTTCAGCTCGGGCGCCTTGTAGCTGCGTGTCAGGCTGGCGCGGATGAGGTCGCGGCCCTTGGGGTCGAGCTTGTAGTTCACGTGCCACAGCGGCGTGGTCACGCGGCTGAGGTTCTGCACCGGCTCCGCCAGACCCCGGCTCTCGGTGACGATGCGTTCGCTGCGCAGGCCGAGGTAGGTGGACCACTGCGGCGACAGCTCCCACTCGTCCTGGATGAACAAAGCCTGGCGGGAGATGCGCGCGCCGAAGGGCTGACCCTCGAAGCCGGGCAACTGCGGCAAGCCGTTCTCGGTGACGGTGCGGGTTTCGTCACGCTGGCGCCACTCCAGCTCCCAGCCGGCCGACAAGGTGTGGGCCTCGCCGATGAACTGGCCGTACTTGCCCGACTGCGTCACGCCGCGGTCGCGGTTGTCGCCGACCACGCGCCGCTGGGTGCTTGTCAAGCCGTCGAAGCCACCCTTGCTGGCCCCGGCGCCGAGCTTGAGCTCGATGCGCTGGGTTTCGCTGAAGCGGTTGTTCCACTGCAGGTTGCTGCGCAGGTTCTGCCAAGTGCCTTGGAACACGTTGTCGGGCTCCAGGCTGGGTTGGCCCAGCAACACCTGGTTGGTGTAGGCGGTGCGGTTGTTCCACTCGCCGCGCTGGGCGAAGAATTGCGCCGAGGCCGATTCGTCGTCGCTGATCTTCCAGTTGATGCGCGGCGCGGCGTTGAAGCCGTGGCCCCAGTTGTCCTGGTGGCTCTTCTGCACGGCGCTGGACGGCAAACCGTTCAGGCCCGCGGTCTGGCGCTCGATCACGCTGTCGTTGACATTGCGCCACTCGAACAGCGAGACCGGCAGCGACATTGCCAGGCCCCCTGCACGCTCACCGTAGGTGAACGAGCCCGACGCCGTCGGGCGCACGGCGTTGTAGCCCAGGCCCAGGCGCAAGTCGCGCTGCGACACCTTGGGGGCGTCTTTGAGAATGATGTTGATGGCCCCGGCCACCGCCTGAGCGCTCTGGTCGGCAGTGGGCCCCCGGGTGATCTCGATGCGCTCGACCTGGTTCGGGTTGAGCTGATCGAACTGAAAGCCGGGCGGCGCCGGATCGCCGTTGATCAGCACCAGCGTGTAACCCGAGCCCAGGCCGCGCATGCGCGGCGCGCCGCCCTGGATGTTCACGCCAGGCAGGCGCTTGAGCACGTCGGACACGCTGGTGTCGCCGTACTTGTCGATCTCTTCGCGCCCGTACACCTGCTTGGCCACCGGCGCGCGACGTCGCAGCTCGGTGTCGGACTGCGGCCGCGCCGTGACTTCGATACGCTCGATGCGGGCGCCGGGGCGTGGCGCGGCATCGCCGGGAACACCGGGAACGTCCTGCGCGGCGGCGGCCCACGACATCAGTGCCAGGCTGGCGGCCGCGAGGGGTGCGTGATTCAAGTCGACTCCAGAACTGCTTGGAAAGCCGCGCAGGATAGCGGCAGCGGCGCCGCTTGCCGGGCGCGCTGAGACGAATCGACGTTTTGGGGCGCCGACCCGCCTACAGCGAGCCCCGCTGTTCCCCACTCGCTTGCGCCCTCAGGCCGGCGAACTGCGCCTGTTTTCGATGTTCAGCAGCTTCGGTACACCCGTGAATGTGACCCTGGCCTCGCTGCGTATCGAGCACCTGTTTGCTGCCGATGCGGCAACGGCCGAGCTGCTTGGCGGCGCTTGAACATCCAACGGATCCCTGGTGCACGACCGAGCCAGTCAAGTGCTGGTGCCACCGCTCGCGGAGCGGCCCGGCCGCTGTCATGATGATCTCGTCATGGCGCGCTGAAGCGCGTGATGGAGTCGCGCCGGAGCACGTAGAGCGCGCCGTCAATGCCGACGACCAGGTCGACAGTGCTAGAAAACCCGGTGCCGCTTCTGAAGGCATAGGCCGCGTTTCCATTCTCGAGATCGATGCGGCCGATCGCTTCGCTGCAGAAGTCAGCGAAGAAGTAGCTCCCCCGGTAGCTTGCAGGAAAGTTACCGGTGTCGGGGTAGAAGGCGCCTCCGGCGATGGCACAGCCCGTGAAGAAGCCGCCCGCGCCGCCACCGGCCGGGCTGGTGGCGTTGTGGCCGTAGGCAAACAGCGGTGCCGTGACGCCAGCCGCACTGGTGGGGCCTTCGGTTGCTGGCCAGCCGTAGTTGGCGCCGGGGGCGCCGACATTGATCTCTTCCCAGGCGCTCTGGCCGACATCGTTAATGTGGATGCGCCCCGTACCCGGCTGCACGGCGAAGGTGAAGGGGTTGCGCAGCCCGTAGGCCCAGATGGCCCGCGCCAGCCCGCTTTGCGTCGCGAAGAAGGGGTTGTCGCTGGGGATGCTGCCGTCGTCGTTGAAGCGCAGCATCTTGCCGAAGGGGTCGGACAGGAGGGGCGCCTTGGCGCTGTCGTTGTTGTCACCCACGGCAACGTAGAGTTTGCCGTCGAGGCCGAACTTCATCGCGCCGCCGTTGTGATTTGTGGCGCCCGACAGCGCGGGCAAGTCGGCGATGCGGAACTCGCTGTTGGCCTGCACGACGTCCGGATTGGCAGCGCTGGCCGTGAAGCGGCTGATGCGGTTATGGGTGGTGTTCTCTGTGGTCGTGTAGTACAGGTACACGTAGCCGTTGCTCGCGAACTGCGGGTGCAGGGTCACGCCGATCAAGCCGCGCTCGCCGTTGCCGTCGACGGCCAGGGTGATGAAGGGCGCGCTGAGCAGGGCGCCGTTCTTGATCACGCGCAGGGCGCCGCCTTGATCTGCGACAAAGAGGCGGCCATCGGGCGCTTGCGCCAGGGCTGTGGCTGCGGTGAGCCCACCGACCCAATACTCCGTCTTCGTGAAGCCCGCCGGCTGCCCGCGGCTGCCGCCGAACTGCACCGTCGCGACGACCCACGGCGCCACGTTACCCGCAGCATCACGGGCACGCACGCGCACGATGTGTTGGCCGGAGGCGTAGAGGTTCGAGTCGACGCTCACCGCATAGGGCGCTGCCGTGAGCGTGCCACCCACCGGCTCGCCGTCGACCTGGAACTCCACACCGGTCACGCCGACGTTGTCGCTGGCCGTGGCTGTCAGGTTCAGCGTGCCGGCCAGCCCGGTGGCCAGGTTGGCGGGCGCGGTGAGTGTGACCGTTGGAGCCTGGGTGTCAGAGGTCGCCGCGGCGATCGTCACGGCAATCGTCGCGCTGGTGGTGGTGGCGCCCTGGTCGTCGGTCGCACGGGCCGTAAGGCTTCGACTGCCTGTGGTGCCTGGTGTCCAAGTTACGCTGTACGGGGCTGTCGTATCGGTGGCGCCAATCTTCACGCCGTTCTCGAAGAACTCGACGCCAGTGATGCTGCCGTCGCCGTCGGCCGCCGTGGCCGTCAGCGTGAGGGCCACGCCGACCGTGCCCGCGCTGCCGCCCGCCGGCGCGGTCAGCGCCACCGTGGGCAGGCTGTTCACCACCGGCCCGACATCCGTGAAGTTGGCGGTATAGGTGGTGTTGGCTACCGGGGTCGAGACGGTGTGTGTAGCGCCGCCGCCGTCGCTCCAGCTGTCGAACCGATAGCGCCGGCCGCCCAGATTCTGGTTCGCGGCGCCCAGACTGCGCTCGATGCCGACCACGCCAGGGAATAGGGTCGGTGCTGTGATGGGCTGGCCGTCGAGCGTCAAGGCCAGGCCGGCGGGGACGCTCGTCACGGTCACCTGCGCTTTCTGCGGCAGGATGTCGCGCGTGACTTCGTTGGTTGCACCCGTGCTGTCGGTGGCGCGCAGGTGAAAGCGGTAGAAGATGTTGTCCGAGGTCTCGCCCTGGGTTGGGATCGTCACTGGCCCGCCGGCGCCTGTCGTCTCGGGTCGGAACGGGTGGGTGTGCGTGTCGTGGTGCAAATCGACCCACCAGGTCAGCCGCGACGCGGCCAGGCTGCCGTCTTCCGCGTCGTTGGCGCTGGCGCTGAACGTCACGGTATCGCCGGCGCGGAAGGTGGTGCCCGCCACCGGCTGCAGGATGGTCGCCACCGGCGCGCGGTTGGCAGGGGCGGGCGCATCGCTGCCGCCCCCGCAGGCAGCCAGCAGCAGGGCGACAGCGAACAGCGTTGCGCGACGGATCGATGGCGGGATGGTCATGGTCACTCCTTCAGCTTGTCGTCGCCTCACTGGCCGGCCGCGCGCAGTGTGCGGGCAGCTCGACGGCGGTCGGTTAGCACTTGTTGCGCCACGCTTGGCCGAGCCTACCCTGAGTGTCGAACTCACCCGCCACACGATCGGGGGGGGCAGTCTCAGACCAATGCCACCCCGATCGTCAGGCAGTTGCGGCCGTCGCGGCGCTGGTAGCTTGCCGAGGCCGCGAACTTGCGCACCAGCACCACGCCGAGCCCGCCCACGGGTGCGACGTCGATCGATGTCGGGGGTACGGGCGCCGTGGCCTGCAGGGGGTCGAAGGCCACGCCACTGTCCTCGAACTGCAGCATGACGGTGCCGGGCTCCGTCCATGCCGTCAACTCGATGAGGGGCTGCTGGTCGGCGCCAGGGGCTGGCCCGTCGCTGAACGCGTACTTGATCTGGTTCGACAGCACTTCCTCGAGCACCAGCTCGACGGCGTAGACGGCGCGCGGGCTCGGTGCATGCGGCAGCAGGTAGTCGAGCACAGCCAAGCGCGCCGGTTCGAGCGCACTGAGGTCGTTGGCGAGCTGCAAGCGCAGTGGCGGGGTACCCATGCCCACGGTGGCGCGGTCAGCCCGCCAGGCGCTCCAAGGCCTCGCTCTCGGTGGCCACGATGGGAATGATCTGGTCCAGCGCGGCCTGGTCCAGCGCCGTATAGACGAGGTCCTGGGCCCCGAAAAGGACCAGGTTCGCGCCTTTCAGGCTCAGGCCGCGCGCGCTGGCGATCAGCAGCCGGATGCCCATCGAGGCGACGAAGCTCACGCCCGACAGATCGACAACCGCGTCGCGCGCCTGTGCGACCACGGCCGCGGTAAATGGGACGTCGATGCTGCCGGCCCCCGGCGCATCGAGCCGGCCGCTGAGCCGGATGCAGGTGACCTTGCCACCGATTTCGCTGACTTGCATGTCCATCAGAGTGTCCTTCCAGGCTCGCTGTGCATGTGACGATCCTAGGGCAATTGCGCGACAGAGTGATGACGGCCGATGGCCGTCAGCCGGTGAACGAGCGCTTGACCAGCACCATGGTCACGTCGTCGTCTTGCGGCGCGCCTTGCGCGAATGCGCGCACCGCCTGCAGCAATTGGCTGCCCAGCGTGGCGCTGCCCTCGCGGTGGTGATCGCGCAAGACCTGCTCTACGCGTTGCACACCGAACTGTGCGCCGGTGGCGTCCTCGTATTCGTAGATGCCGTCCGTCAGCAGGACCAGCACGTCACCCGGGGCCAGGTCGATCTCGACGGCTGGCCGCAGTTTGGCCAGCGGCATCGCGCCCATCGGAAAACTGGTGGCCTTGTAGGGCACGCACGCACCTCGCGCGGCGCAGAAGTGCAGGATGGGGCCTTGGCCGCCGCTGAGGAAACGCAGGCGGTGGGCGGTCACGTCGAGCAAGCCGATGAAGGCCGTGACAAAGCGGCCGTCGGGCAGCGTGGCGGCCAGTTGGTCGTTGACCTGCCGGAACGCGGTCTCGAGGTCGGCACCCAGGCGCAGGGCCATGCGCAGCATGGCGTGCATCTGAGTGACCGACAGCGCCGGCGCGATGCCATGGCCGGTGGCGTCGCCCAGCACCACCAGCAGGCCCTGCTCGGTCAGCGCCAGGTCATAGGTGTCGCCGCCGGTCTGCGAGGCGGGCAGGAAGGTGGCGTGCATGTCGTAGCCGGCCAGCACCGGCAGCTGCGCCGGCAGCGTGCTCATCTGCACCACCCGGGCCAGTTCGAGTTCCTGGCGCATCTTCTGGCTCTCGAGCAGGGCGGCGGTCAACTGCACCCGCGCCAGCGCCACGGCGCACTGCGCGGCCAGGGCTTGCGCAAGGGTTTCGTCAGCGGCACCGAACACGCCCCCCGCCTTGTTCAGCACCTGCATCACGCCGACAAAACCGCCCTGATGGTCCACCAGGGGCAGCGTCAAACTGCAGCGCGTGTGAAAACCCGAGCGGCGGTCGACGGAGGCGTCGAAGCGCGGGTCGGCATAACAGTCGGGCACGTTGATCAGCACGCGTTCGCGCGCGCAGGCGCCCACCAGGCCGCTGCCCACGGGCACCCGCACCTGGCGGATGTCGCTGGCCACTTCCAGCACCATCTCGTTGCTGGCTGCATCGTGCAACCAGACTGAGCTGCGCTCGGCCTGCAGCACGCGGCAAGCCGCGGCAGTGACTTCGGCCAGCATCGTGCCGAGCTCAAACGGCGCCGCCAGGGCGCGCGTCACGGCCAAGATCGCCGCCATGTCGTCGCGTGACAGCGTGTGGAGGTCGTCGGCCGCGTTCATGCCGGCGCAATGTAGCAAAGGCGATGCTGCGCCGGCCGCCGCCTCTCATACCGAATCGCGTTCAAAAGCATCCATCTGACCGTTGCCGATCGGCCCTTCGCAGTTGTTCTGCCCTCGCGTGCGAGAGATGGCGCGAGATCAGGACGGCGGAGCGCTCTGCTCCGCGAATGTCCCCCGAGTCGGGCTGCGCCCGCCTCTCGTCCTTGATTTCGCTGCGCAGAGCACCCCGCCGTCCTGATCTGGCGAGTGCGGGCTGTTCGCGGGCGGAGGGGCACCGAAGCCTGAGGCTGGGGTTGCCGGGTGCCCGCCGCAGCGAAATCAAGGGGGAGCCCTGGGCGCAGCCCAGGGCGGAGGACATTCGCGGAGGCGGGCACCCGGTGGCCCCGGCCGGCGCGGTGCACCAACGTACGGATACCAAGGTCCGCAATCGGCAGCGCGAACCTCCTTTCCCACTTGAGCGATTGAACGCGACTCAGTATCAGAGGACCCACGGGTGTTTGCCGCAGGCTTCGCGGCGCGCGGCCCTTCTCCTATACTGAAATCAAGCCGCCCGGCCGCCGCGCAACCCCTTCACAGAACGGACGTCCCTTGCAGGTCTCGATCCATCGCCATGCCGATGCGACTGTCGCCACGCTGGTGGGCCGCATCGATCACCAGACCGCGGCCCAGCTCGAAGCCGCTTTGGCACCTGTGCTGGCCGAGGCCGGCGTCAGCCGCAGCGCTGTCGTGCTGGACTTCTCCGGCGTTGACTACATCAGCAGCGTCGGCCTGCGCGTGCTGATGATTGCCGCCAAGCACATGCGCGAGCACCAAGCCCAGTTGCTGGTGGCGGCGTTGCAGAGCGTGGTGGCCGAGATCTTCACCATCAGCCGCTTCAACCGCATCCTCACCGTCACTGCGACGCTCGACGATGCCCTGGCC
>JANNFB010000307.1:0-8142 GCA_031379365.1 Burkholderiales bacterium
CGTGCTGTTCCAGGCGGGGCAGGCCAGCCCGGCCACGATTGCGCAGGCGGCCGACACGGCCTCGGCGCAGGGCTGGCGGCGCCCGCTGTTGGCCTGGCTTGAAGTGCAAGCCCAACTGGCCGAGCGCGGTGGTGCGGCCGAGGAAGCCCAGCGACTGCGACGGCGGATTGCGCTGGTGCAGGGTGGTCGTTAGCTCGCCTGCTCCTCGATCAGGCGGGCACATTCAGCGAGTGCCGCGTCGAAGTCCAACCGCGCGACTTTGTCGTCGAGCGAATGCAGGCCATCGGCCAGCAGGCCAGCAAACCGCGTCTTCAGCGTGGCGCACAGCGTTGTTGCGCGCATGTCCGATTGTCCGAGCGCTTGTGACAGCTCCCGTAACGCACCGAGAAGTTCTTCGCGGCTCGCGCCCGCGGCCGTCTCTGTCAGGTCGGTGCGCTGCGCCGTCATGGCGGCGGCCAGGATGTCGTGCAGTGCATGCAGGGTCGGGCGCGCCGAGCCGATCGCCGTGCAAACCTGCTCGCACACGGCGCGTTTCGCTGCGACATCGGCCGTGGCCAGGCCGAGCAAGTTCTTCTCTGCGTCGCGCGCCACCGCGCCCAGTCGATCGGCACCGAGGGTGCCCGCCAGCCCCTTGAGCGTGTGCAGCAGCCCTGCTGTCTCGTCGAGTTGTGCGGCCGTGGCACTGTTGCGCAATTGCTCTGGTATGCCGTCCAGGCTGGCCAGGAAGCTGTGCAGGGTGCGCGTGTAGATGTCGAGGTGGCCGCCCATGCGCGCTCGCGCCGCCACGAGGTTCACCCCCGCGGCTCGTGCGGCTGCTGCGGTTGCGGCAGGCAGTTCCTGCTCGGCGGCAGGCATGCGGCCCGCGCCGACGTGTTCGGCGCGCCCGGTGTGCCGGCGCAGCACGCGCACCAGATCGTCGAGGTCGAAGGGTTTGCCGACGTGGTCGTTCATGCCGGCAGCAAGGCAGGCCTCGCGGTCGCTGGCCATCGCATTGGCGGTCATCGCGATGATCGGCAGATCGGTATGCCGCAGGTCTTGGCGGATGCGCACGGTGGCGGTGTAGCCGTCCATCACCGGCATCTGCAGGTCCATCAGCACGGCATCGAAAGCCTGCCCGGGCGAGGCCAGGGTGTCGATGGCGGCCTGGCCGTCGGCGGCGATCTGCACCACGGCGCCTTCGTCCTCGAGCAACTCGCGCGCGACCTGCTGGTTGTTGGCGTTGTCCTCGGCCACCAACAGGCGCAGGCCTTCCAGGCGCCGCAGGCTGGCGGTCATCTGCGTCGGTGTGGCCTGCCCGTGCTGGGCCGCGTGCAGCGCCGCTGCCAGCATCGAAGCCGTGACCGGCTTGACGAGGAAGCCCGCGATCAGTGCCTGCTCGTCTTCGCTGCGTTGCAGCAGCGTCTCGCGGCCGTTGGCAGTGACCATCAGCAGCAGCGGCGCTGGCGTGTCGCCACATTCGTCACGGATGAACCGCAGCGTTTGCCAGCCGTCCATGCCGGGCATGCGCCAATCGGTAAAGACCGCATCGAAATGCCGGCCAGCGCGGGCTTCGGTGCGGTGGATTTCGAGCGCCTGATCGCCACCAGCGGCCACCTCGACGATCCAGCCGAGCGATTGCGCGGCCCGAGCCTGCACCTCGCGCGCGGTCGCGTTGTCGTCGACGATGAGCACGCGCAGCGAAACAGGCGTTGCCGGCTTCGCTGCAGGCGCGACCGCCACCGGCAGATCGATGCAGAAGTGGAAGCGCGTGCCCTGGCCGAGCGCGCTGTCCAGACGCAGTTCACCACCCATCATGGCGACCAGGCGCTGGCTGATCGCCAGCCCCAGCCCTGTGCCGCCGAAGCGCCGCGTCGTTGAGGCCTCGGCCTGCGTGAAGCCGGCGAAGATGCGCGTCTGGTTCTCGGGCGCGATGCCAATGCCGGTGTCGCGCACCGCGAACTCCAGGCGCACGCGGCTGGCGTCGCCGTGGAGCACGGCGATCGAGACCACCACTTCGCCCTCGGTGGTGAATTTCACCGCATTGCCGCCCAGGTTGATCAGCACCTGCTGCAGCCGCATCGCGTCGCCCACCAAGAGCGGCGGTACGGCGGGGTCGATATCGAACAGCACCTCGATGTCCTTTGCGCCGACGCTGGCCGACAGGATGACCGCGAGATCTCTCATCAGCCGCTCGACGGGGAAGGGCTCGGCGTCGAGCGTCATCTTGCCGGCCTCGACCTTGCTGAAGTCGAGGATGTCGTTCAACAGCCCCAGCAGCGAGCGCGCCGCGCCCTCGGTCTTGCCGGCGTAGTCGGCCTGGCGCCGTGTCATCTCGGTCTTGCGCAACAGCGCCAGCATGCCGAGGATGGCGTTCATCGGCGTGCGGATCTCGTGGCTCATGTTGGCGAGGAAGGCGCTCTTGGCCAAGTTTGCCGACTCGGCCAACTGCTTGGCCTCGCGCAGCGCATCGCCCGAGCGCCGCTGTTGGGTCAGGTCGAGATTGACGCCGATCACGCGCCTCGCACGCCCGTCGGTGCCGCGCAGAACGTGCCCTGCGGCCTGCAGGTGCCTGACCTCGCCGTTGCCCCAGACAATGCGGAACTCGGACTTCTCTTGGCCCTGACCCTTCAGCGTGGCCGTCATCTCGCCGAGCACGCGCGCCGCGTCGTCGGGGTGCAGGCGCTGCGACCAGCGCGCGAGCAGCGTGTCGGGGTCACCAGGCGCCAGGTCGTAGAGCCGGTACATCCAGTCGTCGAATTCGAGGCTGCCGCGAACCGGGTCGAGGGCCCAGACGCCGATGCCCGCACTGTCGGTGGCCAGGCGCAGCCGTTCCTCCTGGTCCTGCAGGGTCTGCTCGGCGCAGCGGCGCGCAGTGATGTCGCGCACGAATTTGGTCGCGCCGCAAAGCTCGCCATCGACATCGAACTGCGGCACCGCCGTCACCGCCACGTCGATGGGGCGACCGTCGCGGTGCAGGCGCACGGTCTCATAGCTGTGCGCTTGGCCGTCGGCGACCCGGGCCAGCACGTCGCGTTCCTCGTGGCTCCGCTCGGCGGGGACGAGCCGATCGATCGGCTGGCCAACGATGTCCGGGGCGGCGTGGCCGAAGAGCCTTTCGGCGGCCGGGTTCCAACGCAGCACGCAGCCCTCGGCCGAGACGGTGACGATGGCGTCGGCGCTGTGCTCCAGCACCAGCGCGGCCTGGGCCGATTCGATGGCCGTCTTTTGCATGGCGAGCACGGCGCGTCGCCCTTCGAGCGCCCGCGCAGCGGCATCCGCGAGGCACATCAGCACCTCGCGCTGCTGGGCGTCGAGCTGGCGCGGTTGGCGGTCGATGACACACATGCTGCCCACGCGCGTACCGTCGCTCAAGATCACAGGGGCGCCGGCGTAGAAGCGGATGTCGGGCGCACCGGCAACCAGAGGGTTATCGGCAAAGCGCGGGTCTTGTGTCGCATCCGGCACCTCGAAGAAGCCGTCCTGGCGCACCACGTGGGCGCAGAAGGCGACATCGCGCGGCGTCTCGGTGACGCCGGGCAGGCCAGTGATTGCCTTGAACCATTGCCGATCGACATCGATCAGGCTGATCGCGGAGATCGGCGCGCCGCACACCGCGGAGGCGGCGCGGACGATGGCATCGAACTCGGCCTCCGGCTCGCTGTCAAGCACCTGCAGGCTGCGCAGCGCGGCGATTGCAGCAGCTTCATCGTCACGCGGACGGGCAATCTGCATCGGGAAGCTTTCTTTTGTGTTCGGACGGTGAGCGCAATCAGCCCCAATTGTTCGGCCGGGCTGGGCGGGTGATCGCGGGAACAGAGCGGCAATCGCCATGGAGTTGGCCGCCAGTGGCGCCCGGGGGCCGAGAATGCGGGCTGGCGGGCCTTGCCCGCGAAGGACCCGAGATGACCGAAGCAGCTCAATCCACGCCCGCGCCCACCGTGCCGCCCCTGCCCGACCGGCTCTCGACCGATCCGCGCAGCCCGCACCACCACGCTGCCGTGTTCGAACACGATGTCGGCATCCGCTTGAACGACAAGGAGCGCTTCGACGTGGCCGAGTACTGCATCAGTGAGGGCTGGGTGCGGGTGCCGGCGGGCAAGACCCTGGACCGCAAGGGCCAGCCCCTGCTCATCAAACTCACGGGCAAGGTCGACGCCTACTACCGATGAGCGCGTAATCTGCGGCCACTCTGGCCGACCCAGACCTGCTGCGCGACGCAGTTCACCGGCCTTGGCCCCGAGCCTTGGCGACCAGGAGAGTCTCGGATGGCCCGTTCGTCTACCGCCGTTGCAAACCAGCGCATCTACCGCCACCGTTTGCCGGTGCGCGTGATGCACTGGGTCAATGTCATCAGCCTGACCTTGATGCTGATGAGCGGCCTGAACATCTTCAACGCCCACCCGGCCCTGTATTGGGGCCACGACTCGTCCGCCGCGCCGCCGTGGTTGGCCATCAACGCCCGGAACACCGCCGAGGGCCCGGTCGGCGTGACCACGCTGGCCGGGCGCGAATGGCAGACGACGGGGGTGCTCGGCTTGTCGCAGGTGGACGGCGCCGTCAAGTCACGCGCCTTCCCCAGCTGGGCGACGGTGCCCGGGCCGCAGTGGTTGTCGATGGCACGCCACTGGCACTTCTTCTTTGCCTGGGTCTTCGTCCTCAACGGCGTGGCCTACATCCGCTACAGCCTGTTCAGCCGCCACCTGGCGCGCGACCTGCTGCCCACGCGCGCCGAGTTGCGCGGCATTGGCCGCTCCGTGCTCGATCACCTGAAGTTCAAGCACCCGACGGGCGAGGCCGCCAAGCGCTACAACGTGCTGCAGAACCTGGCTTACCTGACGGTCATCTTCGTGCTGCTGCCGCTGGTGGTGGTGGCCGGCCTGGCGATGTCGCCGCGGCTGGATGCCGTGTACGCGGGCTGGGTGGATCTTTTGGGCGGCCGGCAATCAGCCCGCTCGCTGCACTTCATCGCCGCCGCCGGCCTGCTGCTGTTCACCTTGATTCATCTGTTCGAGGTCGCGGTCGCGGGGGCTTGGAACGAGATCCGCTCGATGGTCACGGGCTGGTACACCGTGCCGGCCGACAAACCCGCCAAGGAAGTGCGATGAACACGAACAAGACCCTGCGCCTGATGAAGAAAAGCCAGCGTGATCGCCGCGGCCTGCTGCGCGGCACGGTGGCCGCCGCCGGCGCCGCGTTGCTCAGCGGCTGCGACCGGCTCTCGCGCAACGACGCTTTCGTTGATGTGCTCAAGAGCGCCGAGCAGCTCAACAGCGCGGTGCACAAGATCGTGGCGCCGCGCCAGGCCCTGGCCCAGGAGTTCGAGCGCGAGCACATCGCGCCGGTGTTTCGAAGCAATGGCACTTTGTCCCCGCGCGATGCCGACTACCAGGCGCTGCGCCAGGGTGGCTTCGCCGACTATCGGCTGGCGGTGCGCGGGCTGGTGGCCAAGCCAGTGCAGTTCACGCTCGACCAATTGCGCGCGATGCCGTCGCGCACCCAGATCACCCGCCATGACTGTGTCGAAGGCTGGAGCTGTATCGGCCAGTGGAAGGGCGTGCCGCTCGCCCAGGTGCTCGGGGCGGCCCAGCCCCTGCCCGAGGCGCGCTTCGTGGTGTTCCGTTGCTTCGACTCGATGGACGACCCCACCCCCGCGGCAGCCGACTCACGCTACTACGAGAGCATCGATTTCGACGACGCCTACCACCCACAGACGATCCTGGCCTACGAGCTCAACGACCGGCCCTTGCCGGTGAGCAATGGCGCGCCGCTGCGCTGCCGCGTCGAGCGCCAGCTCGGCTACAAGCAAGCCAAGTACGTCAGTGCCATCGAGCTGGTGGCCAACCTGGATGGCATCCGCGGTGGCAAGGGCGGCTACTGGGAAGACGAGGGCTACGAGTGGTACGCGGGCATCTGAGGCGCGGCGCCAGCAAGCCTGGCGCGGATCGACGATGATGCCACCTTGCGCCGCCAATGTGGCGCTGGAGACACGGTTTGAACCGACTGCAACAAGGCCTGCGCGAGCTGGCTGACGCCCAACTGCAGGGCATCCACCGCGGCATCGAGAAGGAGAGCCTGCGCACCCAGGTGGGCGGCCGCCTGGCGCTGACGCCTCACCCGACGGCGCTCGGCTCGGCGCTGACGCACCCGCACATCACCACCGATTTCAGTGAGTCGCAGTTGGAGCTCGTGACGGGCGTGCACGGCGACATCGCGGCCTGCATCGACGAGCTGACGCAGCTGCACCAGTTCGTCTACCGGGAGATCGGCGACGAGCGTCTGTGGGTCGGCAGCATGCCCTGCGGCTTGCCGGCCGATGAAACCATCCCGATCGGCCGCTATGGCTCGTCGAACGTGGGCCGCGCCAAGAGCGTCTACCGCATGGGTCTGGGGCACCGCTACGGCCGCCGCATGCAGACGATCTCGGGCATCCACTACAACTGGTCGATGCCGGGCATCAGCGACCAGGGCCACTTCGATCTGATCCGCAATTTTCGACGCCACTCCTTCCTGTTGCTGCTGCTGTTCGGCGCCTCGCCCGCCGTGTGCACCAGCTTCGTGGCGGGGCGCGAGCACCGCCTTCAACAGCTCAGCCAGCACACCCTCTACCTGCCGCACGCGACTTCGCTGCGCATGGGCCGCCTGGGCTACCAGAGCGATGCGCAAGCCGCCCTGTCCGTCAGCTACAACTGCCTGGACAGCTACGGCAGCTCGCTCTACGAGGCCCTGACGCGGCCTTACGCGCCCTACGAGGCGCTGGGCATCACGAACGCGGGGGGCGAGTACAACCAGCTGGCCACCACGCTGCTGCAGATTGAGAACGAGTTCTACGGCACGATCCGGCCCAAGCGGGTGATCCGCCCGGGCGAGCGCCCGCTGCATGCGCTGCGCGAACGCGGCGTGGAGTATGTCGAGGTGCGCTGCATGGACCTCGATCCCTTCGAGCCGGTCGGCATCAACGGCGACACCGTCGCCTTTCTCGATGTCTTCCTGCTGCATTGCCTGCTGGCCGAGAGCCCGCCCGACACGCCCAGCGAGATTGCAGCTCTGGCGCGCAACCAGCACCGCGCCGCCGAGCGCGGCCACGAACCCGGCTTGCTGCTCGAACGCGGTGGCGGCGAGGTGCCGATCACGGAGTGGGGCGCACAAGTTCTCAGCGAGTGCGCCCCCGTTGCCGCCGCGCTCGACGCCGCGCGCGGCGGGCGCCGCCGCCGCGACGCGCTGGCCGCCGCCACGAAGGCCTTGGCCGAGCCCGAGCAACTGCCGTCGGCGCGGGTGTTGCACGCCATGCGCAGCGACCACGCGGGCTCCTACACCAGCTTCGTCAATGCCTGCGCCGAGCGCTCACGGCAGGTTTTGATGCAGCAGGCCTTGTCAGCCGAGACCCACGCCGAACTCGCGCGTGAGGCGCAGGCGTCGGTGCAGGAACAGCAACGCATCGAAGCTGCCGACAACCTCGACTTCGAGGCATTCCGCGCGCACTACCTTTCGCCGCAACGGCTGGTGGTTTGAGGCGGCCTGAGGGTGCAGCGCGCCGATGGCGTGGCGATTCACTGCACCGTGATAGCTTTCATCGGCACGACTGACCCGCGTGCGCACGTTGTGCGCAGGTCCGTGGCGCGTCGTGGCTTGATGAACTGGCGCACGACGCCAGCAGCAGCGTCGTCAGTACCAGCGCCGTGCAGGAGACGGCGCTGTAGAAGCGCTTCGTGGTCGGTGCCTTGGCTGACGTGTGTGTTGGCAATGGCATTGAGGACTCCTGGGGTTGCAGGTATGACGTTGGTGAGAGCGGATGCCGTGTAGTAACGGCAACTCACCGCGAATCCGGCCACCGTGCTGCCGCTAAGATGTGGCCGTGACCGATGCCGTACTCACCGCGCCACGCCCCGACCACTGGGATACGACCCTGGCCATCGAAGTCCGGGCCCTGGCGGACCAGTTGCTGCCGCTCTTCTATGCCGACCTCAAGCGCGTTGCCCATCGCGAGCGGGCACGGGTCGGCGCCGGCATGACGCTGCAGACAACCGCCCTGGTTCACGAGGCCTATCTCAAGCTGCGCGGCAGTTCGGGCTGGAACGACGACGCCCACTTTGTGCGCGCCGCTGCGCTGGCGATGCGCCATGCGCTGATCGATCACGCGGTCGAGAAGCTCGCGGCCAAGCGCGG
>JANNFB010000317.1:0-23178 GCA_031379365.1 Burkholderiales bacterium
GTCGCTCTTGCGGCCGACCACGAGCCGCCGGGCCAACTCTTGCATATCGTCTGACATCACGTTCCCACGTCCACCTACGTGGGAACGTAGGCTGTCAGACGGCGCCGCCTCGATCAAGGACGGGGTTTATTGCGCGCTTACGAACTATCCTTCAAGTGCTGCCGTCATTACTCGGTACTCGTCAAGCAGCAAAGCGATAGAGATCCATCCACTTGTGCGTGAGGCTGCGGTCGCGAGCGTGGCGAGTGCCAGAACTACATACAACACCGTGTGGTAGGCGCGAATCATCGCAGACGAGACAAAACCAGGGTATCCAGCGAACACAAGGAAGAGGACTGCGAGTTGCAGCGTCGGGATGACGGTGTACGTCGCGAATCGCATGAAGAGCGCAAACGCTGGTCGTTTGAAGTCGATTAGGCGAACTCGATACATCAGGTACAAGACGATCGCGCACTTCACGGTCCAGTAGACCGCCTTGAACCCGCCCGTCTCAGATTCTTCCTGTGGCATATCGCCTAGTGCACTCAAAGCGGCTTCGCGCAGCAGCTCGTCTAAGTCGGCAACATAGAGTGCGATGCAGATGCCTGTTGCGGCAAAGAGAGCTGCGTTACGAATGACGTGTTGAGAACCAAGCACCCGCGTCAGCCGGTAGACGACATACGGGAAGAGCAGTGCCGTAACGATGAGGATCGTGCTCCCGTGAACGCTGGTCGCTACGCCAAGGAGTGCGATCGGCAACCATACTGCCTTCAATTGCCGCCGCTGGTCGTCGCGTTCGAACAGCAACGTGAAGGCAATGAGAACGAGCGTCAAAGCCAAGCCCTCGCGAATTTGGACCGTCATTTTCGGTATGAGGAGCGGAAGCAGCCCCATGTAGGACCAAAGGTAGCCCCGGCCCTGAAGGAGTGGGCGCCAGCGATTGATTAACCACGCCGCGAAGCTGAAAAAGTACAGTGCGACTGCAACTCGCAGGAGCTCGTAGCTGCCCACTGTCTTGAACACATCCAGTAGCCAAGTGAACCCGGGGTCGCGCCCGCGATCGGCTAGCCACGCGCCATCCTCCTCAAAGAGCCTTTGATAGGCCATCCAGTCGGCATTCCGTTCACCGACAAAGTAGATCAGGTTGCACGCAATGAAGGCAACTAGCAGTGCTATCCAGCAACCTTGAAGGTCTTGCCGTTGCTTTGGCTTTCCGTGCGATCCACCGTCGAGTTTGGTCATCGTGAGCGGCGTTCAGGAAGGCGTGCCAAAGCCCGGGTCCGTGCTGACCAAGCGCTCACAAGGCAGCACGAAGTCTCGCACCTGGCCGCGGACGAAGCGATCGGGTGCCCAGGTCGTGCCGTGGCCATCGGCGCAGGCGCTAGCCCACCAAGCGAAGGTGCTATTCCCGATAATCCGCGACCGCGCATGCCTAAGAGTGCCGAAGTCGGTGAGCGCGCTGCCGTGGTCTGGAAGAAGGTCGATGGCAAGCCCGGGATGCCGCATGCGCAAGGTCTGAAGGAACTCGTCGGCATGCTGGCGGTCGTCTGTCACGATGCCGAAGCTGCGATATCCCTCTGATTCGGCCAGGCTTAGGCAGCGGCTGTAATAGTCGATGTCGACGATGGCGTGAGATGGCAAGCGGAGGAAGTCACCCCCGCGGATGTGAATCACGCAATCGCAGCGCAGATTGCCTGGATCGGTCATAGCCGACGGATCCAACTGCGCTGCTGCCTGCGCCTCTCGCAGTAACTCCAGCGTCCAGCCGCGCTGGAAGTAGCCATCGAGAAAGTGCCATTGCCCGTGCATGCGGCCTCTGTTGACGACCGACGGGAAGTCCTCGTCGCCCAAGCCGAGTATGGGCAGCCATCTTCCCGCGCGTGCCCGAAGCGAGAGCCACCGGACCCACGGGCTGACACGCACATTCTCAGCCAAGAGGATCCGTTTCGAACGCACTAGCCGCAGGACGTCAGGCTTGCGCGCAGCGGCGTATTGCGCAAGTCCGTCAGTGAGTAACAGGATCGACAGGCCTGTACGCTCGCCTATCAGGAGCGCAGCCATAACCTGGAACAATTGGTTCCCGAGCCCGCCTGCGAGGCGTACGACGATCATGTCGAAGTGACCCCTCGGATACGCTGACCAACACAGCCCGCCGTTCCATGCGGGAAACGACTAGGCCTCGGTTTGATAGCTTGGGGAGCGTTTCTCATGGCGTTCATCGGGGCACGAAGCGCACGGCTGGCACTTGGTCCAGGCTGAACGCTTTCCTGTCCGAATCGACGGCAAACGGCGGTGAATGATCGCCCACCACGGAGACCCAAAGGGGTATCTTGGTGGCCATGACTGCGGCGACGATGTCAGCCTGGACTTTGTCGATCTGAGCGGTCAGTCGGCAAACGGACTCACTGGCACGGCGTTCCCGGCACAAGGCTGCGAGTTCGTCCGGAATCGGTAGGCGCTCCAGAGGCAGGTGGGTATTGAGCGTCAGAAGGTATACCAATCTGCGCGGCCGCAACTCGGCCATTGCCAAGTCGAGCATGTGCCGATCGCAGATGCCCTCGAAGGCGCCGCCGCAACGCGGCGCAGATCGCGGAAGGTCCTCAGCAAAGACCCTGCGGGTGAATCCCAGCGTTGACCACCAATGGGTTCGCTCAAACATGGCACCGCTGAATCCATGCAAGGCTATGGCGTCGAACCCCGTCGGCTTCAGCAGGTTTGGCAAGCACGCAGACGCCTGTTCCGGCGTCAGGCGCGAGTAATGCCCGCTCAGGCCGCAGAGCTCGCGCAGTTCGCCAGCAGTGGTTGCGCCCTTGAACCGGCTGGTGGCGCGGGTGACATGCCACCGGGCGGTGACCTCGGGCGCATTCAGTCGGCGATCCGACCATGCACGCAGTGCGGGGTCGACGTGCTCGCCCCAGCTTTCCACGATCACGATCAGAAGGGCGCCATCCTCGTGGTCCTTGGCCCACTGCAATGAACTGGCGATTCCGGGTTGATCAACGGTTTGCAGCGGTTCCGCGGCCTGCTTGTGGGCATGGCGAGCCGATGACGCCAGGTTCAACAATGGGCTGCCTTGCACGTTGGAATTGATGACGACACTGTCGCTTCCGAGCAGCGTTGGCAGGCCCGAACCATTCGCAACGTCGATGAGCATCAGCACGGCCGATGCAAGGACTACACCCCGTGGGCTCGCGCCACGTTGCTTTGTCACCCACACGACGCTTGCGATGCCCACGGCCAAGAGCGTCACGATGGCGATCACTTCTGCGTTGACGAACTCGGCAAAGTGAATCGTCGGCGCGAACTTGGCCGTCGCCGCAAAGTCTGCTACAGAAGCGAAGTGATAGACGAGCGACAAACCCTGAACTGCATCAAGGGCCCACGCGATCGCCACTGCACACACGAGCGCAACGCGCCCCCAAGCCATCGTGGTCAGGGCCAATGCGAGGTCGGCATTGAAGACTGGACGCGCCATAAAGTACCGCGTCTGGAGTAGCCAGAACGGCACGTTGACAAGAGCAACCAACGCCAAACCGATCGCGACTTCCGACAAGCGCGGCCGTTGCGCGCGAACCGCCGCGAAGATGCGACTCATATTTGGCGGAAACCCTGGGTACTATGCCGGCCGCGAGAGTGCAACGCGCAGGTCGATTCGAGGGCGGAACGCAGAGGCGTTTCCAGCTTGGTTCGACCCTGATCGCGCTGTAGTCGCACCAATGTTTTGCCGCGCGCGCCACAGTGTTTGTCGACGCGGGTCGTGGCGCGATACCTCATCAATTCGCAGCCACTTGCGCCCATGGCTGTCTTCGAAACGCACGATGCTGGCCGCGCCCAGGTGGAGGCCCGACTGATCCTCGACTTGGGGGATCAAAAGCAAGCTCTGGGTCGACCTGCCCGCCGCCACCGTAAACGTGGACTTGATGCAGCGGTCCTAAAGCGGCCTCACTCATGGAAATCAAACGCCTGGTAGCCAGCCTGCTTGACCAAGCTGTCGCGCTTGGCGGCCTCATAGTCGCTCTCGACCATTTCCTTCACCAGTTCAGCCAGTGTGGTCACCGGCGTCCAACCCAGTTTCTGCTTGGCCTTTGAAGGGTCGCCGAGAAGAGTCTCCACCTCCGTAGGCCGGAAGTAGCGCGGATCCACGCGCACGATCACATCCCCGACCTTGCATTGGGCCTTCTCGCCGCTGACCTCAGCCACTGTGCCGACTTCTTGTTCGCCCTCGCCACTGAAGACCACCGTGATGCCAAGCTCGGCCGCGGCCCGCTGCACGAACTCACGCACGCTGACCTGCACGCCGGTGGCGATGACGAAGTCTTCCGCCTGCTGCTGCTGCAGCATCAGCCACTGCATCTCGATGTAGTCGCGCGCATGGCCCCAATCGCGCAGCGCGGAGAGGTTGCCCAGGTACAGGCACTCTTGCAGGCCCAGCGCGATGCGCGCTATCGCCCGGGTGATCTTGCGCGTCACAAAGGTCTCGCCACGCAGCGGACTCTCGTGGTTGAACAGGATGCCGTTGCAGGCATACAGGCCATAGGCCTCGCGGTAGTTCACCGTGATCCAGTAGGCGTAGAGCTTGGCCACGGCGTAAGGGCTGCGCGGGTAGAAGGGCGTGGTCTCCTTCTGCGGCACTTCCTGCACCAGGCCGTAGAGCTCGCTGGTGCTGGCCTGGTAGAAGCGGGTCTTCTTCTCCAGGCCGAGCAGGCGAATGGCTTCCAAGAGGCGCAGCGCGCCCAGGCCATCGGTGTTGGCGGTGTACTCGGGCTCCTCGAAGCTCACGGCCACATGGCTTTGCGCGGCCAGGTTGTAGATCTCGTCGGGCTGCACTTGCTGCACGATGCGGATCAGGTTGGAGCTGTCCGTCATGTCGCCGTAGTGCAGGATGAAGTTCCTGCCATCGACATGCGGATCCTGGTACAGGTGGTCGATGCGGCTGGTGTTGAAGCTCGAAGCACGGCGCTTGATGCCGTGCACCACATAGCCCTTCTTGAGCAGGAACTCGGCCAGGTAGGCGCCGTCCTGGCCGGTCACGCCGGTGATGAGGGCGACTTTCTTTGCTGCTTGCGTCATGGTCGAAGGCTCAGGAGTTGAATGGGGCAACGGCGTAGGCGCGGGCGATGCCGTCGCGCAGTGTGGTGCTGGCGCGCCAACCCAGGCCCGCCAGGCGGCTCACGTCGAGCAGCTTGCGTGGCGTGCCATCAGGCTTGCTGGCGTCGAAGCTGATCTTGGCTTTGCAGCCGACGACGTCCATCACCGTCTCGGCCAGTTCGCGGATCGTCACGTCCTGGCCGCAGCCGATGTTGACCAGTGGGCCGTCATAGTCTTGCTGCATCAGGTGCACGCAGGCGTCGGCCAGGTCATCCACGTAGAGGAACTCGCGCCGCGGCGTGCCGCTGCCCCACACCACCAGTTCAGCGTCGCCGCGCTGCTTGGCCTCGTGGGCCTTGCGCATCAGTGCGGGCAGCACGTGGCTGGTGGCCAGGTCGTAGTTGTCGTTCGGGCCGTATAGGTTGGTCGGCATCACGCTGATGTACTGGCGACCGTATTGCCGGTTGTAGCTCTCAGTAAGTTTGATGCCGGCAATCTTGGCAATCGCGTAGGGCTCGTTGGTCGGCTCAAGCGGGCCCGTGAGCAGCGCGTCTTCGTGGATCGGCTGCGCAGCGTTGCGGGGGTAGATGCAGCTCGAGCCCAGGAACATCAGGCGCTGCACGCCGGCCAGGTGGGCGCCGTGGATCAGGTTAACTTCGATCAGCAGGTTGTCGTAGATGAACTCGGCGCGGTAGGTGTTGTTGGCCTGGATGCCGCCGACCTTGGCCGCTCCGACGATAACGTAGTCAGGCCGCTGCTCGGCCAGGAAGGTATGCACCGCCTGCTGGTTGGTCAGGTCAAGCTCGGCACGCGTGCGCAGCAACAGGTTGGTGTGGCCCGCGGCTTGCAGCCGGCGCACGATGGCGCTGCCGACCATGCCGCGGTGGCCGGTGACGAAGATCTTGGCGTTCTGGTCCATGGTGGCTATTTCACTTGCGCCCGTAGGTGTCTTCGAAGCGGACGATGTCGTCTTCGCCCAGGTAGGAGCCCGACTGCACCTCGATGATCTCGAGCGGCACCTTGCCGGGGTTGGCCAGGCGGTGGGTTTGGCCGAGCGGAATGTAGGTGCTCTGGTTCTCGCCCAGCACCATCACCTGGTCGCCATTGGTCACCTCGGCGGTGCCGCTGACCACGATCCAGTGCTCGGCGCGGTGGTGGTGCATTTGCAGGCTCAGGCTGGCGCCGGGCTTGACCATGATGCGCTTGACCTGAAAACGCGGCCCCGAGTCGATGCTGTCGTACCAACCCCAGGGGCGGTGCACCTTGCGGTGCAGGCTCTTCTCGCTGCGGCCCTGGGCTTCCAGCGCGGCGACGATCTTCTTCACGTCCTGGCTGCGCGCGCGGTCGGCCACCAGCACGGCGTCGGGGGTTTCGATCACCATCACGTCTTGCACACCCACCACGCCCACCAGGCGGCTGGTGGCGTGTACCAGGGTGTTGCGGCTGTCGTGCACCATCGCGTCGCCGAGCGCGGCGTTGCCGTCGGCGTCTTTCTCGGCCACCTGCCACACGGCGTCCCAGGCGCCGAGGTCGTTCCAGCCGGCGGCCAGTGGCACCATGCGGATGTCGAAGGGGCTGCCGGGGCAGCGCTCCATCACGGCGTAGTCCACCGATTCCGACGGAACGACGGCGAACTCGGCCTTGCTGGGGCGCACGAAGCGCAGATCGGTGCTGCGCGCGGCCCAGGCGGCGCGTGTCGTGCTGGCGATATCGGGGCGGAAGTGTTCCATTGCCGCCAGCCACACCGAGGCCCGCACAACGAACATGCCACTGTTCCAGGTGTAGTGGCCGTCGGCCAGATAGCGCTCGGCCGTTGCCAGATCAGGCTTTTCGACGAACTGCTCGACGCGCGCCGTACCGCCTCCCGCAGTCGCGCTCTTGATGTAGCCGTAGCCGGTTTCGGGCCGGTCGGGCGTAATGCCGAGCACGACGATCGCGCCGTCGGCCGCCGCGCGCACGGCAGCCTGCATGGCGCGCGTGAAGGCGCCCAGGTCGGCCATGGTGTGGTCAGCCGCCACAACCACCAGCACCGGGTCGGCGCCGCCCTCGGCGGCTTGCAGCGCGGCCAGGGTCATGGCGGGCGCCGTGTTGCGCGCGCTGGGCTCGAGCACCACCGTGCCAGGGTCGCCGCCAGCCTCACGCAACTGGTCCAGCACCAGGAAACGGTGCTCCTCGTTGCCGACGGTCAGTGGCGCGGCCAGTGCGATATCAGCGGCGGCCAAGTCTTGCAGGCGCTGCACCGCTTGCTGGAACAGGCTGCGGTTGTCGGCAGTGAGCACCAGGAACTGCTTGGGGTAGCCGGCGCGCGACAGCGGCCACAGCCGCGTGCCGCTGCCGCCTGCCATGATCACGGGTTGAACGGGGATCGGTGTCGTGGTCATGGCGTGGTTCAGAAGGTGTCTGCGTGGGCCAGCGGCGGCGCGGCGGCATCCTTGGCGGCCAGCAGCGGTGCGCTGCCGAGGTCGGGCCACTCGATGCCGATCGCAGCGTCATTCCAGGCGATCGCGCGCTCACATTCACGCGCGTAGTAATCGGTGGTCTTGTACAGGAAATGTGTGTCAGCTTCGAGTGCCATGAAGCCATGCGCGAAGCCTGGCGGAATCCACAACTGGCGCTGGCTGGTGGCGTCAAGCGTCACACCGAACCAGCGCCCGAAGGTGGGCGAGTTTCGGCGTACGTCCACAGCCACGTCGAACGCACTGCCTCGCACCACACGCACCAGCTTGCCTTGAGCGTGGGGGGGCAGCTGGTAATGCAGGCCGCGCAACACGCCGCGCTGCGAGCATGAATGGTTGTCTTGCACGAAGTTCACGCTGTGGCCCACCGCGGCGTCGAAAGCGCGCTGGTTGAAGCTTTCCAGGAAGAAGCCGCGTTCGTCGCCGAACACCTTGGGCTCCAGCAGCAGAACTCCGTCCAGCGGGGTGGGTGAGACCAGCATCAGTAGGCTCTGTCGTGCAGTACTTTCAGCAGGTACTGGCCGTAACCGTTCTTGAGCATCGGCTGGGCCAGCGCTTCGAGTTGCGCCGCATCGATCCAGCCACTGCGAAAGGCAATCTCTTCCGGGCAGGCCACCTTCAGGCCCTGACGCTTTTCCAGCGTGGCGATGAACTGGCCAGCTTCCATCAGGCTGTCGTGGGTGCCGGTGTCGAGCCAGGCATAGCCGCGGCCCATGATCTCGACATTGAGTTCACCCTGGCGCAGGTAGGCCGCGTTGACGTCGGTGATCTCGAGCTCGCCGCGTGGGCTGGGCTTGATGGCCGCGGCGATGTCGCACACCTGGGCGTCGTAGAAGTACAGGCCCGTGACCGCGTAGTTGCTCTTGGGCGCCTTGGGCTTTTCCTCGATGCTCTGCGCCCGCCGTTGCTCGTCGAAGGCCACAACGCCGTAGCGCTCAGGGTCGTGCACGTGGTAGGCGAACACGCTGGCACCCTGCGTGCGCTCGGCCGCGCTGCCGAGCAGGCGCTGGAAGTCGTGGCCGTAGAAGATGTTGTCGCCCAGCACCAGGGCGCTCGGCTGGCCGGCGACGAAGTCGCGGCCGAGGATGAAGGCCTGCGCTAGGCCATCCGGGCTGGGCTGCACGCAATAGCGGATGCTCATGCCCCAGCGGCTGCCGTCGCCCAGCAGGGCCTCGAAGCGTGGCGTGTCCTGCGGTGTGCTGATCAGCAGCACCTCGCGGATGCCGGCCAGCATCAGCGTGGCCAGCGGGTAGTACACCATCGGCTTGTCGTACACCGGCAGCAATTGCTTGCTCAAAGCCAGCGTGGCCGGGTGCAGGCGCGAGCCGGAGCCGCCGGCCAGGATGATGCCTTTGCGATCAGTCATTTCAGTGTCCGCCCGGCCGCCCGATGGGCACTGAGCGCCCCCTTGGGGGGGGCAGAGAGCGAAGAGCGCGCGGGGGTTCATTGCTTGTGGATCTCCGTGAGCATGCGTTCGACGCCGGCTTGCCATGGCGGCAGCGTGAGGTTGAAACTGCGGCGCAGTTTGTCGGTGGCCAGGCGCGAGTTAAGCGGGCGGCGGGCGGGCGTGGGGTAGGCGGTGGTCGGTACGGGCTTGATGGCATCGCCGGCCACCTTCACCGGCACGCCGTGCGCGCGCGCCCACTCGATGACGAAGCGGGCGTAGCCGTGCCAATGGGTTTCACCGGCCGCCACGGCGTGGTAGGTGCCGCCGAGTTGCGGGTCGCGTTGCAATGAGGGCAGGGCGTGGGCGGTGATGTCGGCCAGCAAGTCGGCGCCGGTCGGTGCGCCGAACTGATCGTCGATGACAGCGAGCGCTTCTCGCTCTGCCGCGAGCTTCAACATCGTGCGGGCGAAATTGCCGCCACGCGCGGCATAGACCCAGCTGGTGCGCAGAATCAGGTGCTTGCAGCCGCTGGCGCGGATGTGGTTTTCGCCGTCGAGTTTGGTGCGGCCATAGACGCTGAGCGGACCGGTGACAGCGCTCTCGTCGCGCGGCTGGTCGCCGCTGCCGTCGAAGACATAGTCGGTGCTGTAGTGCACCAGCCAGGCGCCGAGTGTGGCGGCTTCGGTGGCCAGCACGCGAGGCGCCTCAGCGTTGAGGGTGGCCGCGAACTCGGGCTCGCTCTCGGCCTTGTCGACAGCGGTGTGGGCCGCGGCATTCACGATCACGTCGGGTCGGAGTGCGCGCACCGTGTCTGCCAGCGCGGCGGGGCGGCTGAAGTCGGCATGGAAGTCGGTGCTGTCGAAATCGAGCGCGGTCAGCTCACCGAGCGTACTCAGGGACCGCTGCAACTCCCAGCCGACCTGGCCGCCTTTGCCGAACAGCAGGATCTTCATGTTGGAGCTTCAGCGCGAGCTGTAGTTGGCCGCGACCCAGTCGCGGTAGCCGCCGCTTTGCACATCGGCGACCCAGGAGGTGTTGTCGAGGTACCACTGCACCGTCTTACGGATACCCGTCTCGAAGGTCTCGGCCGGGCGCCAGCCCAGTTCGCGCTCGATCTTGCGCGCGTCGATGGCGTAGCGCCGGTCATGACCCGGGCGGTCGGTCACATGCGTGATCAGGCGCCGGTAGGAGCCGGCCGGGTCGGGCTTTAACTCGTCGAGCAGGGTGCAGACGGTGTGCACGATCTCCAGGTTGGCCTTCTCGTTCCAGCCGCCGATGTTGTAGGTCTCGCCGAGACGGCCACCGGCGAGCACGGCGCGGATGGCACTGGCGTGGTCGCGCACGTAGAGCCAGTCGCGCACCTGCTGGCCGTCGCCGTACACCGGCAAGGGCTTGCCGGCCAGAGCGTTGACGATCATCAGCGGGATCAACTTCTCGGGGAAGTGGTACGGCCCGTAGTTGTTCGAGCAGTTGGTCGTTACCACGGGCAGACCGTAGGTGTGGTGCCAGGCGCGCACCAGGTGGTCGCTGGCCGCCTTGCTCGCCGAGTAGGGGCTGTTCGGCTCGTAGGGGTGGGTTTCGGTGAAGGCCGCCGCGCCGGGTGCGAGTGAGCCGTAGACCTCGTCGGTCGACACATGGTGGAAGCGGAAGGCCGCCTTCTCGGGGGCGGGCAGGCTGCTCCAGAAGGCCCGCACGGCTTCGAGCAGCGTGAAGGTGCCCATCACGTTGGTGCGCATGAACTCGCCCGGGCCGTGGATGCTGCGGTCGACATGGCTTTCGGCGGCGAAGTGCAACACGGCGCGCGGTCGGTGTTCGGCCAGCAGGCGGTCGAGCAGGGCGCGGTCGCCGATGTCACCTTGCACGAAGACATGTCGGGCGTCGCCCTTGACAGCATCCAGGTTGTGCAGGTTGCCGGCGTAGGTGAGGACGTCGAGGTTGAGCACAGGCTCGCCCACAGCGTCGAGCCAGTCGAGCACGAAGTTGCTGCCGATGAAGCCGGCGCCGCCGGTGACGAGGAGGGTCATGCGCAGTTCACCGCAGTTTCAATTCAGTGCGGCGCGAAGCTGCGCCAGTTTCGCGGCCCTGTCAGGGCGGGCCGAGTTCAGGCGCCAGAAGTGGCGGGTGACGACGAACGCGGCCAGCAGCAGCAGGGTGGCCAGGGAGGTGGCCACCGCGGTGATCCCGCGCTTGGGCTTGCTCTTGCGTTCCGCCGGCTTGGCCACGTCGACGACCTGAATCAATGCGCCCTCGCGGCTCTCGTCCAGGCGCGCCAGTTCGTACTGGCGCGAGAACAGTTCGAACAAGGTCTCCTGGTACTTGAACTCGCGGAACTTGCTGATGTAGTCGGGGCCGCCGGTCAGATCGGTCGTGGCTTCAGTCTTGCCCAACTGCGCGCGCAGGGCGCCGAGCATCGTTTGTGCCTGCTGCACCTCGGGCGTGGTCTCCGACAGGTTGCGGCGCAGGGTCTGCAGCCGGACTTCGGCGGCAGTGACCTCGGCCTTCAGGCGCGCGTAGCCTTCGGCGGCGGCTTTGGGCTCGGCTTTCAGTGCTCCGGGGTTGAAACCGCTGGCTTGAAGTGCTTGCTGCGCGGTGGTGAGTTCGTCGCGGGTCTTCTTCAGCTGCGTCTCGAAGAAGGCGCGTCGCTGCTGGGCTTCGGTGAGCGCCAGTTGCGAGGTCAACCGGCGCAACTCGTCGACATGGCGGTTGGCCATGGCGGCCGCACGCTCGGGGTCTGTGTCGTCGATCTCGACCGTGATCAGGCCGTCCTTCTTGCCGAGCGAGACACGTGCGTTCTCGGCCAGCTCCTTGCGGGTTTGAAAGCGGTACTCGTTGTCGTACACCTGCATCAGCTTGAACTCGTCGATCAGGCGATCGGCCACGGTTGCGCTTTGCAGCAGGGCGACGTACTGATCGGCAGGGCTCTTGATACCTGCGGCTGCGCCAGCCAGGCCCGAGAGCGCGCCCAGGGACGCGATCGCCGAGGCTGCGGCACTCTGCTGTTGCTGCGGCGGCAGGAACACGGTACGTGAAGTGAAGGTCGGCTTGATCAGGTACGTGACGCCGATGGCGAGCCCGCCGGCGAGCAGGGGCGCAATCACCAGCAGCTTCCAGTGCTGTAGCAGCGGCAGCGCCAGGTCGAGCAGGTCCAGCCCCTCCTCTTCATCGTCGAGCGCATCGACAGACACACCACGCTCCTGCATCACTTGGTCACCGTGATGATGGCGGCCAGACCGACGCCGAACTGGTACAAGACCTGGGTCCAGTCCTTGGCGTTCTGGATGAAGGTCGTCTTGTTCAGCTCTTCCGGCACGAACACCGTGTCGCCAGCCTCCGCCTTTAAGCCCTCCAGACCGGTGCCCCGGTTGAACCAGCCACCGCTCTGGCGGCCGCTGACCACGCTGCCGTTGGCGCGGATCACGAAGGCGCTGCCGACATCGGCACCTTTTGTCGGGCCGCCCGCCAAGTTCAGGTATTCGTCCACCGCGCGGCCTTCGCCGTACAGGTAGCTGCCGGCGTTGAAGACGCTGCCGAACACGCCCACGGAACTGGGCCGCGGCGGCACCAGCAGGCGGTCGCCGTCTTCGAGCTCGAGCGGTGGAAGCTCGCGCCCGTTCGGCGGCAGCTGCAGGACGATGCGCCCGCTCGGCCTCTGGGCGCGCAGGGCCACCAGCAAGCGCGCATTGGCGCTGTCGCGCCCAGCGGCGGCGCTGCTTTCTTCAGCATTGCTGGTGCGCTGCGTCGAGACATTGCGTGCCAGATCGGTCTCAAGATCGCGCAGGGCGCGGTCGTAGTTCAGTTGCTGCGTTGTGCGAACACTCTCTCGGCTGAACTCTGCGCCAAAGACATAGGCTTTCTCCGTCAGCCCGCCGGCGGCGGCCAGGGCATCGGCGATCGAGCTCTGCGGCGGTAGCACGTACTCGCCAGGGCGCGCCACCTCGCCCTCGACGCGAACTCGCGTGGTCTGGCGCTGTACCGGCAGGGCACTGTCGATGGCACTGAAGGCACGCAACACATCGCCGTTCATCAGGGCGCTGTTGCTGGCGGCGGGCAGGGCCAGCTGCACGATGCGAACCGTGGCGCGATCGTCGATGCGCTCCACTGCCAGCCGCGACCGATCGGCGACGGCCGAGAAACCGCCCGCCATGCGCAGCAGGTCGGTCACCGTCTCGCCCGGCTTGAGCTCGAAGATCGCCGCGCGGTTGACGCTGCCGATCAGCGCCACCTGGGTTCCCACCGGGCCGACATGGATCACATCGTCGCCCTGCAGCATGCGGTCGGCGCTGCGGTCGCCGCCGAGCAGGAAGTCATACAAGTCGAAGCCGGCGACGCGCTGGTTGCCGCGCCTGACCTCGATGTTGCGAAAGCTGCCTGCCGAAGAAGGCCCGCCGGCCTTGAGCAAGGCCTGCACAACGGTGGCCAGGCTGCTGACGTTGTAACTGCCGGGCTTGGCTACGAAGCCCGTCACATAAACCCGTTGGCCTCGCAATTGACCGAGGGACACGCTCAGCTCGAAATTGCGGAAAACCTGCGACACACGCTGGCTGATCGCGCCCGGAAGGTCGGCGTAGCGCACGCCCGAAACCAGCACCGGACCGACGCGCGGGATGCTGATGCGGCCGCTGCGATCGACCTGGAGGCGCAGGTCGGCGTCGACCGAACCCCACAGGGTGAGCAAAATCTCGTCGCCAGGCTTGACGAGGTAGTCGGGCGGCACCAGCGGCAGGGTTTCAGCCGCGTCGTCGGTTGGTGTCATCAATTCGGTGCCAAAGCGACGAACTTCGACCGGCATCGAATCGGTGCCAAAGCGACGCACGTCAACTGGCGCGGTCAAACGCTGCACGAACAATTCAAACTCACCTGGCGCAGCCTTGGTTGCTGCAGCGGGCGTTTGCGGCAGAAGTGCGCTTGGTTGAGGTGGGACTGGAAGCGGCGCTTGCTGCGGCGTTGCCGCCGCGGGTTGCCGCAGCCGGATGGGACCGCCGGCCGAACCGACTTGCGTGTCGGCGGAGGCCGGGGCGCCTTGCGCATGCACGATCGTTGCCGGCAGAACCGCTGCCGCGGCTACCGCCGAAGCCATCACCGCGTTACGAAGCCATCCGGATACTGACGCTCGATAGCGAGGGGTGCAGAAGTTCGGATGTTTGCTCATGGCCCTGGAGATTGCGGCATCGGTTGCGTGCTGGCGAAGCGCAGTGCCGCAGCGGGGCACGATTCTAGCCCGCGGCCCCTGCAGCAACAGCCCAACACCGGTGGCTAAACTGCAGTGTATGTGGCCTCTCGTCTCGGCCTTTGCCGCCTCTTTCCTGGCCACGCTGTGGGTGGTGCGTGCCGCCAAGGCCTTGCATCGCGTTGCAGGCGACCACGACCTGTCGGGGCCACAGAAGTTTCACGCCCACCCAGTGCCACGCATCGGCGGCCTGGGCATTTTGGTGGGCGTGTCCGCAGGCGCAGCTGTCTTGGCCTGGCGCGACCCGGGCGCCACGCAGTGGCTGGCGATTTTTCTAGCTTGTGCATTGCCGGCCTTCCTTGGCGGCATGGCCGAGGACCTGACCAAGACCCAGAGCCCGCGCCGCCGCTTGGTGCTGACGGCGGTGTCGGCAGCGCTGGCGGGCTGGCTGTTGCAGGCCGTGATCGATCGAACCGACATCCCAGGCCTGGATTGGGTGGTCGGCTTCCCCTTGGGCGCCTTGCTCGTGACGGTCTTTGTGGTCGCGGGTGTGGCCAACGCCGTCAACATCATCGACGGGTTCAACGGCCTGGCGTCGATGTGTACTGTGATCATGTTGATCGGTCTGGCCTACGTGGCTTTTTCGGTGGACGACCGCCTGATTGCGCTGCTGGCCTTGGCGGGGGTCGGCGCGGTGCTCGGCTTTTTTGTATGGAATTTTCCTGCCGGGCTGGTGTTCCTGGGCGACGGTGGCGCCTACTTCCTCGGGTTCTATGTCGCCGAACTGGCCATCCTGCTGCTGCATCGCAACCCCGACGTATCGCCGATGTTTCCGCTGCTGCTTTGCGTCTACCCGGTGTTCGAGACCCTGTTCTCGATCTACCGGAAACGGTACCTGCGCGGCATGTCACCGGGGCTTCCGGACGGCGTGCACTTTCACATGCTCGTGTACAAGCGCTTGATGCGGTGGGCGGTCGGTGACAAGAGTGCCCGCCAACTGACACGCCGAAACTCCATGACCTCGCCCTACCTCTGGATCCTGTGCTCGCTGTCTGTCATCCCGGCGGTGCTTTGGTATGACAGCACCGCGATTCAGGCTGGGTTCATCGGCTTGTTTGGCATGACTTACGTTCTGCTCTATTGGCGCATCGTGCGCTTCAGGGCCCCGCGTTGGCTGGTGTTCCGCCAGTCGAAGTAGCAACAGGGGATAATTGAGGAGTGATTACCGACACCCCCGACGCTCCGACCGAAGTTGCCGAGGCGCCCGCGCCAGCCCGCTTCGACACCCTCCCGCTGGATCCCAAGCTGCTGCGCGCAGTGGCGGAATCGGGCTACACCGCCATGACGCCGATCCAGGCCAAAGCGATCCCGATCGTGCTCGCCGGGCGAGACGTAATGGGTGCGGCCCAGACCGGCACCGGCAAGACGGCGGCGTTCACGCTGCCGCTGCTGCAGAAGATGCTGCGCCACGAAAACGCCAGCATGTCGCCGGCGCGCCACCCGGTGCGCGCCTTGGTGCTGGCGCCGACACGGGAGCTGGCCGACCAGGTGGCGAACAACGTCAAGACCTACGCCAAGCACACCCAGTTGCGTTCGACGGTGGTCTTCGGCGGCATCGACATGAAGCCGCAGACCCTCTTGCTCAAGGGTGGCGTCGAGGTATTGATTGCGACACCCGGCCGGCTGCTCGATCACATCGAGGGCAAGAACTGTGTCTTGAACCAGGTCGAGTACGTGGTGCTGGATGAGGCCGACCGCATGCTCGACATCGGTTTCCTGCCCGACTTGCAGCGCATCCTGTCCTACCTGCCCAAGGAACGCCAGACGCTGTTGTTCTCGGCCACCTTTTCGCCCGAGATCAAGAAGCTGGCGAACAGCTACCTGCAAGACCCGATCTTGGTGGAAGTGGCCCGGCCCAATGCCACCGCCACCAATGTCGAGCAGCGCTTCTATAGCGTCGCCGACGATGACAAGCGCGCCGTGGTGCGCCAGTTGCTCCGGACGCGCGAGCTGACGCAGGCGCTGATCTTCGTCAACTCCAAGCTGGGCGCCGCCCGGCTGGCGCGCTCGTTCGAGCGCGACGGTTTGAAGACCCAGGCCTTGCATGGTGACAAGAGCCAGGACGAGCGCTTGAAGGCGTTGGCCGCCTTCAAGGCCGGCGAGGTGGATCTGCTGGTGGCGACCGACGTCGCCGCACGCGGCCTGGACATCGCCGATCTGCCCGCGGTTTTCAACTTCGACGTGCCCTTCAATGCCGAGGACTACGTGCACCGCATCGGCCGCACCGGCCGTGCGGGCGCTTCCGGCCTGGCCGTCACGCTGGTTTCGCGCGACGACGCGCGTCTGGTGTCCGACATCGAGAAGCTGATCAAGAAGAAGATCGACCTCGAGCCCTTCGAGATCGAAGACGACCGCCCGCGCCGGCCGCGGCCACGCGCCGACGTGGACCCCGAGGTCCGCGAGGTTCGTGAGGAGCGCGCAGCGCCGGCCGCACCGCCGCGAAGCTTCGAGCGGCGCCCGCCCGCAGCGTCGGCCGACCCGTTCTTCGACCGCCCCTACGAGTCGAGCGGCGACGCAGCGGCTGCACCCAGCTGGGAGCCGGCCGCGAAAACGAGCGCGAACGCCACGCGCGGCTTGTCGCCCAGCATCAAGCCCAAGCGCAAGGTCGCCGCACTGCTGGGCGGCGCCAAGGTCTGACGCAGCTGCCGGCCGTGGCGGCGATTCGCGGCTGAGTTGCGGCGCCGAGCCGGCGCTCAGCCCTCAGCGAGCCAACCAGAGGAAGACCGCGGGCAGGTGCTTGTTGTCCAAGCGTGCGGGTATTGAGCGCCACTGCTCCACACTGCGGGTCAGGCACCAGCCGCCTGGCAAGGTCAGGCCGCAGGCCACGGACAGCTGGGTGTCGGCCGACAGCGCTTCGAGCAGGCCTGCCATCAAGGCCGCGTTGCGGTATGGCGTTTCGATCGCAATCTGGGTTTGGCGCTCGCGCTGCGAACGCAGTTGCAACGACTGGATGCGTGCCTTGCGCTCGGCTGCGTCGGTCGGCAAGTAGCCGACGAAGGCAAAGCTCTGCCCGTTGAGACCGCTGGCGGCCAGGGCCAACAGCAACGAACTCGGGCCGGCGAGCGGGCACACCTTGATCTCGAGCCGGTGCGCGCAGGCTACCAGGGCGGCCCCCGGGTCGGCCACGGCCGGAAGGCCGGCTTCGCTGATCAGGCCGATGTCATGGCCGGCCAGCGCCGGTGCCAGCAGTGTGTCGAGCGAAGACGAGCTCGGCGCCGCATGGCCCCCCTTGGGCGGTCTCGGCAGCTCGCGGATGTCGATCTCCTGCAGCGGATGTGCCAGCGGCGTCTGGGCGGCCACGCGCTTGAGGAAGGCACGCGTGGTTTTCGCGTCCTCGGCGACCCAGTGGGACAGCTGTGCCGCTTGATGCAGCACGCCCGCCGCCAGTACGGCTTCGATCGGCGGCGCTTCGGGTGCTCCCAGGTCCAGGGTGTTGGGCACCAGAATCAGGCTGCCGCGCTTTGCGCCGCTTGTCATCGGGGTCCCAGGGGGTCGAGGCCGGCCTCGCGCAGCAGGGTGCAAGTGCGGATCAGGGGCAGGCCGATCAGCGCGGTTGGATCGTCGGACTCGATCGACGCCAGCAATGCGATGCCCAGGCCTTCGCTCTTGGCACTGCCGGCGCAGTCATAGGGCTGCTCGGTACGCAGGTAGTACTCGATCTCGCCGTCGCTCAGTGTCCGGAATTTCACCGCCACAGGCGCCAGCAGGCCGCGGACGTAGCCGCGGTCGCGGCGGATCACAGCCACGGCTGTGTGGAAGAGGACCCGTCTGCCGCTCATGGCGCGCAACTGGGCGACGGCGCGGTCATGCGTGTGCGGCTTACCGATTGGCTGGCCGTCGAGCTCGGCCACCTGGTCGGAACCGATGACCACAGCGTCGGGGTGCAGGGTGGCAACGGCCTCGGCTTTGGCCCGCGCCAACTGAGCTGCGAGTTCGCCTGGCGCCGCGCCCGGCGGCGGCGTCTCGTCCACGCCGGGAACAACCACCTCGAACGCCAGGCCCAGACGGGCCAGCAACTCGCAGCGGTAGCGCGAAGAGGAGGCCAGGATCAAGCGCGCCGTGCCAGACATGACGGGGATTCTCACACTGCCTCATGCGAGTCGCGACCGCAGGCGTCCACCGTAAACTGAGCCCATGAACCCGCGTCAGCCCAATCCTCGCAAGCTCGATGTCACCGCGGCGGCGGCGCAAGCCCTTGTGCTCCAGGGCACCTGGCCGCTGGCGGGCTTTGCACGGGTGACAGACGGCACCGACCAGGACGGCGAGGTGCGTTGGTCCGCACGCGGCGAATTGCGTGAGAGCGCCGGGCGCGCGCCCGAGGCCAGGCTTCACCTGAGCGCCCAGGCGCGTGTGTGGCGTGACTGCCAGCGTTGCCTGGAGCCGGTGGCGCTCGAGCTGGACATTGCCCGCTCGTTGCGTTTCGTCGCTGACGAAGCCACGGCCGAGGCGCTTGACGCGGATAGCGAGGACGATGTCCTGGCGTTGCCGCGCCGCCTGGACCTGCACGACCTGCTCGAAGACGAGTTGCTCTTGGCCCTGCCCGTGGTGCCGATGCACGACGCCTGTCCACACAGTTTGCCCGTTTCGGCAGGCACAGGGTTCGACGACGTCGAACCCGCGCCGGCCAAGAACCCGTTTGCCATGCTGGGCAGCCTGAAGCGCGGCCCACGCGGCGGCGGCCTGGGGTGATGCAGGCCGCCGGGCCGCCTCTGCTACACTCTGCGACTTTTCGCGCTGGCCTGGTCCCTGCCCAGGCTGCGCTGCTCGGCCCGCTCAGCTTGTCTTTCCGGCCGGGCCCCGCCTCAGGAGAATTTCATGGCCGTCCAGCAAAACAAGAAGTCGCCTTCAAAGCGTGGCATGCACCGCGCGCACAACGCACTGACCACCCCGGGCACGGCCATCGAGCCGACCACGGGCGAGAACCACTTGCGCCACCACATCAGCCCGACCGGCTTTTACCGTGGCCGCAAAGTGCTCAAGACCAAGGCAGACGCCTGAACGGCGGTTGCCGCAGGGGCCACGCTGATGGCCACTGCGGCGCTTCAGCCTGACGCCTGCTCTGCGAGATGGGCCGTCTGAACTCCGTGAAAGACCCGCTGCCGCCGCTGGCCCAGGTGCGCTTGGCTGTGGATTGCATGGGCGGGGACCATGGGGTCGCCGTCACGTTGCCTGCCTGCCGAGCCTTCCTCGACAAGCACCCCGCGGCTGAATTGATCCTCGTCGGTACCGCGGCGGCGCTCGCTCCAGCGACCGGTTGGCCGCGCACCGCCTGCGTGGTCGCCACCGAGGTGGTCGCCATGGACGATGCCATCGAAGTGGCCCTGCGCCGCAAGAAGGACTCGTCGATGCGCGTGGCCATCGAGCAGCTGAAGCTCACAGGCGACGCGAATGCTCCGGTCCACGCCTGTGTTTCGGCGGGTAACACCGGTGCGCTGATGGCCGTGGCCCGCTACGTGCTCAAGACGCTCGAAGGTATCGACCGGCCGGCCATCGCCACCGTGTTGCCGAACCGGCGCGATGGCTTCACGACGGTGCTGGACTTGGGCGCCAACGTTGATTGCACGCCCGAACAGCTGTTCCAGTTCGCCGTCATGGGCAGCGCCCTGGTGTCCGCGATGGACGGCAAGGACGATCCCAGCGTGGGCTTGCTCAACATCGGCGAAGAAGCCATCAAGGGCAGCGAGATCATCAAACGCACCGGTGAGTTGCTGCGCGCCGCCGCTGCGGCCGGGCACCTCAACTTCCACGGCAACGTCGAAGGCAATGACATCTTCAAGGGCACGACCGATATCGTGGTCTGTGACGGCTTCGTCGGCAACGTCGTGCTCAAGGCGTCGGAGGGCCTGGCGTCGATGCTCAGCGAGTTCATTCGCCAGGAGTTCACCCGCAACGTTTTCACCAAAATGGCCGCCCTGGTCGCGATGCCGGTGCTCAAGCACTTCAAGCAGCGTGTCGACCACCGCCGCTACAACGGCGCGGCGCTGCTCGGCCTGCGCGGCTTGGTCTTCAAGAGCCACGGTTCGGCCGACGCCTTTGCCTTCGAACACGCCTTGACGCGCGCTTATGATGCCGCACGCAACCGCCTGCTCGACCGCGTGCACGACCGCATCCTTGAAACGCTGCAAGCCATGCCGACGTCGGATCTCGCGGCGCAAGACGCATGACGCCCTCGCCAGCATCAGCAGTGCCGCGTTACTCGCGCATTACCGGCACGGGCAGCCACTTGCCGCCCCAGCGCCTGAGCAATGCCGACATGGCCCACCGCCTGGCCGCCCAAGGGGTCGAAACCTCGGATGAGTGGATCGTCGAGCGCACCGGCATCCGGGCGCGCCACTTTGCGGCCGATGGGGTGGTCTGTAGCGATCTGGCCCTGGCCGCCGCGACAGCCGCGCTGGCGGCAGCTGGCCGCAACGCGGCCGATGTCGACCTGATCATTGTTGCCACCTCGACACCCGACATGGTGTTCCCGTCGACGGCTTGCATCCTCCAGCAAAAGCTGGGTGTGCACGGCTGCGCGGCGTTCGACATCCAGGCGGTCTGCTCCGGATTCGTCTACGCCTTGACGATGGCCGACGCTTTGGTCCGCACTGGCAGCGCCAAATGCGCCCTGGTGATCGGGGCCGAGGTGTTCTCGCGCATTCTCGATTTCCAGGACCGCACCACCTGCGTCCTGTTCGGTGACGGCGCGGGCGCCGTGGTGCTGGAAGCCAGCGACAAGCCCGGCTTGCTGGCCACGGAACTGCACGCCGATGGCCGCCATGTCGGCATCCTGTGCGTGCCCGGCACAGTGGCTGGCGGCAAGGTGCTGGGCAATCCACTGCTGAAGATGGACGGGCCGGCCGTCTTCAAGCTAGCGGTTGGGGTGCTCGAAGAGGCCGCGCGTGCCGTGCTGGCCAAGGCCGGCAAGTCCGAGGCCGACATCGACTTCCTGATCCCGCATCAGGCCAACATTCGCATCATGCAGAGCACGGCGCGCAAGCTCAAGCTTGCGGCCGACAAACTCGTCGTCACGGTCGACGAGCATGGCAACACGTCCGCAGCGTCGATCCCGCTGGCGCTCGATGTGGCCGTCAGGGACGGCCGCATCCGTCCCGGCCATACCTTGCTGTTGGAAGGCGTCGGCGGCGGCTTCACTTGGGGCGCTGTGCTGCTCGAGTTCTGACCCAGAGACCTTGCAATGACTTCGTTCGCGTTCATCTTTCCGGGCCAGGGCTCACAGGCCGTGGGCATGCTGGACGCCTGGGGCGACCACCCTGCGGTGCGTGAGACCCTGGCCGAGGCTTCTGCGGCCCTGGGAGAGGACGTGGCCCGCCTGATTCACGGCGGTCCAAAGGAAGCGCTGGATCTGACAACCAACACGCAGCCGGTGATGCTGGTCGCGGGCATCGCTTGCTACCGCGCTTGGCGCCATGAGGGCGGGGCGGAGCCGGCGGCAGTCGCGGGCCACTCGCTGGGCGAGTACACCGCGCTGGTCGCGGCTGGCGCCTTGACGCTGACCGAGGCGTTGCCCTTGGTGCGCTTTCGCGCCCAGGCGATGCAGGAGGCCGTGCCCGTTGGTGTCGGCGCGATGGCGGCGATCCTGGGCCTCGACGCCCGCGCGGTCGTCGACGGCTGTGCCGAGGCGGCAAAGGCCAGCGGTGAGGTGGTTGAGGCGGTCAATTTCAACGATCCCAAGCAGACGGTGATCGCGGGCAGCAAGGCTGGCGTCGACAAGGGCTGCGAGGTCTTGAAGGCCAGCGGCGCCAAACGCGCACTGATGTTGTCGGTCTCGGCGCCGTTCCACTCCAGCCTGATGAAGCCGGCCGCTGACCGCCTGCGCGACAGGCTCGCCAGCGTCTCGATCGCGGCACTGCGGCTGCCGCTCGTCAACAACATCGATGTGGCCGTGGCCAGCGACGCCACGTCGATCCGCGACGCCCTCTACCGGCAGGCGTTCGGCGCGGTGCGCTGGGTCGAAGTGGTGCAAGCCCTGCGGCGGCGCGGCGTGTCGCACATCATCGAGTGCGGGCCTGGCAAGGTGCTGGCCGGCATGGTCAAGCGCATCGATGCCGAAGCCGTCACAGCCAGCCTGTTCGATCCTGCCTCACTGGCTGAGGTGCGGGGGATGCTTGCATGAGTGACGCCTTCAAGGGGCAGGTTGCGCTCGTCACCGGGGCCACACGCGGCATCGGCCGGGCGATCGCCGAGGCGCTCGCGGCGCAGGGGGCCAAGGTCGTCGGCACAGCCACCGGGCAGGCGGGGGCCGCCAGCATCGACGCCGCACTCGCGCCTTTGGGCGGCCGCGGCATCGTGCTCGATGTCAATGACGGCGAGGCCTTGCAAAACGCCGTCGATGCCATCGTCGCCCAGGACGGCGGCCTGCATATCCTGATCAACAACGCCGGCATCACCCGCGACACGCTGGCCATGCGCATGAAGGACGCCGATTGGGACGCCGTGCTCGACACCAATCTGAAGGCGGTTTTTCGCGCCAGCCGGGCCGTCATCCGGGTGATGATGAAACAGCGCCACGGTCGCATCGTCAACATCACCTCGGTGGTCGGCGCCTCCGGGAATGCCGGTCAAGCCAACTATGCTGCGGCCAAGGCCGGCGTCGCCGGTATGACGCGCGCGCTGGCCCGGGAGCTGGGCAGCCGTGGCATCACCGTGAATTGCGTTGCGCCGGGTTTCATCGCCACCGACATGACAGACGGATTGGCCGAGGCGCAGAAGGCGGCACTCTTGGCGCAGATCCCGGTTGGCCGCCTGGGCACGCCTCAGGAAGTTGCCGCTGCGGTGCTGTTTCTGGCCTCGCCCGCAGCCGCTTACGTCACGGGATGCGAGTTGCATGTCAACGGCGGCATGTACATGAACTAGTTCGGGGGCCCGCCGGGCAAGGCGAGCGATCGGGGGCGTTTCCCCATCGCCGCTTAGAATTCGGGCCGTTTTGCGTACCCACTCCTGGAGGAGTCAATGAGCGATATCGAAGCACGTGTCAAGAAAATCATCGCCGAGCAACTCGGCGTTCCCGAGGCCGACGTCACCAATGAGAAGGCCTTCGT
>JANNFB010000046.1:0-2150 GCA_031379365.1 Burkholderiales bacterium
CTTCGTCGATGTCGGCACCCACCACCTCGAAACCGCAGCGGTCAAGCGTGCCGGTGAACCAGCCGCTGCCGCAACCTAGGTCGAGCACGGTGTGCGCGCCGACGCGGTTCAACTGCTCGACGATTGGCCGCGTCAGGTGGCGGTGGATGCTGCGCGGGCCGTGCCAGGCGGCCTTGGCCTGACCAGCGGGCACTGTCAGGGGCACTGCCGCGGTGTTGATGCGCTCGCTCAAGCTGCGCTCCGCACTCATCGCATCACCCGCTTGCGCAAGGCCTTCGCTGGCGCCCCGGCGTACACCGTCCAGGGTTCGAGGTCCTTCATCGTCACGCTGGCCAGGCCGAGCACGGCGCCCTCACCCACCGTCACGCCGGGCCCAACCACGGCGCGGGCGCAGATCCAGGCCTGGCGGCCGAGCGTGATGGGTGCGCTGATCATCGGGAAGCCGGCCGCTTCGAAGTCGTGCGTGGCGCCGCACAGGTAGGCGTCCTGCGAGATCACACAGCGCGAGCCCAGGCGCATCGGCAAGGAGTTGTAAACCACGGCACCGTCGGCAATGCCGACGGCGTCTTCGCAGACCAGGTTCCATGGCGCCCATACGCGCGCGCCGGGGTAGATGTGGCAGTCGGATCCGAGCGTGGCGCCGAACAGGCGATAGATCGCCGCGCGCCAGGCGTGGCAAGGCCGTGGCGACGGCCGCACCAACAACAGGTGCGCGACGCCCCAGACGGCGCGCGCAACGCGGTTGCCGAGCGGCAGGCTGGCGCCATGGTGGCTGTCAACAGCCGGGGCAAGGGGTGTCATGCGGTGCGGAGAATGCAAAGGCTGGCCACAGACAGCCAAGCCAAGTAGCGTAGGCGCCCAGTGTGTCCGTGGCTTGACAGCAAAGCCCTGCCGGTGCCGCTGTTCAGCCATGTGGGTGTCACAAAGCGCCGCTAGCCTCTAACTCGCATGCACACCGGCATGTGACCTCACGTGCTCGGCATGTCGACCGCATCCCTCTCGCAACTGCCCACCCCCGTCTGGAAGACCACGCCGGCTCAATGGGCCTTGCTGGCCCTGGCGGGCGCCGCCGTGCTGGCGGCTTTCTACTCCGGTCTGCACTTCATGGTCGCGAACTGGGAGCAGGTCCCGGAGTACAGCTACGGCTACTTCATCCCGGTGATCTCGGCCTTCCTGATCTGGCAGCGCTCCGACCGCCTGCGCGCGCTCGAGCTGCGCGGCGCCTGGTCGGGCCTGTGGCTCATCGCCCTGGCCCTGCTGCTCGGTATGGTGAGTGAGTTCAGCGCCATCCGGCTGATCGCCCAGTACGGCTTTGTCGTGGCCTTGTTCGGCCTGTCGGCCTGCGCGATCGGTTGGGCCGGCACCCGCATCATCGCGGTGCCGCTGGCGATTCTGCTGTTCATGATCCCGCTGCCGCAGTTCCTGCTGCGCGAGTTGTCGCAATCCTTGCAATTGGTGTCGTCGGAGATGGGCGTCTGGCTGATCCGCCAGGCCGGCATCAGCGTGTTTCTCGAAGGCAACGTGATCGACCTGGGCAGCTACAAGCTGCAAGTGGTGGAGGCCTGCAGCGGCCTGCGTTACTTGTTCCCGCTGATGGTGCTGGGCTTCCTGGCGGCCTATTTCTTCCAGGGCGCGATGTGGAAGCGCGTGTTGATCGTGCTGTCCACCGTGCCGCTCACGATCGTCATCAACAGCCTGCGCATCGGCCTGATCGGCGTCACGGTGGAGTACTACGGCAGCGCCATGGCCGAAGGCCTGCTGCATGACTTCGAAGGCTGGTTCATGTTCATGATCTGCATCGCCCTGCTGATCGCCGAAATGAGCCTGCTGGCGCGCATCGGTGATCGGTCGAGCTCCTTGCGCAGCGTCTTCGGCCTCGACTACCCGCCGCCTTTCCCCAAGGGCGTGGCCGTCCGGCAGCGCCGCCTGTCGATGCCGATGCTGATTGGTACGGCCTTGATCGGCGTGGTCGGTGTCGCGCTGACACTGGGCACTGGGCGCGAGCCTGTCAAGCCGGCGCGCACCGCCTTCGCGCAGTTTCCGATGACCCTCCCAGGCGGCTGGGCGGGACGGCCCGATCACCTCGAGAAAGACATCCTCGCCACGCTGGCGGTGGACGACTACTTCATCGCCAATTACGCAAGACCCGG
>JANNFB010000329.1:0-5586 GCA_031379365.1 Burkholderiales bacterium
CGTGCTGGTGCTGAAGAACTGCGGCCCCAAGGGCTACCCCGGCATGGCCGAGGTGGGCAACATGCCGCTGCCGCCGAAGGTGCTGAAGAAGGGCATCACCGACATGGTCCGCATCAGCGACGCGCGCATGAGCGGCACCGCCTACGGCACCGTGGTGCTGCATACGGCGCCCGAGGCGGCGGCTGGCGGCCCGCTGGCCCTGGTGCAGAACGGGGACCTGATCACCCTCGACGTGGCCGGGCGCCGGCTGCACCTGCATGTCAGCGACGAAGAACTCGCGCTGCGCCGCACCCACTGGAAGCCACCGACCCCGCGCCTCGACTCAGGCTACTGGAAGCTCTACACCGACACCGTGCTGCAGGCCGACGAGGGCGCGGACCTCGACTTCCTGCGCGGCAAGCGCGGTGCCTTTGTGCCGCGGGACAATCATTGAGTGCGTTGCCGGCAACGAGCGGCTTGAGTGTCCGCGGCCGGAGTCGGGCCGGCGCTTTGCTCGGTTGGGCTGGGGGTTGATCGCGACCCCTCGCCAACCACAACGCTGCTCTCCATGAGCATCCGCTGCGGCGTAGTTTGCCGATAGCCGATTCGCCTGCAGCAAGGTCGTCTTCGGACTCGTCTCGGACATTCGAGGCTGGCGGCCCAATGTCGGCGGCGATCTCAAGCGGTAACAGAGCGCGGAAGACGCTCGGCGACTGCGGCACGTCACACATCGGACGACGTCCTTTGCCGGCGATCACTAAGCATTACTTGTCGGGCAGATCAGAGAACCAAGATGGATACCCATCGTAAATGGCATAGTGAATAGCGAAATCCGCGAGCAACTCTTCGCTGATCACTTTTTCGTCGGCGTACCCCAACAGCATGGTCAGATCTTCTTTGTCCAAGACGCCACTGAAGCCTTCCTCACGATCCTGTTTGCTTAGGCTGAAACCCCTCTCGAAGTGGGCGAACTTCGCCTCAGAGGTCGCACTCCAAGGCTTCTTGGAAAGCAAGACTTTGTCGTCCCGCATTTCATGGACGTGCTTGAGAGCTTCGCTGAACTTCATCTGAAAGACCTCCAACTACCATCCACTTGTTTGGGTTGCCTTAACTGCATTGTGGCGAACTCGCTCGGCGTCGGGTCGCCGAGTGAACTGTGTGGCGGACAGTGGTTGTAGTCATCTTGCCGCAAGCTGTCCTTGCGCCTCAATCGCACAGACTGCTGCGTACCTATGTTTCGAAGGTGCCCTCCGCTGCGGGGCCTTCTAAGGGTGGCTCAGCAGAGGTCCGACCGACCGCAGTGGCGACGAGTTCAACAGACTGGGTATCACCTATGGGTCGGTACTGCGAGTTCGAGCGGCAGGGGAGTGGTCGTCGGCGCGGCGCTGACAGGCTCGCGAGCACCCGACGGCTGCTGCACGTCGCCTAAACGACATCCGCGCTGCACACGAGTGTCACGCCCAGCGGCAGCTTTGCGACAGTCAGCTTGAGGTCGCTCGCGAATGGCCACGGATAGCAAACGCTGCCTTGCCGACTCTGGCGGCGCCCGCTGGTTTGTTGCTTACACGGCAGGTCCGGACTCTCAGAGGACCTGACCACGACCCAGGCCGCTGGCGATTGCAAAAACCAACGCCTCTCACCGATGTCATGCAGGCTTCCTGTCTTGGTAGTTGCACGAAGCGCGCGGCCGCCGGTCGTGCGTCAACATCAGCTATTCGCCTTCCCCCCTCTGGAGCTTTCATGAAGATCACCCACATCCTGACCCTGGCCGCCGCGCTGGCCGTGGCCGGTACCGCCGCCCAGGCCCAACAGTTCTTCCGCATCGGCACCGGCGGCACCGCCGGCACCTACTACCCGGTGGGCGGCATGATCGCCAACGCCGTCAGCCAGCCCGGCAAGACCGTGGTCACCGCGCAGGCCAGCAATGGCAGCGTGGCCAACGTCAACGGCATTGCCGGCGGCGCGATGGAAAGCGGCTTCAGCCAGTCCGACGTGGCCACCTGGGCGCAGAAGGGCACCGGCCTGTACGAGGGCAAGCCGAATGTGCCGGGCCTGCGCCTGATTGCCAACCTCTACCCCGAGAGCGTGCACGTGGTGGTGAAGAAGGGCAGCGGCATCAAGAGCGTGGCCGACCTGAAGGGCAAGCGCGTGGCGCTGGACGAGCCGGGCTCGGGTACCTTGGTCAACGCGCGCGCCATCCTGGCCGCCTATGGCCTGAAGGAGTCGGACATCAAGCCCGAGTACATCAAGCCCAACCAGGCCGGCGACAAGATGAAGGACGGCTCGCTCGACGCCTTCTTCTTCACCGGTGGCGCACCCGCCGGTGCGATTGCGGAGTTGGCCAGCGCCGGCAGCGGCATCGACCTGCTGCCCATTGATGGCCCCCAGGCCGAAGCCCTGCGCAAGAGCAGCGCCTTCTTCTCGCCCGACAGCATCGCCGCCGACACCTACAAGGGCGTGGCTGCCGTGGCCACACTGGCCGTGGGCGCGCAGTGGGTCACCAGCGACAAGGCCGATGCCAACACGGTGTACGAGATCACCAAGGCCTTGTTCAGCGCCGACGCGCAGAAGCAACTCGCCAGCGGCCACGCCAAAGGCAAGTTCATCACCAAGGAAAACGCCGTGCGCGCGGCCGGCATCCCCTTCCACCCGGGTGCCGAGAAGTACTACAAGGAAGTCGGGCTGATCAAGTAGGCCACCGACCACCTTGCCTGAACACAGGGGCAGCCAAAACGGCTGCCCTTTTTTGATTGCCCGACCCCACCCCAGCCGCGCCCATGACCACCGCCCTGCCCTACGACAAGACCCTGGCCCAGCTGGAACAGAAGTACGACCCCGAGATGCGCTTTCGGCCGCTGACGGCGTCGGCGGCCACGGTGGTGGGCGGCTTGCTGCTGCTGCTCAGCGTGTTTCACTACTACACCGCCGGCTTCGGGCTGCTGCAGGAGGTGACCCACCGCGGTGTGCACCTGGCCTTCGTGCTGGGGCTGATCTTTCTGGTCTTCCCCCACCGCCACGCGCTGCTGGAGAAGGTGGCTGAGCACCGCATCACCGCACCCGGCAACGTGCCGTGGTTCGACTGGCTGCTGGCGGCCGCGGTGGCCGCTTCGGTGCTCTACATCCCCTACATCTTCGAAGACCTGACCTTCCGCGTCGGCAACCCTCTGACGATCGATGTGGTGATGGGCAGCATCCTCATCCTCGCGCTGCTCGAAGCCACCCGCCGCAGCATGGGCTGGCCGCTGCCCATCATCGCCATCGCCTTCATGTTCTATGCGCTGGCCGGGCCCTTCTTCCCGGGCTTGCTCAAGCACGCGGGCGCCAACTGGAGCCAGCTGATCAACCACCAGTACCTGACCAGCCAGGGCGTCTACGGCGTGGCGGTGGGCGTGGTGGCCACCTATGTCTTTCACTTCGTGTTGTTTGGCGTGCTGGCCACCCGTGTCGGCCTGGGGCAACTGTTCCTGGACGTGGCCAGCACGGTGGCGGGGCGCTACGCCGGCGGGCCGGCCAAGGTCAGCGTCTTCGGCTCGGCCCTGTTCGGCATGCTGTCGGGCAGCAGCGTGGCCAATGCGGTGACGGTGGGCTCGCTGACCATCCCGGCCATGATCCGCGTCGGCTACAAGCGCGAGTTCGCCGGGGCCGTGGAGGCGGCGTCTTCCACCGGTGGGCAGATCACGCCGCCGGTGCTGGGGGCCGCGGCCTTCTTGATGATCGAGTTCTTGTCGGTGCCCTACCAGACCATCATCATCGCCGCCGCGGTTCCGGCCTTCATGCACTTCTTCGGCGTGTTCATGCAGGTGCACTTCGAAGCCAAGCGCTTCGGTCTGCGCGGCCTGACCGAAGAAGAGATGCCCAAGCTGCGCCAGAGCCTGCGCGACCGCTGGCCCACCCTGATCCCCTTGCTGCTGCTGATCGCCATCCTGGTCAGCGGCCGCACGCCCTACCTGGCCGCCTTCACCGGCATCACCTCGTGCGCCATCGTCGGCCTGTGCACCCGCGTGGGCAACAACACGGCGCGCCATTGGGGCATGCTGGCTGCGCTGCACGCGGTGTTGTTGTTGGTGGTGTTCGGTGGCATTGAAAACAGCAACCTCAAGCTGGGCATCTTCTGCGCAGCGCTGGTGGCCACGCCCTTCCTGCTCAAGGCCTTGAAGGTCGACGGCCGCATCGGCACAGCGGCCTTGATCGAAGCCTTCAGCACCGGCGCCCAGTACGCGCTGGCGGTGGGCGCGGCCGCCGCCACCGTGGGCCTGGTGATCGGCGTGGTCACGCTCACCGGCGTGGGCTTCAAGCTCAGCATCCTGATCACCGGCGCGGCACAGGCGGTGGCCGGCGGCGTGGGCGCGCTCATCCCAGCCAGCCTGGTGGACCCCAAATCGCTGACGCTGCTGGTGGCGCTGATCATGACCGGGCTGGTCTGCATCCTGCTGGGCGCCGGCATCCCCACCACGGCGAACTACATCATCATGGTCACGGTGGCCGCGCCCACGCTGGTGCAGCTGGGTGTGGAGCCGCTGGTGGCGCACTTCTTTGTCTTCTACTACGGGGTGCTGGCCGACATCACGCCCCCCGTAGCCCTGGCGGCTTACGCGGCGGCAGGCATGGCCGGCAGCGACCCCTTCAAGACCGGCAACACGGCTTTCCGCCTGGGCCTGGCCAAGGTCTTGGTGCCCTTCGTGTTTGTCTTCTCGCCCAGCCTGCTGATCGTGGCCAAGGGTTTCACGGGCTATGACTTCGTGGTCACCTTTGTCGGCTGCGTCTTGGGCATCACGCTGCTGGCCGCGGCGCTGAGCAAGTTCATGCTGGTGGAGATGAAGCGGCCCGAGCAGGCGCTCTGTCTGGCCGCCGCCTTGCTGATGATCGCGCCCGGTCTGCTGCCCACGCTGCTGGGTGCGGCCCTGGCCCTGCCGGTGCTGTGGCGCCAGCTGGCGGCGCGCAAAAGGGCGCTCGCGGCACCGGCCTGAGCCGGGCCGGCCCGTCGACCGGTCGGCTCGGCCGGCGCTGCGCGCCGCGCCGGGGTATCGTGCGCCCAAGCTCCGGAGACCTGCCAATGACCGAGAACAGCCACTACCGCATCTGCCCCCTGTGCGAAGCCTGCTGCGGCCTCGAGGTGCGCACCGAAGGCGGCAAGGTCACCAGCATCCGCGGCGCCGAGAACGATGTCTTCAGTGCCGGCTATATCTGCCCCAAGGGCGTGGCGCTGAAAGACCTGCACGAAGACCCCGACCGCGTCCGCACACCGCTGATCAAGCGCGACGGCCGCTTCGTCGAGGCGAGCTGGGACGAGGCCTTCGCCGAGATCGAGGCGCGGCTGGTGCCGCTCCTGCAAACGCACGGCCGCGACGCCGAGGCCGTGGCCGTGGGCAACCCGTCGGCGCACAAGATGAGCCTGTTGCTCTACTTCAGCCGCCTGGCCAAGGCGCTGGGCACCAAGAACGTGTTCTCGGCCAGCACGCTGGACCAGATGCCCAAGCAGCTCAGCAACGGCTGGATGTATGGCCACTGGCTCTCCATGGCGGTGCCGGACATCGAGCGCAGCCACTACCTGCTGGTGATCGGCGCCAACCCGGTGGCCAGCAACGGCAGCCTGTGGACCGTGCCAGA
>JANNFB010000347.1:0-6823 GCA_031379365.1 Burkholderiales bacterium
ACACAGGCGCGCTGGCCCCTGCCCGGGCGCGCCTTTGCCGAGACAATGGTGGTGTGCGTTCGCGAACATACCCCGGTGGCCTTCACGGCTGGCGGTGTGCGGCGGTGGCTCACTGTGGAGCGGTGAGCAGCACAGGCCTGAGGTCGGCGCGCGCAGCGCGCATCCAAAACTGACTCGCCGAAACTGTTTGACCACAGTGAGCGCAGCGAACGGCGGGAGTTTTTCGGCGCGACCTCAGGCCGAGCAGCGCAACGAAGTCGCAGCGAAGCGAAGACCGCTCCAGTGTGAGCCGACGCCGCACAGCGCCAGCCGCGACGCGCAAGAACAGCCCGACAGCCAACCGCCATCGTTACCCGCTTGAACTCGAACCCGTATCAGTCGCCGAGCAACTCCCCCACCGCCTTGAGATCGTCGACGCGGTCGCACACCGCCTTGATCGCCATCAGGATCGGAACGCCCAGAAACAGCCCCCACAGCCCCCACAGCCAGCCCCAGGCCAGCACGCCGACGAAGACCGCCACCGGGTTCATGCGGCTGGCGCGGCCGGTGAGCCAGGGCGTGAGGATGTAGCCCTCGATGCTGTTAATGAGCAGGGTGGCGCCGGCAATCAGCATCGCCATCTCGAAGCTGCCGAACTGCACGAAGCCGAGCACGGCCGAGGCCCCGGTGATGACGATGCTGCCGAAGTAGGGAATGAAGTTGAGCACGAAGCTGGCCACGCCCCACACGCCGGGATGCTCGACCCCGATCCACAGAAAAGCCAGCCAGGTGGACACGCCGACGAGGGCGCTGGTGAACACCTGCACCATCAAGTAGCGCTGGATCTGCAGGTCGATCTCGTCCAGCGCCTGCAGCGTGAGCCGCTTCTGGCCGAAGGTGGGCCCGGCGATCTTGACCATCTTGCGCCGGAACGTGTCGCCCGACACCAGCAGGAAGAAAGTGATGAACAGCACCACCAGGGTCTGGCCCGCGGCGCTCATGAGGCCCAGCGTGCCGCTCCAAAGATAGTCTTTGACATTGAACCGGGGCGACTCGATCTGCACCTTGGTGACGCTGCGACTGGGCGCAGCGCCCGCCCCCTCTTCGGCCGCGCGCTCCAGCTCGGTGGCCGCCTTCTGCACTTTCTCGATGGTGCCGGACGGCCCCTGGTTGCGCTGGTTGGCGATGCCGCGGCGCAGCTTCTGCGCCACGTCGGGCAGGGCCTCGACCATCGCCGCGGCATCGTCGCTGAGCGACCAGCCGATGGCGCCGACGCCGCCGACGATACCCACCATCAAGAGCGCCGCGGCCAGCACGCGCGGCAAGTGCAGGCGCACCAGGCGATCGACCAGCGGCGTCAAGGCGTAGCTGAACATCAGCCCGAGCAGCAGCGGCACGAACACCGCAGCGGCCCAGTGCAGCACAAACACGCTCGCCAGCACCGCCAGCAGCGCCAGCGAGACGCTGCGCACGTCCACCGGTGCAGTGAGCACGGCGTGTGGCTCGTCGGGTGCGGGCGCCAACAGGGCCGCGTCGGCGGGCGCCTCGGCGTCGAGCGCTGCCTGCGTCACGGCTTCGTTGCGCTGGGCAGCATCAGGCGGCGCGCTCATCGCAGCGGCCGAGCGCCGGGCGGCGCATGGGCGCGCGTCAGGGGAACTGGTCGGCGTAGGCCCGGGAGTCGCTGGCGTAGCAGTCGCAGGCCGCCGCCTCGAGGCCAGCGCGGTCGAGCACGTGCATCTCGCCGCGGTGGTACTCGATCAGGCCGCTGCGCTGCAGGGCGCTCGCCGCGGCAGTGACGCCCACTCTGCGCACGCCCAGCATGTAGGCCAGGAACTCGTGGGTGACGTGGAAGCGCTCGGTGTGCGCGCGGTCCTGGCTCATCAAAAGCCAACGCGCCAGGCGCGGCCCGATCTCGTGAAAGCGCAGGCAGGCGGCCGAGCCCGTCAACTGCGCCATCAGCACGTACACGTAGCGATGAATCACGCGTTGCAACGCCGGGCTGCGCGCCAGCTCGACGCGAAACGCCGCGGCCGTAGTGCGCCAGGCGTTGCCGGCGCCTTGCACCAGTGCATGCAGCGGCACGGTGGCCACGCCCAACGCCAGGTGCGCGCCGAGCATGCCTTCGCTGCCGACCATGCCCACTTCCAGGGCCGGCTTGCCGTCGATCGGCGCCACCATCGAGATGAAGCTGCCGACAGGGAACCAGACATGGCGCGTCGGCTTGCCCGGCTCGCACAGCACTTCGCCCAGCGTCAGTTGCACGGTCTCGCAAACGCCGAGCAGGCTGGCGCGCTCCTTGCGCGGCAGGCGCTCGATCAATTGGTTTTGGGAGGCCATCATGGCTCATGGTTATCGCCCCTGCCCCGCAGGACAGCGGGCGGGCCCACGAGGACGGCCTTAGCATGCCGCGTTCCTCGTGGGGGCGACTATGAGGCCTGGCGACCGCTCTGTCGGTGGGTCAGCGCACATTACCGAAGAAAGAAAGTTGCGCTCAAGCCGCCATCGGCATCGGCAACAGGCGCTGGTACTCCTTCTTCGCCACGGCATAACACTCGCAGGTGTGCTGCTCCAGGCGCGTACGGTCAAGCACCTCGATGTGGCCGCGGCGGTAGCGGATCAGGCCGCGTTCTTGCAACTTCTGCGCTGCAGCCGTGACGCCTTCGCGGCGCACGCCCAGCAGGTTGGCCACCGCCTCCTGGGTCATGGCCAGTTCGTCAGACTGTGCGCGGTCCAGCCCCATCAGCAGGCGCCGGCTGACCTGCTGGGCGATGGTGTGATGGCGGTTGCAGGCAGCCGTCTGTGCCGTCTGCACGATCAACGACTGGGTGTAGCGCAGCAGCAGGTCCAGCACCGCACCGCCGCGCTCCACCGCGGCGTGCACCCGTGCCGCACTCAGGCGCCAGCCTTGGCCGCTGCTCTGCACCAGAGCGCGGCCGATCATGGCGTTGCCGCCCATGAACAGCGAAATACCGACCACGCCTTCGTTGCCGACCACGGCAAACTCGGAGGAGGCGCCATCGCGTGTCATGTTCGACAGCGAGATCACCGCGGTGGTCGGGAACACCACCGAGGCCGGTGTGGCGCCCGATTCAAACAGCACCTGGCCATAGGCCAGCGTCACGGGTTCGAGGTGGGGCTGCCAGCGCGCCCAATCGGCGTCTGGCAGGGCGGCGAGCAATTGGTTGTGTCGAGAGTCCATGCCGCATGATCTGCAGATGCGGCTGCGGTGCCCATCGGCTGGCACCGGTACTTTTTGTCGGCGGACTCCTACGGGAAAGTGCGTTGTCGCACAGACGCGCCCGGCCCTGGGCGAGCGGCTCTGCCGCTGCGCGCTACGTTGCCGGCTTGTCCGGCAGAAGGCGGTCGTACTCGGTCTTGACCACGGCATAGCACTCGCAGGTGCGCTTTTCCAGGCCCGGCCGGTCGAGCACCGTGATGCGGCCGCGGCCGTAGCGGATCAGGCCGGCTTCCTGCAGCTTCAGCGCCGCTTCGGTGACGCCCTCGCGGCGCACGCCCAGCATGTTGGCGATGAGTTCCTGGGTCATCGCCAGCTCGTTGCCCTGCAGCCGGTCCAGGCTCAGCAGCAGCCAGCGGCAGAGCTGCTTGTCGAGCGAATGGTGGCGGTTGCACACCGCTGTTTGCGCCATCTGTGTGATGAGCGCCTGGGTGTAGCGCAGCAGCAGGTGCAGCACCGGTGCGCGCTTGAACTCGGACTTGATCACTGCAGCGGGCAGGCGCCAAGCCTGGCCCGCGCTTTGCACCACCGCGCGGCTGGGCGTCGACTCGCCACCCATGAACAGCGAGATGCCAACGAGGCCCTCTAAGCCGACGACGGCGATTTCAGCCGCGGCGCCGTTCTGCATCACATACAGCAGGGAGACGATGGAGGAAGTGGGAAAGTAGACATGCGAAAGCTTGCCATTGGACTCATACAACACCTCGCCCAGCGCCAGCGTGACCGCTTCGAGCTGTGGCAGCCAACGCTGCAGGTCGGACGCGGACAGCGCGGCGAGCAGGTGGTTAGTTTGCGGGTCCAGGGTGGGCGTCAACAGGGCACTCCTCTGCGGGCTTTGTCCCCACTTCGTGCGGAAGTGTAAGGACCGCACAGCGGTTTCTCTGTTCGCTAGCGCACATTGATGCGCTGGCGACCATGGGGTGGAAACCCCCGACAAACTCGTGCGGCCGACCGGCGCGCCTAAGCCATCAAGCCGTGCTTGACCGCGTAGTAAGTCAAGTCGCTGTTGCTGGACAACTGCAGCTTTGCCAACACCCGGGTGCGGTAGGTGCTCACCGTCTTTGCGCTCAGGAACATGCCCTCGGCCATGCGGCTGATCGTCTCGCCGCTGGCCAGGCGCAGGAAGACCTGAAGTTCGCGGTCCGACAGCGACTCGTGGGCGGGGCGCTCGCCCAGGTTCGCCACGCCGTCGGCCAAGGCTTCGGCCAGGGCGGTGCTGATGTACCGCCGGCCTTGCGCCACCGTGCGGATGGGCTTGACGACCTCCTCCGGATCGCTGTCCTTGTTGAGGTAGCCCGCTGCCCCCTGTCGCAGCAAGGTCGTGGCGTAGCTGCTCTCGGCAAAGCTGCTGACCATGAGCACGGGCAATGCGGGGAATCGGGCCTTGATGTCCACCAACGCGTCGACGCCACTCTGGCCCGGCATCGAGATGTCCATCAGCATGACGTCGGCGTCGCCCTGGCGTGCCAGCTCGAGCGCCTCCCGGCCATTGCTGGCCTCCCCCGTGACACGGAAGTCGCCGATGTCCGACAGGAACTGCCTCAGCCCGGTGCGCACGATGGCGTGGTCGTCAACAATCGCAATGCGGATCATGGGTCACTGATTCCAGGGCTTGGGCACCCGGGGAGCGTGATGGGAACCAGGCCGCAAGTCTGTCGGCACCGGCAGCGTCGCAGGGTAGGACCCCGCCGACGCGCGGTGAGCGTCGCCCCGCGCCGCCGCCCGCAGAGGCTCAGGGCGTCTACACCATCGTCAGCGTCGCACCGCCTTGCGCACCGGCGTCACCCGGCTCGGCTTCACGCGGCAGTGCGAGCAAACGCGCCGTCACCGTCGTGCCACCGCCCGGCGCCGACTGCACGCCAATGCGCCCGCCGTGCGCTTCGACGCGCAGGCGCATGCCGGCCAGGCCATGCTGGCCGACCCCCAGCACGGCCGGGTCGAAGCCTCGGCCGTCGTCGCTCACTTCGACCACAGCCTCATCGCCCTCGCGTCGGCAGCTCACGAAGACCTGGCTGGCGTGCGCGTACTTGGCCACGTTCGTCAACGCTTCCTGCACCAGGCGGTAGACCGTCAACTCGCGGTCGCGCGCCATCGAGAACGGTTCGAGGTTTTCGTGCACAGGCACGCCCAGCGCGTCGGCGCTCTCTCGGCACAGCAGCGACAGGCTGTCGGTGAGGCCCAGGTGTTCGAGGGCTGACGGCCGCAAGTTCTCGATGATGCGGCGCTTGAGCGCGATACCGTCGTTCAGGCGTTTGTCGATCGACACCAGGCGCTCCACTGCGAGGGAGGGGACGCCGTCGATGCGGCGCGCGCGCGCCAGGTCGAGCTTGACGTGGGACAGCAAGGCGCCCAGTTCGTCATGCAGCTCACGCGCCAGGCGGCCGCGCTCGTCCTCGCGGGCCGTCATCAGGTAGGTCGCCAGCTCACTCAGTTCGCGGGTGCGCTCAGCCACCTCGGTTTCAAGGCGCTGCTGCTCACGCAGGCGGGCCGCATCCAGGCGACCGGCCTGGCGCATGAAGACATACAGGCCCAGGGCCACCAGCAAGGTCAAACCATGCACCAGCCAGCGGCTGGTGGCCATGGTTTCGTACAGGCTGACGCGGGCCACCTGTTGCAGAGCGGCGGCCTGGGTGAGCAAGCGCTCCAGGGCGATGCGCGTGCTGTTGGTGCGCTGCCCGACATGGTCTTTGGCCAGCAGCGCACGCGCGGCGTCGAGCTGGCCCGCCTCGAGCAAGACGACGCTGCGGCCCAGCTCGAGCATGCGCTCGTTGAGTTGCTGGCGCAGGCCTTGCCCGTCGATCGTGGCGTCGGGATCAATTTGCGCAATCAAGTGGAAGGTGGCTTCGCTGGCCAGCGGCAGCTCACGCTGCGCGACCCTGAACGGTTCGAGGTCGGCTTGGCCGCTGCCCGCCATCTGGGCGCGCACCGCCAGTTCGGCGTCGGTGATCAACTGCAAGGTGCGCTGCGACGAGATGCGGGCGTCGGTCAAGGCAATGCCGTTGCGCAAGGTCTGGTGCGAGCGCTGGTAGGAACGCTCGTTGAGCGTCATCAGCACCACGGCGGCAACCACCACCGCCGGGAAGGCGTAGCGGATGCGAATCGCTCGTTCGTAGAAGCTCAGGATCATGATCGGCTCAGCATCTTCGCAATCAGTGTTGAGGCGCGCGATGAACCGGGTATCGATCTGCGGGGCGGCCGGCGTCAGAGGGCTGGCGCCAACCGCTGCGAACCGAGGATATGCGAGTAGGCCCAGGTGAGTTCTGCACCGATCAGAAAAATTTGTGCGGAGTAGTAGATCCAGACCATCACCGCCACCACCGACCCGGCCGCACCGAAGGCCGAGGCCACGCTGCTCTGGCCGATGTACAGGCCGATGAGGGCGCGGCCGAGCACGAACAGCACGGCCGTGCAGGCGGCGCCGACCACCACGTCACGCCAGGCCACGCGCACGCGCGGCATCCACTTGTAGATCATGGCGAAGAGCGCGCTGAGCAAGAAGACATTGACGAGCCCGTCGAGCGCCATGCCGACCAGCTTCCAGGCCTCGAACCAGGGCGACCACCAGGTATTGAACGCAGCCATGCCGGCGCTGGCCACCAGCGACACGAT
>JANNFB010000348.1:0-12538 GCA_031379365.1 Burkholderiales bacterium
GTGCTCTGACTCGTTGCAGCTGTCCGACCACAGTGAGCGCAGCGAACGGCGGGAGTTCTGCAACGGGGCCGGCCAGCCGAGCATCGCAGGGCACCCGCAGCGCAGCGAAGGGCCAGCCGTTTGAGCCCCGCCCAGGCCGCGTCCGCCGCCTTGCTCGCGCCAATGCCAGCACGAAACAGCGGACATGCGCCAACGTCAGCAAAGGGCCGCGAGCTGTCCGCCGATCTTGTGTGATTGAAAACAACGCGGCGCGTCGCTCGTCGACGGTTCTTGAGTGCCCGCTGCGCGTCACTCAACAGCGTTCTAAACCGCGCAGCTGCGAAAGCCAGCAAAGCCTTCGTCGCGATCGGCAGCCGCGAAGCGGCGCGCCTTCGGGTGAGCCAGGCGACGCGGTTCGAACCAGGCCACGCCGCGTTGAACGCGCCAGTCCGTCTCGGTCAAGGGCGTGCCGCCGGGCCACGCGCGTGCACGGCCGGCCACCCACTCGGGCACCTGACCCCAGACGAAGCCGCGCGATGCGCCCCGGCTGGCGGCCAGCTCCCACTCGATCTCGGTCGGAAGGCGGCGGCCGGCCCATTGGCACCATGCGTCGGCCTCGAACCATGACAGCATGGTCGCCGGCTCGCCAGCCGGGGCACGCTGCAGATGGCCAAAGCGCTGCAGCAACACGCCGTGGCGCAACTGCTCGACGCTGCGCGGGCTGCGGCGCTGGGTTTGCTGCACCCACTGCCAGCCCGCCGCGTGCCACCAGCGCGGCTCGTCGTAGCCGCCGTCCTCGACGAACTCGGCGAACTGCGACCAGGCCACCGCCTGGGCATCGATCTCGAACTCGGGCACCGCGTCCTCGAACGCCCATTGCTCGTTGGCTGGCACGTAGCCCCCTGGGAGCGTGCCGAGTGCCCAACGCTGCGCGGCAAAGCGCAGCGGCTCGCGCAGCACGTGCAAGCGGCGCTCCGGCAGCAGCGCGATCGCAGCCTGCAGCCCTTGGGCCTGCGCCAGCGCGACAAAGCGGCGCTGCAACGCGTCTTCGGTGAACAGCGCGGCGCGAAAGACATGCAGGCCCTCGTCGTCGGGCACGGCGCAGGCGAGCAGATCGAGCGTGACTTCGAGGGTTGCCGCGAGGTAGGCGCGCGTGGCCTCGAAGGGCGGCGGCTCGGCTGACCAGCGCGCGGCATCGGCGAGCGCATCGTCTGCCCACCAGGCGTCGGCTTGCGGATCGATCGAGGCCAAGCTGGTGCGGCTTGCGTCGGCGGCGTCGCCGCGTGCGCGTTGCAGGTTGCGCGCGATCCAGCGCTCCTGGCACCAGCCGGCATGCCCGGCCAACCAGCGCGCGGGTTCGAAGTGGGCCACTGGCTGGGGCATCGGCGCGTTGGCATGGCGCTCGAACAGGCCCAGCCAGGCGAGGGTCTGGTTGCGCGACTGCATCAGGGCCAGCGACAACCACTCCGGGTCAGCATGGCGCATGCGTTCGGGGTCGGCCAGCGTGGCGGCGGTGTCCTGCATCGCTTTGATTATGAAAAACTTCTGCGTCGCAGCTGAAAACCCCCACAGGCGAACGCTCGTGCTAAAACCCTGTGGCGCAACCAGCCGCCCCCACCATGGACCTGACCTTCACCGCCGAAGAAACCGCCTTTCGCCAGCAGATCCGCAGCTGGGTGGCGGCCAACCTGCCGCCCGACATCAGCCACAAGGTGCACCACGCCCTGCACCTGACGCGGGACGACCACCAGCGCTGGGCACGACTGCTCGGCAAGCAAGGTTGGCTCGGCTGGGGCTGGTCGAAGGCGTTTGGCGGCCCGGGCTGGAACGCGGTGCAGCGCCACCTCTTCGAGGAAGAGTGTGCCCTGGCCGGCGCGCCCCGAGTGATGCCATTCGGCCCCGTCATGGTCGCCCCGGTGATCATGGCCTTCGGCACGCCGGCCCAGCAGCATCGCTTCCTGCCCGGCATTGCCAGCGGGGATGTCTGGTGGAGCCAGGGCTACAGCGAACCCGGTTCGGGCTCCGACCTGGCGTCCCTCAAATGCAAGGCCGAGCGCCGCGGTGACTACTACGTGGTCAATGGCCAGAAGACCTGGACCACGCTGGGCCAGTACGGCGAGTGGATCTTCTGCCTGGTGCGCACCAGCAACGAAGGCAAGCCGCAGACCGGCATCTCCTTCCTTCTGATCGACATGAAGACCCCCGGCGTTTCCGTGCGGCCCATCATCATGCTCGACGGTGGCCACGAGGTGAACGAGGTCTGGTTCGACAACGTCGAGGTGCCGGCCGACCAACTCATCGGCGAAGAGAACAAGGGCTGGACCTATGCCAAGCACCTGCTCTCGCACGAGCGCACCAACATCGCCGACGTCAACCGGGCCAAGCGCGAACTCGAGCGCTTGAAGCGCATCGCCAAGGCCGAGGGCCTGTGGGACGACCTGCGTTTCCGCGATCAGATCGCGCTGCTCGAAGTCGACATCGTCGCGCTCGAGATGCTGGTGCTGCGCGTGTTGTCGGCCGAGACCGCCGGCAAGCAGAGCCTGGACATTGCCGGTCTGCTGAAGATCCGCGGCAGCGAGATCCAGCAGCGCTATTCCGAATTGATGATGCTGGCCGGCGGGCCTTTCACCCTGCCCTTCATCACGGAAGCGATGGCCGCGGGATGGCAGGGTGACCACGTTGGCGCCGCACACTGCGCGCCCTTGGCATCGACCTATTTCAATCTGCGCAAGACGACGATCTACGGTGGCAGCAACGAGGTTCAACGCAACATCGTCGCGCAGACGGTGCTGGGGAGCTGAAATGAACCACCCCCGCAGCGGCTTCGCCGCTCCCCCTCAAGGGGGCACCGCTGGCGGACCGGCAGAGCCGGATCCGCGGCGGTCGTTTGGTTCGACCTTGCGTTTACTGGCCAGAGGCTGGCGCACAGTGCGGTGGAGCAACTGACATGAATTTCGACGTCACCGACGACCAGGTCTCGCTGCGCGACGCAGTGCAACGCTGGGTTGAGAAGGGTTTCTCGTTCGAGCGCCGCCACGCACTGGCCAAGGGCGGTGGCAGGACGCGCGACGTCTACCGCGAACTCGCCGAGCTCGGGCTGACGGGGCTGGCCGTTTCGGCCGACCAAGGCGGCCTGGGCTTTGGCGCGGTCGAAGCCATGGTGGTGATGGAAGAGCTGGGGCGCGGCCTGGTCAATGCGCCCTACGCCGCCGCCGCGCTGGTGGCGCCGACCCTGCTCGCCCAGGGCGAAGCGGCGGTTCAAGACAGCTGGCTGCCGCGCATCGCCGATGGCTCGGCGCTGGTGGTGCTGGCGCAGCAGGAGCGCGGCGCGCGCTACCGTGTGGATGCGCCCACGACAGTGGCATCGCAAGCGGCGGGCGGCTGGGCCCTGACGGGACACAAGCACTTGGTGCCGGCGGGCGACGAAGCCGATGCCTTCCTCGTACCAGCCCGCGTCGGCCCGCATGCGATCGGCCCGCTCGGGCTGTTCCTGGTCGAGCGCGGCCGCTGCACGGTTCGCGGCTACCCGACGCAGGACGGCGGCCGCGCCGCCGATGTGGCGCTGGCCGCGGCGCCGGCCGAACTGGTGCTGGCGGATGCCGCGGCCGCAATCGACTTGGCCATCGACGTCGGCATCGCCGCTGCGTGTGCCGAAGCGGTCGGGCTGATGGACAAGCTGGTTGCGTTGACCGTCGAGTACATGAACACACGCAAGCAGTTCGGCGTGGCGATCGCCAGCTTCCAGGCCCTGCGCCACCGCATGGCCGACGTCAAGATGCAGCTCGAACTGGCGCGCTCCATGAGCTACTACGCCAGCCTCAAGCTCGGCGAGCCGGCCGCACACCGGCGACGCGCTCTGTCGCAAGCCAAGGTCCAGCTCGGTCGCTCGATGCGCCTGGTCGGACAGGAGTGCATCCAGTTGCATGGCGGTATCGGCGTCACCGATGAAGTCAGCGTCAGCCACTACTTCAAGCGCTTGACGATGCTCGAGATGGCCTACGGCGACACACTGCACCACCTCGGTGAAGTCAGCGAGCGCATGCAGGACACCGCCGGCGTGTTCGCGTGAAATGAACCACCCCCGAAGCGCGGCGGCCGCTTGGAGGCGACCGGCTCACGCCAAAAAGATGGTGCCCTGTCGCCACGGAGAGCTGAAGTGACACCTGTGCCCATGTCAATGCCCGCTGTCGGCCCATCGCAGGCGTTCGTTCCTGCGCGTTCGTGGGCCGCGCCGGCCGAGGCCACCGGGCGCCCGCCTCCGCGAATGTCCTCCGCCCTGGGCTGCGCCCAGGGCTCCCCCTTGATTTCGCTGCGGCGGGCACCCGCCGGCCCCGGCCTCGAGTCTCGGTACGCCTCCACCCGCGACCAGCCCAGGCCTGTCGGATCGGGACGGCGGGGCGCTCTGCGCAGCGAAATCAAGGAGGAGAGGCGGGCGCAGCCCGACTCGGGGGACATTCGCGGAGCAGAGCGCCCCGTCGTCCTGATCTCGCGCCGTCTCCCGCATGCGAATGCCAATGACCGCAGCGGGCCGACAGCCGAAGCCCGTTTCATGCGTCGCGGAGCGCGCGAAGCGCGGTGGAGTAACTGAATTGAGCACTCCGGCTTTGCACGACGCCCTCACCGATGTCGCCGGCCTCACGGTCGGCCACTTCACGCACCCGGCCCGCGCCACCGGCTGCAGCGTCGTGCTTTGTCCGCAAGGCGTGGTGGCCGGCGTGGATGTGCGCGGTGGTGCGCCGGGCACGCGCGAGACGGATCTGCTGGCGCCCGAGAACCTGATCGACCGCGTGCATGCCGTGCTGCTGAGTGGCGGCAGCGCCTTCGGCCTGGACGCGGCCGGTGGCGTGATGCGCTGGCTCGAAGAGCGCGGCCACGGCTACGCTGTCGGCGCGGCGCGGGTGCCGATCGTGCCCGCTGCCGTGCTGTTCGATCTCTGGCATGGCGATGTGCGCATGCGCCCTGACGCGGCTGCGGGCTATGCCGCGTGTGCCGAGGCGTCGGCAGCCAAGCCGGCGCAGGGCAATGTCGGCGCGGGCGCGGGCGCAGCCGTCGGCAAGCTGTTTGGCATCGAACGGGCGATGAAGGGCGGCATCGGCAGCGCCTCGGTGCGCGTTGGCGGCATCACCGTGGCCGCCTTGGTGGCGGTGAATGCCATCGGCGACGTCATCGACCCGGCCGACGGCACCGTGCTGGCCGGTGCGCGCACCAGCGCCGACGGCCGGCACCTGCTGCACGCAGCCGCGGCCCTGCTGCGCGGCGAAGTGCCGGCGCGCCTGCAGGCCGGCACCGCGACCACCATCGGCGTCGTCGCCACCGATGCGCGACTCGACAAAGCCCAGTGCCGCAAACTGGCCGGCATGGCGCACGACGGCCTGGCGCGCTGCATCAACCCGGCCCACACACCGCACGATGGCGACACCCTGTTTGCGCTGGCCACCGGGGGCAGTGGTGAGGCCGGCAACCTGAGCTTGATTGGCGCGCTGGCGGCCGAAGTCACGGCGCGCGCCGTCATCAGTGCGATCCATCACGCCGTCGGCCTGCCGGGCCTGCCCGCCGCGCGCGATCTCGGCGGCGCGCTGTGAAGCAACGCAGCACACAGACCCTGGCCCAGATCCTGTTCAGCCAGGGCTTCGGTACGCGCCGCCGTTGCGCCGCCCTGATCTCCGACGGCCAGGTGCAGGTGGGCGGTGCCACGCTCGACGACCCCCTCCATGAGTTGCCCACCGAAGGCCTCGAGTTCACGGTGCAAGGCCAGTCCTGGCCCTTTCACGCCAAGGCCCTGGTGTTGCTGCACAAACCCGCCGGTTATGAGTGTTCAGCCAAGCCGCGCCACCACCCGAGCATCCTCGCGCTGCTGCCGGCACCTTTGCGCGAGCGCGGCTTGCAGCCGGTGGGCCGGCTCGACGAAGACACCACCGGCCTGCTGCTGATGACGGACGACGGCACGCTGATCCACCGCCTCACCTCGCCCAAGCACCACGTGCACAAGGTGTATGAAGTGCGCTGCAAGCACCCGCTGGCTGCCGACACGGTGGCGCGGCTGCTCGGCGGCGTGGTGCTCGACGACGACCCGGCGCCGGTGCAGGCGGTGGCTTGCGAGCCGACCGGGCCGTCGAGCTTGCGCATGACATTGGAGGAAGGCCGCTACCACCAGGTCAAGCGCATGGTGGCGGCCGTCGGCAACCGGGTCGAGGGACTGCACCGCAGCGCCTTTGGCGTCTGGCCTTTGCCCGCCGACCTGGCCCCGGGCCAGTGGCGGTGGGCCGCCGTGGGCGGCTGATCCGCGACCGCGGCCCGACTGTCGGCACCGCTGCAGGTCGGCGTTATCGGCACTGGCCGTGTGCGGCTCCAGCACGCGGCGGCGTGAACGCTCGCCTTTCGCGGAAAAGTAACGCAGCGCCGGGGCGCATCGGCGGCAAACTGGGTTTCACTGCGCAAACCCCAGAGCCATGCACGTCCCGGGCCCACCCGACAACCCAAGCCATCCGATCCAGCGCCTGCAGCAGGCGCTGTTGCCCCCCGGCAACCGCCGCGCGGGCGCCATCGCCTGGACAGTCGTGGTGCTGGGCACCACCGCCATCGCCTGTTCGCTGTGGGCCGCCCGCGGGATGCCCCTGCTGGCCATGGCACAGGCGCTTGGCGGCATCACCCTGCTGGCCACCGCCCTGTACGTGCTGCGTCAGCAGTCGGTCGCCGACACCGTGCGAAAGGACCGCACCGAAGCCGCCGAACGCGAGGCGCAGCAGGCCAGCGCCCACATGGCCGCCCTGCGCGCCAGCGAACAACGCTTTCACAGTGCCTTCACGCATGCCTCCATCGGCATGGCGCTGGTGTCCTTCGATGGCCGCATCCTGCAGGCCAATGCTGCCTTGATCGCCCTGCTGGGCGAGGCGCAGAGCGAGAGCCTGGTCGGCCAGCGCTTCGCCACCCACGTGGCCGATGACGACCTGGCGCCCCTCGAGCTCGAGTTCACCCGCATTCATGAGCAGCAGATCGACACCTTCGCGATCGAGTTGCGCTGCCGGCACCGCACTGGCAGCCAGATCTGGGTGGCGTTGCACTGCGGGTTCTTCTCCGAGCCCGGCTCGGCGGCCCCTTGCCTGATCTTGCAGGTGCAGGACATCAGCGCGCGCCGCAATGCCGAGGCGCAGCTCAACCACATCGCCTTCCATGACGGCCTGACTGGCCTGCCCAATCGCGGCCGCTTCCACACCTTGCTGTCCCAGGCGCTGCAGGCGGCCAACGGCGCACCGGGCAAGCACTTCGGGCTGATGTTCCTCGACTTCGACCGCTTCAAGCTGATCAACGACAGCATGGGCCACTCCGCCGGGGACGAGTTCCTGGTTCAGGTCTCGCGCCGCATCCAGGAGCATGTGCGCCCGGGGGACGTGGTGGCTCGGCTGGGTGGCGACGAGTTCGGCGTGCTGGTGCACCAGGTCGACGGCGAGGCCAGCGCAACCTTGTTGGCCGAGCGCCTGCAGCAGGTGCTCAAGCTGCCGCTGCAGATCGCTGGCGTGAGCCTCACCACGAGCGCGAGTATCGGCATCACCTACAGCCGGCTCGGCTATCGCAAGCCCGAAGACATGCTGCGCGATGCCGACATCGCGATGTACCGCGCCAAGGCCGCCGGCAAGGCGCGCTTCGAAGTCTTCGACGCCGGCCTGAACACGGAACTGGGCGACCGACTGCGCCTGGAGGCCGACCTGCGCCAGGCCCTGGCAGAAGACAGCCTGACCGTGAGTTACCAGCCCCTGTTCAATCTCAGCAGCGGCCGCCTGCGCGGCTTCGAAGCCCTGGCACGCTGGCATCACCCGCTGCGAGGCGACATCAGCCCGGTGACCTTCATCCCAATTGCCGAGGAAACCGGCCTGATCATCGAGTTGACCGACATGGTGCTGTCGCGTGCCTGCCAGCAGCTCGGGCGCTGGCAGCTGCGCGATCCGTCGCTGCGCAAGCTCAAGATGCAGGTCAACATCTCGAGCAACGATCTGGCGCACAGCGCGCTGGCCGAGCGGGTCGAACACGCCCTGTGCGCGGCCCATCTGGTACCACGCGACCTGACGCTGGAGTTGACCGAGAACATCCTGATGCAGCGCGTCGAAGGCGTGATGCCCACCCTGGAGGCGCTGCGCCGCATCGGCGTCGGCCTGGCCATCGACGATTTCGGCACCGGCTACTCGTCGCTCAGCTACCTCTCGACCTTGCCCATCGACAGCCTGAAGATCGACCGCTCATTCGTGCACGGCATGCGCGAAGGATCGAGCAATGCCGAGATCGTGCGCGCCATCGTCTCGCTCGGCGCCTCGCTGGGCAAGGCCGTCGTGGCCGAGGGCATCGAGACCCAGTCGCAGTTTGCTCAGTTGCGCGAGCTCGGTTGCGAGAACGGCCAGGGCTTCCACCTGTCGCGGCCGCTGACGCCGGCGGAAGGCGATCTGCTGCTCGACAGCATCATCGGCGATTCCCAGTTCGGTCGCGCCTACTTCAACGACACCGGCCTGGCGCCATTGGCCTGCCACTGAGCCGACCGAACGGCCCTTCCGGCGCGACGCCCGCGCGCCGCAATAATCCCCCGATGCGCATCTTCCGCGGCATCCACCACCCCGGCCTGGCCCCCGCCTGCGCCTTGACCATCGGCAACTTCGACGGCGTGCACCGCGGCCACCAGGCCATGCTGGCGCTGCTGAAGAACGAGGCCCGCCACCGCAATGTCCCGGCCTGCGTCCTGACTTTCGAGCCGCACCCGCGTGACTTCTTCGCGGCCCAGGCGCGCGCCGCGGGCCGCGCCGTCGAGGCGCCGGCGCGCATCGCCACCCTGCGCGACAAGTTGGCCGAGTTGGAGCACTGCGGCATCGAGCAGGCCGTCGTGCTGAGATTCGATGCCCGCTTCGCGGGGCAAACGCCGCAGGCATTCATCGACGATGTACTGGTCAAGGGCCTGGGTGCGCGCTACGTGCTGGTCGGCGATGACTTCCGCTTCGGCGCAAAACGGGCGGGCGACTACGCCCTGATCGATGCCGCCGGCGATGCCAGCGGCTTTGACGTCGCGCGCATGCAAAGCTACGAAGTGCATGGCCAGCGGGTGTCGAGTTCGGCGGTGCGCGCGTCCTTGGCTGCCGGCGACATGGCGCGCACCGCCGCCCTGCTCGGCCGGCCCTATGCGATCAGCGGCCATGTGCTGCACGGGCGCAAGCTCGGCCGCACGCTCGGCTGCCGCACCCTCAATCTGCGCTTCGGTCACCCCCGGCCCGCCGCCATGGGCATCTTCGCCGTGCGGGTTCATGGCCTGGCGGGCCAGGCCTTGCGCGGGGTGGCCAGCCTGGGCGTGCGGCCGAGCGTCGAGGACGACGGGCGCGTCCTGCTCGAAACCCACTGCCTGGACTGGCCTGAGGCGCTGGGCAGCGAGGGCGGTTATGGAAAACTGGTGCGCGTCGAGTTGCTGCACAAGTTGCACGACGAACGCCACTACGAGTCGCTCGACTCCCTGGCCTGCGGCATCGCGCAAGACGTGGCCGACACGCAGAGCTGGTTCGCGACCGCGAAGTGATGCCTCGGGCGTGGCCACGCTCAATGGCACCGCGCTGACTGTCGCGAGTCGCCCATTGCGGACGTTCGTTCCCGCGCGTTCGTGGACCGCGCCGGCCGTGGCCACCGGGTTTGGGAGGCGCTCCGCTCGCGAACAGCCCACACGCACCGGATCAGGACGGCGGGGTGCTCTGCGCAGCGAAATCAAGGAGGAGAGGCGGGCGCAGCCCGACTCGGGGGCCATTCGCGGAGCCCAGCGCCCCGCCGTCCTGATCTCGCGCCATCTCTCGCGCGCGGAAACGAACGTCTGCATTGGGCGGCGCAAGCCACTGCTGGCTTCCATGCAGCCGAACGCAACTCTTCGTCAGAAGCGCCAGGCGAAACCGGCGCCAGCCACGGCTTGCGTTGTCTGTTTGGTGAGCGGGCTGTCGAGCGCCGGGCCGAGCAAGCGGCTGACCGAACCACCACCCCACACCGACCACCGCTTGTCTAGATCGCTTCGCACCTGGGCCGACAGCGACACGTCGCGCCAGCCGCTCTCGGGGGCGTAAACCGGCTTGCCGGTGCGCGCTGCCGCGTCGGGGCTGATGCCGAAACGTCCCTGCATGTAGCGTTCGTCACCCCAGCTCAGGCCGCTGCTGAGCGTCAGGGCGGTGCGCGGGCCGAGGCTGAAATCACGGCCGACCCCGACGTCCACCAGGCCCCCGCCACCGCGGCCGAGCAGGTCGTTGCTCCAGCCAGCACCCACGCTCCAGTGCGGCACCGGGCGCCAGACCGCGGTCAAGCGGGCGCGCACGGTCGGGCGCACCGGGTCGAGCTGGTTTAGGTCGACGCTGGCGCTGGTCTTGCGGCCCGGGTCCCAGCGCAAACCGAGTTGCACACGCAGGTCGTCGCGCCGGATCAGCTCCGCGCCCAGCCCACGCACCGCTTCGTCGTCGTAGCGGGTGACGAAATTGCCCGCAGTGGCAATCGAGAAGCGACCCCAGCGCAGGTAGAGGCCCGGGATCAAGGAGGTCTTGCGCAGCGACGAGCCCTGGTACTCGGGCGAGTTGTTCAGCTGCAAGCCGAGCGCGCCCTCGAAGTTCGGACGCAGCGGTGCCGGCTCGGGCGGGGGCACCACCGGCTGCGCTGCCGCTGGCCAGCACGCCAGCCCTGCAAGCAAGCCAAGGCAGGCCAGTAGAATTCGATACATGGCTCTTGGCATGGTTAGGTTCGATCCCTTGTGCTGGCGCACGACGACGCGCAGGCAAACCACGCGCGACCGAATTTAACCCAGGTTGCCCGCGCAACCCGTCGATCGGCTTGGTCTCTAACAAGCCATCGCCCGCAACCGGTGCCGCCCAACGCGACACCTCAGCCCAGCCCGCACCATGGCCGACCCCCAGACTTCTCCCGACTACCGCGCCACGCTGAACTTGCCCGACACGCCCTTCCCGATGCGCGGCGATCTGCCTCGCCGCGAACCGGGCTGGGTTGCCGAGTGGGAGGCGCAAGGCCGCTACAAGCAGTTGCGCGACGCGCGCCACGGCGCCCCGCTGTTCGTGCTGCACGACGGCCCGCCCTACGCCAACGGCGTGCTGCACATCGGCCATGCGGTAAACAACATCCTCAAGGACATGGTCGTCAAGTCCAAGCAGCTGGCGGGATTCGATGCCCGCTTCGTGCCGGGCTGGGACTGCCACGGCCTGCCGATCGAGAACGCGATCGAGAAAGCGCACGGTCGCAAGCTCAGCCGCGACGACATGCAGGCCAAGAGCCGCGCCTACGCCACCGAACAGATCGCGCAGCAGAAGGCCGACCGCATGCGCCTGGGCGTGCTCGGCGACTGGGACCATCCCTACCGCACCATGGATTTCACCAACCAGGCCGGCGAGCTGCGCGCCTTCAAGCGCGTGATCGAGCGCGGCTTCGTCTACCACGGCTTGAAGCCTGTGTACTGGTGCTTCGATTGCGCCTCGTCGCTGGCCGAGTTGGAAATCGAGTATGCGGACAAGAAGTCGCAGACTCTCGACGTGGGCTTTCTCTGCGCCGAGCCCGACAGATTGGCCGCCGCCTTCGGCTTGCCCCAGATCGTCGGCGAGGCCTTTGCCGTCATCTGGACCACCACCGCCTGGACGCTGCCGGCCAACCAGGCCCTGAACCTCAACCCGGCGCTCGAGTACGCCCTGGTGCGCACCGAGCGCGGCCTGCTGGTGTTGGCCGCTTCGCTGGTCGGACAGTGCCTCGAACGTTACGGCCTGCAAGGCGAGGTCGTTGCCACCACCGTCGGCGCCAAGCTGGACGGCATTCAGTTTCGCCACCCGCTGGCGCATGTCGACGCGGGCTACGACCGCATGGCCCCGGTCTACGTGGCCGACTACGCCACTGCCGACGACGGCACCGGCATCGTGCATTCGTCGCCAGCCTATGGCGTCGACGACTTCATCTCCTGCACGGCCCACGGCATGAAGGTCGACGAGATCCTCAACCCGGTGCAGGGCTACGGAAGCTACGCGCTGGACTGGCCGCTGTTCGGCGGCCAGAACATCTGGAAGGCCGTGCCCGCCGTCATCGACGCGCTGCGCGACGCCGGCCGCTTGTTCGCCACCGCCACCATCACGCACAGCTACCCGCATTGTTGGCGCCACAAGACGCCGGTGATCTACCGTGCTGCGGCGCAGTGGTTCATCCGCATGGACGAAGGCCCCGGCGTGTTCACGAAGGACAAGGCCCCGCGCACCTTGCGCGCCATGGCCCTGGACGCCATCGAAGCCACCGCCTTCTTCCCCGAGAACGGCAAGGCCCGACTGCGCGACATGATCGCCAACCGACCCGACTGGTGCATCAGCCGTCAGCGCAGCTGGGGCGTGCCCCTGCCCTTCTTCCTGCACAAGGAGACCGGCGAGCTGCACCCCGGCACCATGGCCCTCATCGACCGCGCGATCACGATCGTCGGCGCGGGCGGCGTCGAGGCCTGGAGCCGGGCCACGCCGGCCGAGATTCTTGGCGCCGACGATGCCGCGCACTACAACAAGAGCAGCGACATCCTCGAAGTCTG
>JANNFB010000372.1:0-10310 GCA_031379365.1 Burkholderiales bacterium
AGGTGCTGGCAGCCTCGCCCAAGCATGTCGGTGCACGCACCATCAAGGCAGCGCTGGCGGCGCGCAATGGCGACGTGGCCAGTGCCGTCGCCCAGGCCAAGGCCTTGATCGGCGAACAGAAGGACGCCCCCGTCGATGCCAGCATGCTGCTGGCCGGCCTGTACGCCAACCAGAACGACGCCGCCGGCGCGCTGGCCACCATCGAAGCCGCGCTCAAGGCCGACCCCAAGCACCTCGGCCTGCTGCGCGTGGCCGCGCAGATCGCCGGCGCGGCCTCGGAGCCGGCCATGCAAACCAAGACGGTGGCCTTCTACCGCCGCGCCACCGAGCAGGCGCCGAAGAACATCGAGCTGTGGAACGCCTGGGCCTTGCACCATGTGCGCAAGAAAGAGCTCGACCTCGCCGAGGACGTGCTGCGCGCATCCATCAAGGCCCAGCCGGACGACAGCCAGCGCCACCTGGCCCTGCTCAGCTTCGTCACTTCGCAGCGCGGCTTCGAGCCGGCCGAGAAGGCCTTCCTGGCCGCCATCAAGGACAAGCCCAAGGACATGAACTTGCGCTTCGGCCTGGTCAATCTGTACCGCGGCGCCGACCGCGCGCCCGATGCGCGCCGCGTGCTTCAGGAGATCGTCGACGCCAACAAGGAAGGGCCGGGCCTGACCGCCCGCACCCAATTGGCCGCCGACCACCTGGCGAGCGGCAAGGTGGAAGCCGCGCGCGCTCTGATCGCCGAAGTGCTGCTCGCCAGCCCGCGCGACAACGCGGCGCTGCTGATGCGCGGGCGCATGCTGCTGGCCGCCGGCGATGCGCGCGGTGCCGTCATCGACTTGCGCTCGGTGGCCCGCGACCAGCCTGGTTCGACGGAAGTGGCCGGCCTGCTGGCGCAAGCCCACCGCCGCGCCGGCGAGCCACAACTCGCGCGCGAGGTGCTGAGCGACGCCGTCAAGTTCGAGCCCGACAGCCCCGAGCTGCGCCTCTTGCTGGCCGCCGATCTGGCCGACGCCAAGGATTTCAAGGCCGCCAACAGCGAGGTTGACAGCGCGATCAAGGCCGCGCCGCAGAACCTGCGGGCCTACGATTTCAAGGCCCAACTGGCAGTGGCGCAGAAAGACCTGGCCTCGGCCGAGAAAGTCTTCGTCTCTTACAAGACCCTGTACCCCAAGGAGCCGAGCGGCTTTGTCCGGCTCGGCCAGTTCTATGCCGAGCAGAAGAAGTTCGACGCCGCTCTGAAAGAGTACGACGCTGCCAGCCGCCTGGCGCCACAGGCCTTCGGCCCGGCACTGTCGGCCATCGGCCTGCTGATGGCGCAGCGCAAGTTCGACGAGGCCGATGCCCGCGTCGATGCCATGCTCAAGGCCGACCCCAAGCAACTGCTGGCCCACCAGCTGCGCGGCGAAGTGGCGATGGCGCGGGGCGACGATGCCGCAGCCGAGAAGGCCCACCGTGACTTCATCGCCCTGGCACCGACGGCGGCCACCGGATACCTCAGCTTGGCCCGGCTGACGCTCAAGCGCAGCAACCTGGCCGACGCGCTGGCGGTTCTCGACCAGGGCGAGAAAGCCGCCCCCACCGACCTCAGCCTGCCCGCCGCGCGCGGCGAGTGGCTGACCCGGGCCGAACGCCACGACGAAGCCATCGCGGTCTACGAGGGCCTGCTCAAGCGCGCCCCCGACGACGACGCCTTTGCCAACAACCTGGCCTACCTGCTGATCGAGCGCAAGGGCGACAAGCCCAGCCTCGAGCGCGCGCTGACGCTGGCAAAACGCTTCAAGGAAGCGGCCAACCCGGGCTACCTCGACACCCTGGGCTGGGCCCACTACAAGCTCGGCCAATACCCCGAAGCCAGCGCCACGCTCGAGCGTGCCGTGGCGCTGGCACCGAACTCGCCGTTGCTGCAACTCCACCTCGGCCTGGCCTTGCACAAGCAGGGCAATACGCCCAAGGCCCAGGAGTGGCTGAAGAAGGCGCTGGCCAGCAAGGCCGCCCTGCCCAACCTCGACGAGGCGCGCCAGGTCCTGGCCTTGCGTTGAGCCGCGGGGCCTGAGTTGTTGCGCCCCACCTGACGATGTTGCCGACGCCCACGCTGGCTCGCCCGCCCGAGCTGCCCATGCGCCGGCTCGAGGCGACTGAACCGGCGCTGCGCATGGGTGCCTTCAGCGCGGCGCGGCGCTTCCAGTCGGCGCCGCCCTCGGTATCGGGCTTCCTTGCGGCCGCGCTCGAGCCGATGGTCTATGTCGGCACCCTGATCCTGGCCTATGCGTTGCGCAACGAGCCTGCTGATGGCCCGGCCATCGCCTTGAGCCTGCTGGTGCTGGTGCTGACGATCCCGGGCAGCAACCGTTTTCGGGACCCACCGCTGCGCTCGGCCGTCGACGTGCTGCAGTCCTGGCTCTACCTGGTGGGCGTGCTGCTGCTGTGCGGCTACGCCACCGGCAGCCTAGGCCTGTATGACCGCGGCGTGCTGCTGATCTGGGCCGCGGCGGCGCCGGTCGGCCTGTGGGCTATTGCGGTGGTCGGCTACGCCGTGCTGCGCTGGCACAGCCGCCAGCCTGGCGCAGTGCGCCAGGCCATCGTCGTCGGCGCCGGCACGGCCGGTGTCAGCACCGCGCTGGCGCTCCAGCAAGGGGGCGAGACACCGACCCGCATCGCCGGCTACTTCGATGACCGCAGCGATGAGCGCATCGAGGCGGCCGCTGCGGCCCAGCGCCTGGGTGGCCTGACCGACGTCGCAGCCTATGTCACGCGCCACGGCGTGGACGCGGTCTACATCACCTTGCCGCTGAGTTCGCAGCCGCGCATCGTCGACCTGCTCGAGTCGCTTCAATCGACGACGGCCTCGCTCTTTCTGGTGCCCGATCTGTTCGGTATCAGCGTGATCCAGGGCCGCCTGCAAGACGTCAACGGTGTGGCCATGGTGGGCGTCTGCGAAACCCCGTTCACCGGCCTGGACGAGGCCGTCAAGCGCAGCAGCGATGTGGTGCTGGCCAGCCTGATATTGTTGCTGATCGCGCCCTTGCTGCTGGTGCTGGCCGTGGGTGTGAAACTCAGCTCGCCCGGGCCGATCATCTTCCGCCAGCGCCGCAACGGCCTGGGCGGCGAAGAGATCACCGTCTACAAGTTCCGCACCATGCGCACGGTAGATGACGGCGCCGTGGTGCCGCAGGCGCGTCGGGACGACCCGCGCATCACCCGCCTGGGCGCCTTTCTGCGCCGCACTTCGCTTGATGAGCTGCCACAGTTCGTCAACGTGCTCCAAGGCCAGATGAGCATCGTCGGCCCGCGCCCGCATGCCGTAGCCCACAACGAGCAATACGCCCAGCTGATCAAGGCCTACATGGTGCGCCACAAGGTGCGGCCCGGCATCACCGGGTGGGCTCAGATCAACGGCTTTCGCGGCGAGACCGACACCGTCGAGAAAATGCGCGCCCGCGTCGAATGCGATCTCGACTACCTGCGCAACTGGTCACTGCGCCTGGATATCCACATCATCCTGCGCACGGCGCTGATGGTGCTGTGGGATCGCAAGGCGTATTGAGGCACTGCGTCGCGAGGGAAGCACTGCGGGCGTTGGCGCCGGTGGATCCCTGACCCGCCGAGCAAACTGCCACGCGACCCAACTATCGGCTCGGCGTCGAAGAAGCAGGCAAGACCTGACGCCGAAGCGCCGGTATGGGCTGGGTTGCTAAACAATCTGAAGGACGGCACGATATACATCGTGTGTATGGCTGTCTGGCCTTGGGCTTCAATGCAGGTGACCTCGTTCCTAGACTCGACCCATCGCAAGGAGATTTGCTCGATGCACAAGCGCATTCAGGCCGACTTGCCGGCCAAAGCAGCAAAGGATGAAGCGGCGAGCTTTGGCGAGCGGCTTGCCAGCCTGCGCAAGGCAGCCGGGTTCACTCAGATCGAGCTGGCCGCCGAGCTGGGGGTGTCTCAGCGCATGGTGGCCTACTACGAGAGCACGGCGGCCACGCCACCGGCCAACCTGCTGCCGCGGATCGCCGCCACCCTGGGCGTGGCGATCGATGAGATGTTCGTGCGCAGCGCGAAGCGCAAGCTCGTGAAGCAAGAAAGCGACAGCCGGCTGCGGGGGAGACTCTTAGCCATCGAGAAGCTGGACCTGGCCGAGCGGCGCCAAGTGCTTCAGGTCATCGATGCTTTCATCGAGCGCAGGTAGTTGAGGCGCAAAGCGGAGAGCCCGGCTTGAGTGCAGGCGAGAACGCTGACGGCGCGCAACTGGAGTCACATGGGATGCGACCAAAGCGGCATCGAACCTGGCCAAGCATGGGGTGGCGTTCTCGGCCTGCTTACTAGCAAATACGCGGCCCCGCGGGCCGGTCTGGGTTGCTGCCCATCAAGCTACCCATCAATCCGCGGCCGCTAGTTAGTGCCGCCATGATCATCGCCCGAACGCAGACCCACGCTCGAAACGGCATGCGTACGTCGCTGCCGGCCCACCGCGAGCAGTCAGGACAACGAGCCCCAGCGCTCGCCCGCGCGGCGCTGTCCCGAACAGAGTAGCTACCCCAAGGCAGGCACTCGGGCGCGCCCCAGGAGCGACCATCGTGGTTGGCGTGGATGCTGAAAGGGCGCCCGCGGCACCCGGCGCCCGTCGCTCATTGTCCGCATTTGCTGTATTTGCTTTGGTGTACCGATTTGCTTAGAATCGACCCATGAGCACTGATCTCAACACCCCTGTCCTGCTGCGCAGGATCGCGCGGCTCGAAGCCACCATTGGGCGCCTCAGCGCGGATCTCGGCAGCCTGCGTTCCGCAGTGAGTAAGCAGGGCCAGCAGACCCCAGCGCGGCAGCGCGGGCGCACTGAACCGGCCGAACGCCCGATGAAAGGGCCCCGACAGCCCCAAGCCGCAGGGGGCTTCGCAGGTGCTGCTGCGCGCGGAGAGGCAGCGCGTGTCCAGTGGGTCAAGGATGGCCTCGTCGTGCCGGGCGAGCAGCTCGCCCAAGCCTGGGGGCTCACGCGCCAAGCGTTGGCGCCGGCCGCAGAGCGCGGCGAAGTGTTCGCAGTGAAGGTCGGCAACCGGCTGTACTACCCCCACTCGTTTCTGGGAATGGATCGTGAACCCGTCGCCACCGTCTGCCGCGCACTCGGTGAACTTGGGTCCAGCGAGAAGCTGATGTTCTGGCTACGCGACCACGGCGCCCTGGCAGGCAAGAGCGCCGCCGCCGCCTTGGAGGCGGGGGTTCCTCTGGCCAAGGTGCAACGCCTGGCAGCTGCCTGGGCGCGTGAGCGTGGAGCCGTGCAGGGCGCCAGGAATGTGGCTGCGGCCGCCTGAGCCAGGCTCCTTCGAGGACCTGCTCCGCCCGGTCAGGACCGAGGTGGCGTCGCTCCTGCGCTTGAGCCGGTACCCGGCCACCGAGCCGTACTGGTCGACTGGCGTGTACCGCTTCGATGATCCGGAGCCTGGCCGGGCGGGCGCGTTCGGCACCTGCTACACGGCCAGCTCCATTGAGGTGGCCTTTGCGGAGAGCGTGATCCACGAGTCCGGGCGGTTCGTGGGCGGCAGCTACGAGGTGCCGGCGGCCGAGCTGACCGAGCGCTCGGCCGTGCGCTTTGCGTGTCGGCGGCGCAAGACACTGGTACTGGCTGACCTGACCGGGGCTGCACTCAAGTCCCTGGGCCTGAACAACGACATCAGTGCGTCCGCCGATTACACGGCCAGCCAGGCTTGGGCACAGGCGATTCACGACGCGAGTCCCCAATGGGACGGGATCCGCTACGTATCGCGTCAGATGAACAAGGGCTTCGCGTACGCGATCTTCGAGCGCAGCGGGCTTCTCAAGCTTCGCGCCGAGAAGCTCAAGGCGCGGCAGGTGGACGAGCTCTGCGATCGATTCAACGTCACCGCGGTCTGATGGCCTGGCACGGCAGCCTTGAAGCGCGGCAATCTGTTCGCGATCGGGCGTTCGCGTGTGAAATTCGGTCTACTCCACTCGGCCAGGAGCGGTCTGCCAGACTTAAGGATTCACTGAAAAAGGTCCACGCTCATCAAGCGTGAAGCGTTGCTGGACGATGAAGTAACAGACCCTTGCGATGGCGGCCGACCAGAGTGCGAGCTTCGATCGGTACCGCAGGCCGACGCGGCGCGATGAATTCCTGGCGACGATGAACGCCATCGTGCCGTGGACGGCGTTGTGCGACGTGATCCAGCCGTACTACGCCAAGGGCGTGGGTGGCCGCCCGCCCATCGGCCTGGAGTGCACGCTGCGCATCCACTTCATCCAGGAGTGGTTCAACCTGGCCGACGAGGCCTGCGAGGAAGCGCTGTACGACAGTGCCAGCCTGCGCCGCTTCGAGGGCATCGACCTGGGGCGCGAGCCCGTACCCGACGCCATCACCATGCTCAAGTTCCGCGGCCTGCACAACGAGAACAAGCTGGGCGAGCAACTGTTCGCCAAGGTTGGCGAAGTCCTGCAGCAAGGCGGCTTCAAGCTCAAGACCGGCACCATCGTGGATGCCACCATCATCGGCGCGCCCAGTTCGACCAAGAACGCCGACAAGTGGCTGCTCCGTATTGCCATGGAGACCTCGGCATCCCCGAGCGCGGTTGGAGAAGTGCGTGTCAACAACGCGGCAGAGGCTGCGGCCCGGATGATCCGTTCGCGCCATACCAAGGCCTCAAGCGGGCCCGTCCCCACGCCGCGAACTGTCATCGACATGCGCTAGCGTGGAGGCGACATGCAGTACCCCCAAGCGCCAGCCCCTGGCCACGACGCCGGCAGTGCGCCGCCCGCAATGGAGCGGCGGCACACGATGCGGGCTTTCGTCCTGCGAGCGATCGCCTTCTTGTTGCTCTTCATGGCCCTGCAGGCCGGCTGGGAGTGGGCGCGCGGCAGCTGGCTCGAGCGGCTGTGGATCCATGAGCTGACGGTGCGCAGCGCCGTGCAGCTCATCAACCTGATCACACCGCACGTGCAGGCCGTTGCCCAGCAAGCCCGCATCGTGGCGCCGGGTGGTGGGCTCAACGTGCTGTTCGGCTGCGAAGGCACCGACGTGATCTTCATGCTGGCCGCCGCCTTCCTCGTCTTCCCGCTGCCGGCGCGCGTGCGGCTGTGGGGCCTGCTGTCGGGCTTGGTGTGGGTGTTCCTGCTCAACCAGGCGCGCATCGTCGGCCTGTTCTATGCCTTTCGCAGCGACCGCGCCTTGTTCGACGTGCTGCACACGACGGCAGCACCCTTGCTGATGGTGGTCTTGTGCGGGGTCTTCTTTCACCTCTGGCTGCGCCGCGCAACGCCGCCGTCTGCGCCGGCCGCGTGACGCGCGGCATGACAGGCAACGCGATGGTCGAGCCGCGGGCCACGGGCGCAGCGGCGGCTGGCACGGCCGCCACGCTCTGGCTGTTGGCGCGCCTGGCCCTTGCCAGCGCCGTGCTGCTGGCCGCCGCCCACTTCCACGGCCGCACGGCGGTGGCGCTGCTGCTGCCAGCGCTGGAGGCCACGCTGCGCTGGGCTGCCGACGACTTCGAGATCCTGCGCATGGCCTTCGTCACCGAGCGCGGCAGCCTCAACCTGGCCGTGATGGCGCGGCTGGACCACGTGCTGGTGCTCGGCGGCCGGGTCATCGTGCCCGACGCCACGCAGTCCTTCATCGTCGCCAGCACCACCGTGGGCACCGTGCTGCTGCCGCTGCTCGCGGCGCTGGCGCTGGCCCTGGCCTGGCCGGCGCGGCCGCTGGAGATGCTGGTTCGGCTGGCCGTCGTGTGCCTGCTGTCGACCGCGGTGCTAATGGTCGACACCCCCTTCTCGCTGGCGGCCTGGCTGTGGCACACCCAGTTGCGTCAGTACGAGCCCGAGCGCTTCTCGGCCCTGATCAGCTGGAACCTGTTTCTCAACGGCGGCGGTCGCCTGGCGCTTGGCCTGGTGGCCGGCGCACTGGCCATTGCGCTGGCCAGCACCCTGAGGCGACCGCGATGAGCCCCGCGCGACGCGCACGCACCCTGCGCCGCTGGGCCTGGACGTCGGCCTGGAAGTTGGCCGGCGCCGGCCTCCTCCTGTCGCCGGGGCTAGCGCAAGCCGCGGTGGCGGTGCCCGACGAGATGCTGGCCGAAGTACGCCGCGGCGAGGCGCTGACTCTGATAGTCGAGATCGACGCCGCCGCCATCGACGCCGCCGCATCGGCACGCCGTGCGCGCCTGCCACGGCAGATCGACAACGCCGCCGCGCTCCAGGCCCTGGCGGCAAGCTACCGCACGCGCAAGGGCCAGGTGCTGCAACCGCTGGCGCAGCGCACTGACATCGAGGCTGGCCCCGACTACAGCCACTTGCCGATGCTGGTGCGCCGCATACGCTCCGAGGCCGCGCTGCGCGCGCTGGCCGCGCTGCCGGGCGTGCGCGCTCTGCATGCCGACCGCCTGCACCGCCGGGTGCTCGCGCAGAGCCTGCCTCTGATCGGACAGCCCCTGGTCGCCGAAGTCGGCTACGGCGGCACCGGCACCTCGGTGGCGGTCATCGACGACGGCATCTACCTTAACGAGGCTGCGTTCGGCAATTGCACGGCCGCGGGAACGCCGGCTGCTACCTGCCGCGTGGCCGCTGTGCAGACCTTCGTGACCGGCCCCGGTCGCAACGTGGGCTCCGACGCCGACCACGGCACCAATGTGGCGGCCATCGTGCTGGGCGTGGCGCCACGGGCACGCGTGATCGACCTCAACGTGTTTGCGTCCGACGGCGGCGCGCGCAGCTCCGACATCACCAGCGCCGTCAATTGGGCCATCGCCAACCGCGCCAGCTTCTCGATCGTCGCACTGAACATGAGCCTCGGGGACGGTAGCCGCAATGCCACGAACTGCGGCGGCGCCTTCGTGACCCCCATCGCCAATGCGCGCAATGCCGGCATCAGCGTGGTGGTCGCGGCCGGAAACAGCGGCTACCTGAACGGTGCGTTCCAGCCAGGGCTCGAGGGGCCGGCCTGCACGCCGGGCGCCGTGTCGGTGGGCGCGGTGTACGACAGCGCGATCGGTGGGCTCACCTGGTCGAGCGGCACGGCGTCGCAGTGCACCGATCTCGGTACGACCGCCGACAAGGTGGTGTGCTTTTCCAATGCCGCCAACTACCTCTTCGTGCTGGCGCCGGGCGCGCTGATCACCGCGGGTACCAGACCCGGTGCACCCCCCACCCCGCTCACCTTGGGAGGCACGTCGCAGGCCACGCCGCACGTGGCTGGATCGATCGCCGCGCTGCGGGCGGCTTTCCCGGGCGAGACGCTGGCTGCCATCGAGGCCAGGGTCACCGGCAACGGCACGCCGATCAGCGATCCGCGCATCGGACTGAGCTTCCCGAGGCTGAACCTTTCCGCAGCGGCACGCCCGATCAACGACGACTTCGAGAGCGCGATCACGGCCAGCGGATCGAGCGGCTTGACAACGGGCAGCAACCTGCTCGCCACCATCCAGCCCGGCGAGCCGCTCGTGACCGGCGCCGAGAGCCAGTCGGTGTGGTGGACCTGGACCGCGCCCTCGGCCGGTCAGCTGACGCTCGACACCACCGGCAGCGGCTTCGACACGCGGCTGGATGTCTACACCGGCAGCGTGCTGAACGCCCTCGCCCGCGTGGCCGGCAACGACAACGCTGCGTCCGGCACCCCCACCTCGGCGCTGCGCTTCCAGGCGCGCTCCGGCACGGTGTACCGCTGGGCGGTCGGAAGCGCCACCGGCGCAGCCGGCGCCGTCAGGCTCAACTGGAGCCTGAACGCCGCCGCGAGCGCCAACCTGTCGGTGAGCTTGTCAGGACCCGGCAGCGCGACGGTCGGAGCGACGCTGGCTTACACGCTGACCGTGTCGAACGCCGGGCCGCAATCGGCCACTGGCGTGGTGGCCACGGTCACAGTACCTGCCGGACTGAGCGTCGTCAGCCTGCCCTCGGCGTGCACGTCGCAGACGTCCACGATCACCTGCACCGTCGCTGACGTAACCAGCGGCGCCGCGGTCCCCTACGTGCTGACGCTTCGCGTCGACAGCCTGGCCGCACCGGTCAGCCTGAGCGCGAGCCTCAGCTCCGACGTTCCGGATTCAGCGACGGCCAACAACAGCACCATGCTCGCCCTGGCGCCCGGCGCGGGTGACTCGGGCGACATCCCCACGCTGCCCGAATGGGCCGCGTTGCTGCTGGGATGTCTGCTCATCTGGCTGGCGAGGTTTCGATACCCGCCGCAGACGCTTGAGCAAAGCTCCTGAGTCCCCAAGCTCGGTCACACGTGCGTTGACCGATGGCGGCCGACGAAACCCATCATGCCCACACCGGTCAACAGCAGCGGCAGCGCGGCGGGCAGCGGAACCGGCGCCGCCGAGCACGCG
>JANNFB010000374.1:0-13336 GCA_031379365.1 Burkholderiales bacterium
CCAGGCTGACGATGCTGGCAAGGCTGATGGTCTTGTTCATTGGAAACCCCCTGACTGGTGCTAACGGTCGATGACAGTGACCTGGCGCCGGTTGTTCTCTGCTGCCCCCGAGGGGTCCTGCAGGCCGGTCGAATAGTGAAGTTGCCCCCGGGCATCGACGACGATGGCGTCGACGGCGGGTTGAGACTCGATGAGGGCCATGCCGCGCTCGACCCCGAGCACGAACAGGCTCTTGGACAGGGCCTCGGCCGTCAGGCCGTCGGATGCGAGGATGGTCACGCTGTGGATGGCCATCGGCGATCGGCCCGTGGACGGATCGATGATGTGGTGGTGGCGCACACCGCCGGCCTCGAAGTAGCGCTCGTAGTCGCCCGAGGTCGAGACGGCGGTGTCCACCAGCGGCAGCAGTGCCACCAGGGCCTTGGCGTCGCGCGGATGGCGCACGCCGATGGTCCAGGGCCGGCCGCGACGGTCGCCGATGACGCGGCTGTCGCCACCGGCGCTGACAAAGGCGTGAGCGATGCCCAGCTCCGCCAGGATGGCCACCGCGTTGTCGACCGCGTGGCCCTTGGCAAAGCCGCCCAGATCGATGCGCATGCCGGGATGCGCGAAGGCCAGGGTGCGCGCCGCGCGATCGAGCCGCAGGCCACGCCAGCCGATGGCCGTTCGGGCCTGCGCCAACGCGGCCGTACCCGGCGCAATGCCGGCGCGGTAATCGTAGAGGTGGCCGACGCTGGCGTAGCTGATGTCGAAGGCGCCGCCCGACAGGCCGGAGAACGCCAGCGCGCGCTCGAGCAGAGCGAACATCTCGGGGCTCAGCCGCACTGGCTCGGTGGCGGCCTGGCGGTTGATGCGTGAGAGCTCGGAGTCGGCCTTGTGCGGGCTCATGGCGCGGTCGATGCGGTGCATCTCCGCCATCACCGCATCGATGGCGGCATGACCGCTCAGGTCATCGTCGGCCCACAGCTCGACCGTGATGGCCGTGCCCATGATGGCTTCTTCGCGGTTGAACCACGCGGCTCGCCCGCCCAGAGCCGCAGCGCCGCGGCGGTCCCGGGCGTTGGAAAGAGAAGCGAGCGTGGCGGCGGCCTGCACGTCAGTGCACTCCGGCGGGCGAAACAGTGAAGGGGCAGGGCACGATGCGGTCTCTCCGATCCGACCGGCCAGGCTTTGGCTCGATCGAGTGGACGCATCTTCATCGCGACAAGTCCGGTTTGATCGTGCATTTGTGTGCAAACCGCAGGGGCCTTACATGCTGTCGCCGAAGAAACAGCGGCCGTTGGTTTTTCGCCTGACAGGGAATGCATCAGATGTTTGCAAACGCAAGCGACGCGGCGGCTCACCAACGCAGCGCGTCGTGGCCCGCGCATTCCTGCACGCCGCAGGCGCGGCCGTTGGGCTGCAGCGCAGCGGTCAGGCCGGTGCGTCAAGGCCGACCGGCTCGCAGCGCACGTCGCTGCGGACAGAGTTGGCGATGAAGCACTCTTCGTGGGCACGCCGGTGCAGTTGCCGCAAGGCGTCGGCGTTGGCGGGCGGGTCGCCTCCGAACTGGACTTCGGGGTGGAGGGTCACCGTCGAGATCCACAACTTGCCGCTGGCGTTGCGCGTCATCACACCGACAGCCTTGTCGCGGTAGCGGTCGACCCGGTGACCGGCGGTGGCCGCCAGCGAGAGGAACCACAGCATGTGGCAGCTCGACAGGGCGGCCACGAAGGCCTCTTCGGGGTCGACGGCGGCGGCATCGGACAGGGGCAGTGGCACCACGAGGGGCGACGACGATCCGGGCACCTCGAGGCCCCCGTCGAAGCGCAACAGGTGGCGTCGGCTGTAGCGGTTGTCGACGAAGGCTTCGTGTGCCGCGCGCTGCCACAGCACTTCGGCGCTGTACTCGTGGCGGTAGGGGCTCATCAGGCAACCTCCGTGCTTCGCACCGCGGTATTCGCCTCGGGGGGCGGCTCTGCGGCTCATCACGCAACCTCCGTGCTTCGCACTGCGGTATTTGCCTTGGGAACGGCCCGTCGGCTCATGGCGGGATCTCCAGAAAGTCAGCCACGACCGCGACCGTCGCGGCCGGGTCTTCTTCTTGCGGCACATGGCCGAGGCGGTCGAACACCGCGAGGCGCGCGCCCCGGATGTCGGCTGCGAAGCGCTTCGCACTGGCCGGCGGCACCAGCCTGTCCCGTCCACCCCAGAGCAGCAAGGTCGGCAAGGCCAGGTCCTTGATGCGCTCGGCATGCGCGCCCATCTCGAGTTGCTGCAGGCGCTGGCCGAGCGCGCGGCGATTGCCCTCTCGCAGCGTGAGTTCGAAGTAGCGGTCCACCAACTCGTCATCGACCCTTGACGGGTCGCCGTAGACGCTGCGCACGCTGGCGGCAACGAGCGACCGCGGCAACAAATGCTCGGCGATCCGGCCGAGCAAAGGCACGGCGGCGATGCGAAAGCCGAGCGGGATCTGGTCGGGCGCGAAGGCATAGCCGCTGGCGTCAACCAGGATCAGCTTGGTGAAGCGCTGCGGCGCCAGCGTCACAGCGCGCCACGCCACTTCGCCGCCGAGGGAGTTGCCGGCAATGCTGGCGCGCGGGATGCGCAGGGTGTCGAGCACATCGAGCACGAAGCGTGCGTAGGTGTCGCCACGGTAGTCGTCGGGCGCGTACTGCCCGGCAAAGGGGCCCGTCAGGCCGAAGGCCGGCAGGTCGATGCGGATCACGCGCCGCTTGGACTTCAGCGCCGCCGCCCAGCCCTCCCAGGTGTGCAGGCTGGCGCCCGTGCCATGCAGCAGCAACAAGGGTTCGGGGTCGTTGCGCGGCCCTTCGTCGCGCAGATGCACCAGCTGCCCCTTGACCTCGATGAAGTCTGACGGCGGCGGCGCCCAGCGGGCCACCAGGCTTTGCACCGGCCGATCCGGCGCGCGGCTCAGCGCCACGGCGATCGAGCTGGCAATCAACAACAGGCCAAAGGCGCGCAGCAGCAGGCCGGCCACCATGGATCAGGCCGCCTGCGGCGGCGCGAGGTCGGTGCCGATCGTCTCGCGTTCGTCGAACACGAAACAGCGGCCATGCCAGTGGGGCGCATCGGGCACGGTCTCGAAGTAGCGCAACACGCCGCCGTCGAGTTGGTAGATGTGTTCCAGGCCCGCCTCGCGCATCGCCAGGGCGGCCTTCTCGCAACGGATGCCCCCGGTGCAGTAGCTGACCACGGTATGGCCGGCGAGCTCGTCGCGGTGCGTCGCAAGCGCCGCAGGGAAGTCACTGAACTTGCCCAGGCGCCAGTCGATGGCGCCGTCGAAGGCGCCGGCGTCGACCTCGAAGCCGTTGCGCGTGTCGAGCAGCAGCAGCTTGCGCCCAGCGTCGTCGACACCGGCAGACAGCCAGCGCTGCAAGGTCAGGGCATCGACGGCCGGGGCGCGGCCGAGCGCGGGCTGCACCTGCGGCTGGTTCATGCGGATGATCTCGGGCTTGACCTTGACGCGCAGGTGCCGAAAGGGTTGCGCATCGCTCCAGCTTTCCTTGGCCTGCAGCGCTGCCAGCAGGGGGTCCACGCGCAGGCCGGCCAGCCACTCCCGAACCTGGCATTCGACGCCGGCGATCACCAGGTTGATGCCTTCTTCGGCGAGCAAGACGGTGCCCTTCAGCTGCCTGGCCAGGGCCTGGTGGTGCAGCGCTATGCGGCGCTCGGCCAGGCGGTCGAGCGCGACGAAGGCATACGCGCTGAGATTCAGGATGCGGACCGACACACATCGATTTTAGGAGTGCAGCGCTGCCTCGCCGCCGATGGGTGGCTCTCTACAATGCGCCATGTCTTTTGTTCATCTGCGCACCCATACCGAGTATTCGGTCGTCGACGGCACTTTGCGCATCGATGACGCCGTCAGTGCAGCGCTCAGCGACGGCCAGGCGGCCTGTGCCATCACCGACCTGGGCAACCTGTTCGGCACGGTCAAGTTTTACAGCGCCTGCCGCGCGGCGGGCGTCAAGCCCCTCATCGGTTGTGACATCTGGCTCGAGCCCGAGAACCCCGCGGGCGGCGAGAAGCAGAGCAGCCGTCTGTTGTTGCTGGTGCAGAACGACGCGGGCTACCTGCACCTGTGCGAGTTGCTGGCCCGCGCCTGGACGGGCAACACGCAGCGCGCCCAGGCGCTGGTGAAGTGGGCCTGGCTCGACGAACTGGGCGGCGGCTTGCTGGCCCTGTCGGGCGCCGATGGCGGCGCGGTCGGGCAGGCCTTGCTGGCGGGCGACCCGGCGCGTGCCGAGCAACTGGCGCGGCGCTTGGCTGCGACCTTCCCGCAGCGCTTCTTCATCGAGGTGCAACGCGCCGGCCTGGCCAGTAACGAGGCCCACGTGCGCGCCTCGGTGCCCCTGGCGGCCCGCCTGGCGCTGCCGGTGGTGGCGACGCACCCGGTTCAGTTCGCCGAAGCCGACGACTACGACGCGCACGAGGCGCGGGTCTGTGTGGCCGAAGGCGAAACCCTGGCCAGCCCGAAGCGGATCAAGCGTTTCTCGCGCGAGCAGTACTTCAAGACGCAAGCGCAGATGGCGACGCTGTTTGCCGATCTGCCGCAGGCCCTGGCCAATACGCTGGCAGTCGCGCAGCGCTGCAACTTACAGCTCACCCTGGGCAAGCCGCGCCTGCCGGACTTCCCGACACCGCGGGTGGACGGTGTGCCGGTGCCCATCGAGGAGCACTTCCGCGCCACCTCGACGGCCGGTCTGGAGCAGCGCCTGGCGCGCCTGTACCCCGACAGTGCCGAGCGCGATCGTCAGCGCCCGCGCTATGCAGCGCGCCTCGAGTTCGAGGTCGTGACCATCGTCAAGATGGGTTTTCCGGGCTACTTCCTGATCGTTGCCGATTTCATCAACTGGGCCAAGGCCAACGGCTGCCCGGTCGGCCCGGGGCGTGGTTCGGGTGCGGGCTCGCTGGTGGCTTATTCGCTGTCGATCACCGACCTCGACCCCCTCGCCTACAACCTGCTGTTCGAGCGTTTCCTGAACCCAGAGCGGGTCTCGATGCCGGACTTCGACATCGATTTCTGCCAGGCCAACCGTGAACGCGTGATCGATTACGTCAAGGACAAGTACGGTCGCGACGCCGTGAGCCAGATCGTCACCTTCGGCACCATGGCCGCCAAAGCCGCGCTGCGCGACGTCGGCCGTGTGCTCGGCATGGGCTACGGCCATGTCGACAGCATCGCCAAGCTGATCGTCGCCCCGCCGGGCAAGACAGTGACCCTGGCGCGCCTGCCCACGCCACCCGCGCTGCCCGACCCGGGCTTGATCTACGCACGCAAGGAGGAGCCCGAGATCGACCGCCGCGAGGCCGCCGAGGAAGAGGTTGCCGAGCTGCTGGCTCTGGCCACGCGTGTCGAAGGCATCGTGCGCAATGTCGGCATGCATGCCGGCGGCGTGCTGATCGCGCCGGGCAAGATCACCGACTTTTGCCCGCTCTACCAACAGCCCGGCAGCGACTCGGCGGTGAGCCAGTTCGACAAGGACGACGTCGAGGCCATCGGTCTGGTCAAGTTCGACTTTCTCGGCCTGGCCACCCTGACCATCCTCGAGCACGCCAAGCACCTGGTGCGTGCGCGACGTTCTGGCCGCGAGAACTTCGACTACGACCAGCTGCCGCTCGACGACCCCGCGGTGTACCGGCTGTTCGCCAACGCCCAGGTCGAGGCCGTGTTCCAGTTCGAAAGCCGCGGCATGCAGGGCATGTTGCGCGACGCCAAGCCGAGCCGGCTCGAAGACCTGTTCGCTCTCAACGCGATGTTCCGGCCCGGCCCGATGGAGAACATCCCGAGCTTTTGCGCGCGCAAGCACGGCCGCGAGCCCATCGTCTACCCGCACCCGCTGCTCGGGCCGGTGCTCGCAGAGACCTACGGCATCTTCGTCTACCAGGAGCAGGTGATGTTGGCCGCGCAGGTGTTGGCCGGCTACTCACTCGGCGGTGCCGACATCCTGCGCAAGGCGATGGGCAAGAAGAAGCCCGAGGAGATGGCCAAACAGCGCCAGATCTTCCGCGACGGTGCGGCGCGCCAGGGCATCACGGAACCGCAGGCTGACGAAGTTTTCGACCTGATGGAGAAGTTTGCTGGCTACGGCTTCAACAAGAGCCACGCCGCGGCGTACGCGCTGCTGGCGTATCACACGGCCTGGCTGAAGGTGCACTGCACGGTCGAGTTCTATGCCGCCAACATGACGGTGGAACTCGGCGACACCGACAAGTTGAAGACCCTGCTGAACGATGCCAAGCAATTCGGCATCCGATTCGACCCACCCGACATCAACCGCGGCATCTACCGCTTCGAGCCGATCGACGACAAGTCCTTGCGCTACGGTCTCGGTGCAATCAAGGGCACCGGGCAGGGTGCCATCGAGGCCGTCGTGGCCGCGCGCGAGGGCACCGGCGAGCGCGCGGGCGAGGGCGGCGGGCCGTTCCGCAGCCTGTTCGACTTTGCTGCGCGGGTCGACCGCCAGCGCGTCAACAAGCGCGCCGTCGAAGCGCTGATCAAGGCCGGCGCCTTCGATGCCCTGCACCCGGAACGCGCGGCCTTGCTGGCCAGCGTCTCGCTGGCCTTCGACTGGGCCGACACCCAGGCGGCGCATGCCGACCAAGGCGGTCTGTTCGACTTCGCCGACTCGCCCGCCGCCAGCACCCAGGAGCCGGCCCTGATAACGGCCGAGCCCTGGAGCATCAAGGAGCGGCTGACGCTGGAGAAGTCGGCGCTGGGCTTCTACCTCTCGGGCCATCTGTTCGAGCAGAGCGGCGCCGAGGTGCGCCTGTTCGCCAAGCGCCGCATCGCCGACCTGGTCGACACCCGCGAGCCGGTGCTGCTGGCTGGCATCGTCGGTGACTTGCGTGTCGTCAATGGCCAGCGCGGCAAGGTGGCGATCTTCAAGCTCGATGACGGCAGCGAGTATGTCGAGGCGGTGGCCAATGAAGACTTGCTCGAAGCCAACCGCGAGCGTTTGCGCGATGACGAATTGGTGATCGTGCAGGGCAAGGTGCAACCCGACCGCTTCAGCGGCGGCTTGCGCCTGAACGTCAATCAGCTGTGGGATCTGCCGGCGGCGCGCGCGCGCTTCGGCAAGTACCTGGCGGTGGCCGTGAACGGCAAGGCGCCGCCGGTGGCCGATGTGATCCGCACCTGGCCGGCCAGGAAGCTGGCCACGGACGAGGGCGAGACCCAGCAAGGCCTGGCGATTCGCCTGCGCCTTGAGCGCCAGACGGTGCAAGCCGAGCTCGATCTCGGCGATGCGGCGCGCTTCTGGCCCAGCGACGAAGCCCTTGCACGTTGGAAGACGTTGGCCCACGAGGGGCGGGCAGCCGTCGTCTACGAGTGACGCCGGGCGCGCCAGTCGTTCACGAACTGGCGCACTTCTGAGGCCCTGATCGGCGCATCGCAAGGCGCCAACTGCCTAGACTGTCAGGCATGAACGCCCCGCGCAGCAATGCCACCACCGGCCTGGTGCTGACCGGCGGCGGCGCGCGCGCGGCCTACCAGGTCGGCGTGCTGAAGGCCGTGGCGCGCATCCGCCGGGAAGTCGGTGCGCCGCGGCACAACCCCTTCGGGGTCATCACCGGCACCTCGGCCGGCGCCATCAATGCCGCCGCATTGGCCTGCCATGCCGACCGTTTCGACCTGGCGGTGGCCGGCGTCGTCAACATCTGGCGTCACTTCAGTGCCGATCAGGTCTACCGCGCCGATGCCTTTGGCGTCGTGCGCACGGGTGCGCGCTGGCTCACGATGCTCACGGTGGGATGGGCGATCGCCCGCTGGCGCCGTGCGCGGCCTCGCTCCCTGCTCGACAACAGCCCGCTGGCCGAGCTGCTGCAAAAGGTCGTTCAGCTCGACCGATTGCCGGGCCTGCTGCGAGACGGGCACCTGCGCGCGCTGGCCATCACCGGCTCTTCCTACAGCAGCGGCGACCATGTCACCTTCTGTCAGACCGCCGAGCCCTTCGAGCCCTGGCTGCGCTCGCAGCGCGTGGCCGTGCCCGCCACCATCGGCCTGCAGCACCTGATGGCGTCTTCGGCCATCCCCTTCGTCTTCCCCGCCGTGGAGCTCGACAACGCGGGGCGGGCAGAGTGGTTCGGTGACGGGTCGATGCGCCAATCGGCGCCCATCTCGCCTGCAGTGCACCTGGGCGCCGAGCGCATCCTGGTGATCGGCGCCGGCCGCTTGAACGAGCCGGCAGGCCGTCACGTGGCGGGCCAGGGCTACCCCAGCCTGGCCCAGATTGCCGGCCATGCCTTGTCCAACATCTTCCTCGATGCGCTGGCGGTGGATGTGGAGCGCGCGCAGCGCATCAACCGCACCCTGGCCCTGCTCGACCCGGCTTCGCGCGCGCGCACGCCGCTCAAGCCACTCGACGTGCTGGTGATCGCGCCGAGCCAGCGCCTGGACGACATCGCCGCGCGCCACCTCGACAAACTACCGGCACCGGTGCGCACCATGCTGCGTGGCGTGGGTGTCGGCGGTCAGGGCCGCGAGGCCCGCGGCGGCGCGGCCCTGGCCAGCTACCTGCTGTTCGAGGCGCCCTACACGCGTGAGCTCATCGAGCTGGGCACGGCCGACACCCTGGCGCGACGCGACGAGGTCATCGCTTTCTTCGACTGGCCGACCCGGACTGTGCCGCGCGAGGAACGCGAGGTCTGGTCGACAACGCAGGCTGGCGGGCTGGAGTGCCCGACGGACATGATGCCGCTGTAGCGGGTCAGCCTTTGGTCTTGGTGAAGGCAACAACCAGGTTCGGCGACAGGGCGCGCGGGTTCTGCCGGTAGGCGAAAGCCACCGTGCGCTCGAGCAGCCATTGCAGCCACTCGCGCAGCACGCGTTTCGGGTTGCGCGCGGTGACGTGCCAGGGTGCCTCGCCCACGCACTGCACCCGCAGGCCGCTGGCACCACCGATCTGCTTGAACTTGGACAGACCCAAGGTGCAGGTGTGCGTCAGGTCGCCATGCTGGAACACGCGCCCGAAAGGCGACTCACCATTCGGTACTCGGCACAGCAGGACGCCCTCAGGTTGCAGTTTCGACGCCAGGGCCTTGAACAGCGGAATCAAGCTCTCCTGCGGCATGTGCTCGAACACATCGAATGCGGCGATCAGATCGAACCGCATGTTGGATGGCACGTCGTCGACGGACGCAAACGCCGCAAAGCCAGCCGCGGTTGCGCGTTGACGCAACTCGTCCTGGATCTCTGTTCCCACGATGGTGATGCCCCTGGCGTTGGCAAAGCCCATGAACGCACCGTTGCCGAAGCCGATCTCCAATGCATGCAAGATCGGCTGTGGGTGGCATCGGGCGAGGTGCCAGGTGAAGTAGCGCTTCTTGCCGCGCGAGAACTGGCCGAACTTTTCCTGGCCCCATTCTTTCCAGGTGGCGTAGCCGGCCATGGCGTCATCGTCGTCTGTCGTCATGTGCTTGCCCGGATGCTGTTGCCATTGTTTAGAACATGCTGGTACAGCGCGATGTGCGCCTGCGCGCATCGCTGCCATGAAAAGCCTCGAGCGTGCTCCGCGATGGCCTCAGCCCGACCGGGTGCCGCATCTGCCCTTGTTCCGGCTTCGATCACGCTGCGCATCGCAGCGCCGTCGAAGCTGTCGAAGTAGTGAGCCAGCGTGCCGCCCACTTCTGGCAAGGAGGTCAGCCGCGACAAGAACACCGGCTTGCCGAAATGCATGGCCTCGATGGGCGGCAGGCCAAAGCCCTCGGCCAGGGACGGAAAGACGAATCCGCGGCAGTGGCTGTAAAGCCAGGCTTTGTGCGCATCGTCGAGGTCGAGGTGGACGCTGACATTGGTCAGCCCGCGCGCGGCGATCAAGCCTTGCACGGTGTCTGTGTATGGGCTCCTGGCGCCGGCCAGGACCAGCCGCTCCTCGGGCCAAGCGGCGGCCAGATCGAGCAAGGCCACGATGTTCTTGGAGGGGGCCATCCGGCTGATGTGCAGCAAGAAGGGCGCCTCGCCGACCCCTGCCACGGGCTCCTGCGGCGCCGCCGTCAGATCGGTGGCGCCGATGTGGATGGCGCTGAGGGGCACACGCGGTGCGAGCTCGCGCTCGATATCGCCCGCCACGTAGTGTGAGATGGCGACGGCGGCATCGCAGCCTGCCAAGCGTCGCTGCAATCTGCGTCGGTAGCGCTCGATCTTGGCCGGCGTCTTGCTGTGCAGAAAGTTCAGGTCGGCCACGGTTTCGATGCGACGCTCGGTGAACAGGGGCGCGCGCAGCCGGTTGTGCTGGTGCAACGTGTGCCACAGCGCAAAGCGAGTCCCGCGCAGGTGCAGCCAACGCTGCGTCGTATGGGTATCGAGGTAGCCGACCTGGTCGCCAAACATGCCGTGCCAGCGTCGCGGCAGGTGCAGGTGCAGATGCCAGCAGAAATCGTCGCGCAGCTGCGGCGCCCGCTGCGCCAGCGCCATGGCGAGTTGGCGCGAGAACTCGCCCAGGCCGTCGCGCCAGTGCTTGACGCGGCCCAGGCCGAGGCCGATGTGGATTGCCATTCAGCTGCCTTGGGCTGCGAGCATCACTGCCGTGCGCGCGACGACCTCGTCGGCGCTGGGCCAGTCCGGCCAACGACGCACGATCTGCACCTGCGGCCCCCACGGCGCCCACTGCTCCGGCTTGGTGGGCCCGAGCACCGACAGCACGGGTGTGCCGACTGCGGCGGCAAGGTGCGCCGGCCCGGTGTCGTTGCTGATCACCAGCGCCGCGCGTCGCAGCAGGCCGCCATAGACACCGAGCTTGACATTGGCCAGCAGATTAACGCCGGGGTGCTGGTCGCGCACGATGGCCTCTTCGCCAGGGCCCGGACAGGCGACCAGATCGCGTCCCTGCTGCCGCAGTTGTTGCGTGAATGCGGGGAAGGCTGGCCACGTCTTGTCCTGCTTCTCGAACTGTCCGCCGGCGAAGGGGCACAGGACGACGAAGCCCGGCTGGATGCCCTGCGCGGCCAGAAGCGCGTCCGCGTTGGCTTGATCGACCGGAGTGGTCCGCAGTTCGACGCGTGTGGGCACCGCGGCTTGGATGCGCAGGAAGCGGCAGGCCAGCTCCCAATAACTGGTCAGCGCATGGCCCCCGTAGGTGATGGGTTCTGCCCGCGCCAGCAGCAGGCCACGCGCTTCCTGTGCATAGCCAACCGCCCGCAGCCCTGCCAGGCGCATCTCGAGTGCGCCAGAGAACGAGGTGGGGAGCACCAGGGCGTTCTCGCGCCGCGAAAACCCTGCGTCGGCAGCCACGGCCTGACGCTTGAGCTCGCGCAACTGGGCTACGCGTTCGGTCAGCCGGGCTGGCCGCACGTGCACTGGCCAGGCTTCACCGGCCAGGAGGGCCGGGCCCCACCCCTTGCCAACAACCTGGAGCTGATAGCCATGCGACTGCAGCAGTTGCAATGCCGGCACGCCCAGAATGACGTCGCCAACCCAGTTGCGCAGGCGAACGATCAGCGGGCGAGGTGGCATGCGTGGGGGGGGTGGTGGGGCGTGTCGGTGGGGTGCCTGCAGCGCCGATAATCACTGCTTTGCATTCTGCCACCCGACCATGAGCTCTCTACTGCCTGCCGCCGCCGAGGTGATTGCGTTGCACGACCAGCTGCTGGCCACGGCGGGCTGGCCGACCGAAGAGCCGCCGCCGCGCGACGACGGTCTGTGGCGCTGGGTACAGACCAACCATCGCTTCAATTGCCGGCTCTGGGCCGAGGAAGACCTGGCGCGGCGCACCACGGTCGCGGATGCCGACATCGCAGCCAACAAGCGCGCCATCGACGGCTTCAACCAGGCCCGCAACGACGCCACCGAACGCAGCGATGAGATTCTCTTGATCGCGCTCGGCTTGGTCGACGCCGCCTCCGCGCGCACCGATGCGCCGCAGTCGACCGTGTCTGCCGGGGCCCGGCTCAACAGCGAGACGGCTGGCTCGATCATCGACCGCATGTCGATCATGGCCCTGAAGGTTCACGCCATGCGTGCGCAGACGGAGCGCAGCGATGTCGATGCGGCCCACCTCGATGCGAGCCGGATCAAGCTGGCGCGACTGGCACAGCAGCGCGACGATCTGGGCCAGTGCCTGGACGAACTGCTGCGCGATGCGCAGGCCGGACGGGCCTACTTCAAGGTGTACCGCCAGTTCAAGATGTACAACGATCCGCGCTTCAATCCGGTGCTGGTGGCTGAAGCCAAGGCTCGGCGCTGAGAGCCGGGTGAACCGCTGCGGGCGCACCGCGCGCCACCACGGGGTTGCATCGGCTCGGATGGCTGTCAAAGGGCGCCTGGTGTGACGCGCGTTCTCGTCGTCAAGACCTCCTCGATGGGGGATGTGGTGCACGCGCTGCCGGCAGTCACCGATCTCTGCGACGCCCGCCCGGGCATTCAGGTCGACTGGTTGGTCGAAGCGCCGTTTTCCGCCATCCCCGGCCTGCATCCGGGCGTCCAGAAAGTGCTGCCCTTGGCCTGGCGCAAGTGGCGCAAGCGCTTGTGGTCCGCTGAGTCGCAGGCTGCGATCGCTGCGCTGCGGCTCGAGTTGAAGCGCGAGCGCTATGACCTGGTGCTGGACCTGCAAGGTTTGCTGAAGAGCGCGTTGTGGGCGCTGCAGGCACGTGGGCCGGTGGCAGGCTACGACCGCGCCAGCATCCGCGAGCCGCTGGCGGCGTTGTTCTATCGCCAGCGGGCTGCGGTGCCGCGCAGCCTGCAGGCAGTCGAGCGCAACCGCCGTCTCATGGCAGCGCTCATGGGCTACGCGATGCCCGGCACGGCGCCGGACTTCGGCATTCGGGCGCCGGCCGGCGCGTGGCAGGTCGGCGCGCCCAGCGCGGCCTTGATCCCCTGCGCCAGCCGGGTCGAGAAGCTGTGGCCGGAGGCGCACTGGACCGCGCTCGGTGTGCGTCTGCTGGCGGCCGGCCTGACGCCCGTCGTGGTCTGGGGCAGCGAGGACGAGCGCCTGCGCGCCGAGCGCATTGCGGCAGGTTGTGCAGGGCGCGTGCCGCCTTTCCTCAAGGTCGCTGACATGGCCGCCGTGCTCGGTCAGGCGCGCCAGGTCATTGGGCTGGACACGGGCTTTTCGCACTTGGCGGCCGCCTTCGGCCAGCCGACGATCGGCATCTACTGCGATCACGAACCGGGTCTGGCCGGCATCACAGGCCCAGGCGCGGTGGCCAGCTTGGGCGGCAAGGGGCAGGTGCCAACGCTCGAGGCGGTGATGGCGCAACTCGAGCAGCATCTGCAACGAGCCTAGGGCCTGTTAACGCTATCGGAGGACTCGCGCCGGGCCGCGGCAGGCCACAGAGCTAGGCGCGAACGAGGCGGCGTGCTTACAGCACGCAACGAGTGAGCAACAACGCGCTGTGG
>JANNFB010000010.1:0-1616 GCA_031379365.1 Burkholderiales bacterium
CCATCGGCGACCTCCTTCATGGCAACCGCGTGCGGGCGGCCGTTGAGCAGGAACACCAGCTTGTCGCGCTGGCCGGGCGCGGCACGCACATGGATGCGGGCGTCACCGCCCGAGACCCATTGCGGCGCACTCGACAGCACACTGAGCTTGACCGTCATCGCCGAAGGCGCGGCTGGATCGGCAGGTTTGGCCACCACGGGGGCGCCCAGCGGGAACAGCACGGCTGCCAAGGCAGCGGTCGACCACGAACGCAGGCTTTTCATCGTCTCGTCTCCTGTGCGGGCCTCGGGCAGGCCCATGGGGTTGCCGTCGGGATCGGACGCCGTGAACTGCCGGCTCTTTTCGCTGGCCAACGCCCACCCCTGCGGCTCGCACAGTAGAACGCCAGCGCGCGCACCGCTACAGGGTTTGCGATGAGTTCACTTCAGCGGTTAATCCAGCGCCCGGTCTGGGTGGGCTCGGTGGTCTGCGCACGAACGGCGGGCGCTGTCGAGGCCCTGCGGCGGCGCCTGCCGCAGGACCGCTCAGCCGGGGCCAGCCGCGGGCCCAGCGATCTGCTGCGCAATCCACTCGTCGATCAAGCTGTCCAGCGTGGCCAGCGGCAGCGCGCCATTGTCGAGCACCGCGTTGTGGAACTTGCGGATGTCGAACCGCGGGCCCAGCCTGGCCTTGGCGCGGTCGCGCAGTTCGTCGAACTTCAGCTTGCCGATCATGTAGGCCAGCGCCTGCGCCGGCTGCGAGGTGTAGCGGTCGACCTCGCTGGAGACGAAGTCGCGCTCGACCCCGGTGCGCTCGACCATGAAGTCGATCGCCTGCTGGCGGGTCCAGCCCAGAGCGTGTACGCCGGTGTCGGCCACCAGGCGCGCGGCGCGGAAGGCCTGCCACTGAAGATGGCCGTAACGTGAGTAGGGGTCGGTGTACAGGCCCAGTTCGAAACCCAGCGTCTCGGCGTACAAGGCCCAGCCCTCGCTGAACGCGGTGTAGCCAAAGCCGCTGCGGCGAAAGTTGGGCAGGTCGCGCAATTCGGTGGCGCGTGCAATCTGCAAGTGGTGGCCCGGCATGGTTTCGTGTGCCACCAGCGTTTCCATGCCCCAGATGGGCCGTTTACGCCAGGCCATGGTGTTGGCAAAGAAAAAGCCGGCGCGGCTGCCGTCGATGGCCGGACCGTTGTAGTACTCGGCGCGGTTGGCGCCCATGTGCGCCGGCATAGGCTGGATGCCATAGGGCGCGCGCGGCAATTCGGCGAACAGCTTGGGCAGTTCGGCGTCCACGCGCTTGGCGGTTTCACGGTAACCGGCCAGCAGCGCTTCGGGGCTGCTGTGGAAGAACTTCGGATCGGTGTTCAGGTGCTCGACAAACTGCGCAAACGTGCCCTTGAAGTCCACGCTCGGCATCACCGCTTCCATCTCGCCGCGCAAGCGCGACAGCTCGCGCTGGCCGATGTCATGGATCTGCTGCGGCGTCAGCGACGTGGTGGTTTGCTGGCGCACATAGAGGGCGTAGACCGCCTCACCGCCCGGGTAGTGGCGCAGCGCGCCTTGCGCGGGTGCCTTGGGCAACAGTTCGTTGGCGATCAGCGTGCGCAGCGCCGTCAAAGCCGGCACCACGTGCTGTTG
>JANNFB010000017.1:0-2785 GCA_031379365.1 Burkholderiales bacterium
GGGGGGGGGGTTTTTTGGGGGCCGCCGCGGGGCCCTCGCCCCCATCCGGTGGGGCGGCGACCCCACGCCCGCCCCGGTGGCCCCCGCCCCCCCACAGCGCCAGCCGCGACGCGCAGAACGACAAAGTGATGGGGCTGGCGAACGTCAACAACAGGCCGAAGGGCGACAGCCACGTGGACGCTTCTGAACGCACAGGCACATCAAGCGTTGCGCAGCAGCCCGATCGAGCCGCGCCCGCTCACCGCCGTGATGACGCCCAGCACGCGTGCGGGCTCATGGCCGAGCATGGCCCAGCCAAAACGCCAGCTCCAGTTGCGCTCACTCAAGGTGCCGGGCAGGTTCATGCGGTCCTCGCTCGGCAAGCCCAGCACATCTTGCAGCGGGAACACGGCCAGCTTAGAGACCGAGTTGCTGGCCGCGCGGATCATGGCCCAGTGCACGTTGGCGCTGTCGCAGGCCAGGTAGGCGCCAGCGAACTGGCGCTCGGCGTCGGTGGCGTTGTCCCACCAGCCGCGCGCGGTGTCGGTGTCGTGGGTGCTGGTGTAGACGATGGTGGCGGGCGCGTAGTTCTGCGGCAAAAACTCGTGCGTGCCGTCGCCGCCGAAGCCGAAGATCAGCACCTTCATGCGCGGGAAACCGCAGCCCTCGATCAGCTCGACCACGTCGGGCGTGATCAGGCCGAGGTCTTCGGCAATGATGGGCAGCTTGCCTGGACGGCCGATGCCGCGCTCGATGGCTTCGAAAAGGGGACGACCCGGGCCCGTCAGCCAGCGGCCGACCTTGGCCGTCGGTGAGCTGGCGGGGATCTCCCAGTAGCCGGCAAAGCCGCGGAAGTGGTCGATGCGCACCACGTCGGCCTGCGCCAGCACGCGCTTGACGCGCGCCGTCCACCAAGCGAAGTCCTCCGTGGCCATGCGATCCCAGCGGTACAGCGGGTTGCCCCAGCGCTGGCCGTCGGGGCCGAGGTCGTCGGGCGGCACACCGGCGATCACGCTGGGCAGGCCGTCGTCACCGAGCTCGTAGAGGTCGGGCCGTGACCAGACGTCCGCGCTGTTGTCGGCGACATAGATCGGGATGTCGCCGATCAGGGAGATGCCCTTGTCATTGGCGTAGCGTTTGAGGGCCAGGCACTGCTGTTCCCAGCACCACTGCACGAAGCACCAGAACTCGATCTCGCCGGCCTGCGCCATGCGCGCTGCCGCCAGCGCCTGGACATCGCGCCGGCGCAGCGGCTCGGCCCAGTCCCACCAGGGCTTCATGCCGTGGGCGTTGAACAGGGCCATGAACAGGGCGTAGTCGTCGAGCCAGTCGGCCGCCGCGGCGCGCCAAGTGTCGAATGCATGGCGATCGGCCGCCGTGGCGCGCGCCACGAAACCGGCGGCAGCCGCGCGCAGCTGGTCGTCACGCCAGGGAATGACGCGATTGAACTCGACCCGCTCGCTGGAGAAGCCACCCTCCGGCAGGGCCGGGGCTTCGAGCCAGCCCTTGGCCACCAAGGGCTCCAGCGCCACCATCAAGGGGCTGCCGGCGAAGGCCGAGGGACTCTGGTAAGGCGAGTCGCCGGGGCCGACCGGTGCGGTCGGCAACCATTGCCAGAGCCGCTGGCCAGCAGAGGCCACCCAGTCGACGAAGCGGTAGGCATCGGGGCCGAAATCGCCGACGCCGTGCGGGCCTGGCAGTGAGGTGACGTGCAGGAAGACGCCGCTGGCGCGTTGGTCGAGGTTCATGGCGTGAGGCTGGCGATTGAAGCGGTGTCACGCAGCACGACCAGGGCGTGCGCGGGGACGGTCAGGGTGAGCGATGCGTGGGTGCCGGCCGTCAGCTCGCCGGCGCTGTCGAGCGCCACCTGCCATTCGCCTGGGGGCAGTGTGAAGGCCTGCGCCTGCGTCTCCGGGTTGAAGCCGATCAACAAATGACAGCAGCCGGTCTGCGCGCCCACCGCATCGGCCGGCGAGGCGTCGATGCGGCAGGCGAATGCGTGCTGGCCGGCGTCATGCCAGTCATGCACCTGCATGGCCGGCCCTGCGGGCGTAAGCCAGGCCACGCTGCGCTCGCCGGCGGCGCAGGGCGCGTGCTGGAACCAGCGCGCGTGGCGCAAGGCCGGCTCGTCGCGGCGTAGGGCGAGCACGCCCTGGGTGAAGGCCAGCAGGTCGGCGTCGGCTTGCTGCCAGTCGATCCAGCCCAGGGCGTTGTCGTGGCAATAGGCGTTGTTGTTGCCCTGCTGGCTGTTGCCGATCTCGTCACCCGCGGTGAGCATGGGCGTGCCTTGCGCCAGCAGCAGGGTGGCCAGCATGGCGCGCTGCACGCGACGGCGCTTGCGCAGGATGGCCGCGTCCGTGCTGGGGCCATCGTCGCCCGGCCCGGCGCCGAAGTTGGCCGCAGGCTCGTCATCGCGGCCATCGCGGTTGTTCTCGCCATTGGCCAGGTTGTGCTTGCGGCTGTAGCTGACGACGTCGGCCAGGGTGAAGCCGTCATGCGCAGTGACGAAGTTGACGCTCGACAAGGGGCTGCGCTGGCCGTGATGGAACAAATCGCTCGACGCGGTGAAGCGGCGCGCGAACTCACCGCGGCTCACGCCGCGCGTGAGCCAGTAGCGGCGCACAGCGTCGCGGAACTTGTCGTTCCACTCCAGCCAACGACCCGGGAAGCGGCCGACCTGGTAGCCCTCGGGGCCAGCGTCCCAGGGCTCGGCGATGAGCCGGGCGCGCGCCAGGATGGGGTCTTGCGCCAACGCGGTGAAAAACGGCGCGTGGCTGTGAAAGTGCTGATGGGTGCGCCCGAGCAC
>JANNFB010000050.1:0-3751 GCA_031379365.1 Burkholderiales bacterium
AGCTGGTCGCTCACCATCAGCAGCGTGGCCTTCTGGAAATGGGCGATCAGGAACAGCAGGTAATGCTGGTGGCGGAACTGCGCCAGCACGCCGCGCGTGCGGCAGCGGTAGAACTCGTTGGCCGCGTCGCCCACCACCACGAGTGACAGACCCGAGCACAGATAGCGTGTGCGCGGCGCGGCGCCCGCAGCGCCCCAGAAGCGGTCATAGCAGTAGCGTTGCTCGAAGTCGCCGAGGTGGGTGTCGTCTACCGGCGCGGCGCGGTCGCCGGCCGGGGCCTGTTCGCCAGCCCCGGTGACCAGGCCCAGGCGCACGAAGTCACTGCGCGACAACGCCGCAGGGTCGTCGACGGCCACGTAGGCCATCATCGGCATGCGGTAGTACTCGATCTGGCGAAAGCGCAGGGCGCCTTCCTGGCTCGAGTGGTGATTCACCAACGGTGCCAGCACGTACTCCCAATGTGCGGCGATGCGTGGGGCGCGGTGCTCGGCCACGTGGGCCAGGAAGGCGTCGCGCTCGCGCGCATCGCTCGCCACCAGCACGCGGCCGTCGCGGTCGAGCCACTCGCACGAGGTCAGGCTGTGCTGCGGCCGGCCGTCGGCATACCAGCCGGCCGGGTAGGCGCGGCCGAAGCGGTACATGATCTCCTCGGCCAGCGGCAACGGCAGCTCGTCGCCGGCCACCTCGACATTCAGCAGCACGATGTCGACGCCGTAGAAGAAGTACAGGTCGATGTGCACCACCTCCAGCGTCACCGGCGCGTCGCCCGGCCGCGGCTGCACGCGCACTGCGGCGATGTCGTGGCGCCGGAAGATGCGCATCGGCGAGCGCTCGCTTTCCTCGTCGCCCACGCGGCCGGAGCGGCCCTCGCCGTAGAGGAAGCGCTGCACATAGGGCAGGAAGGCGACGAACTCGTTGTAGTGGCGCTCGTGGAAGTGGCTGGCGTCGCCCGTGAATTCGTCCGACTCCTCGCGCCAGGGCGAGCCCGCACCCATCTCGCGCAGCAGGCGCCACGGCGCGCGGCGTTGCTCGGAATCGTCGGGCGCGGTGGAGATCAGCCGCAGCGGCCACAGCAGCACCTGGCGCAGGTGGCGCACGGTGGGGATCGAGGGGGTCTCGGCGCTGGCTTCGGCGGCGGCAGGCAGCATGCGGGCGAGTGTAGGTTTGCGGGCCTGAGTTGTCCCGAAATGGTGCTGCTTCCCGGGGTAAACCAGCACCTCCATCGAGCGTGGGGCGGCGACACTGCCGGGGCCAATTGGTCAGACCACCTTACCGATGCCGCTGCAAGCCGTCGAGTCCAAACGCCTGTACCGTCAGATCGCCGATCAGGTGCGGGGTTTGATCGCTGCCGGTGAGTTCCCGCTCGGTGCGCGCCTGCCGCCGGAGCGCGATCTGGCCACGCAGCTCGGCGTCTCGCGGCCTTCGGTGCGCGAGGCGCTGATCGCGCTGGAGGTCGAAGGCCTGGTCGAGGTGCGCATGGGCTCGGGCATCTATGTCACGTCCCTGGACACCTCGCCGCGCGCCGACGTGGACGCGGCGCTGGGCCCCTTCGACATCATCCGCGCCCGTGCCCTGATCGAGGCCGAGCTGGCGGCCCTGGCCGCGCGAGAGCACACACCAGCACTGTTGAAGAAGTTGCGCGCGGCGGTCAAAGCCATGGAGGCCGACATTTCGCTTCGGGTCATGCCGATCCGCGGCGACCGCGACTTTCACCTCGCCCTGGCCGAGGCCAGTGGCAACGCTGCGCTGCTGCGCGTGGTGACCGACTTGTTCGACGAGCGCAACAACCCGCTGTTCGAGCAACTGGGCCGCCATTTCGAGAGCGCACGCAGCTGGCGCGCGGCCGTGGTCGAGCACCGCAACGTGATCCGGGCGGTGGCCGCGGGCGACGTGGCGGGCGCGCGCGCCGCCATGCGCAGCCACCTGGGCAACTCACATGACCGTTTCGCGGCCGCCGGGATCGACGCCGCACCCTCCAGGAAAGCCGCATGAGCACCACCACCCTTGCCTGCACCGTCCACGGCGCCCTCGACCTGCGACTCGAGGCGCGCGAGCCGCCCGCACTCGGCCCGCACGACGTGCTCCTTCGCCTGGGGGCTGGCGGCATCTGCGGCTCCGATCTGCACTACTACCAGCATGGCCGTGTCGGCGCCTTCGTGGTTCGCGAGCCGCTGGTGCCGGGGCACGAGGCCTCGGGTGTTGTCGTCGCCGTCGGTGAATCGGTCACGCGCGTCAAGTTGAGTGACCGCGTCGCCATCGATCCCTCGCACCCCTGCGGCCAGTGCGACTACTGCCGCGGCGGGCGCATGAACCTGTGCCGCAAGATGTTCTTCCTCGGCAGTGCCAGCATCTACCCGCATGCCCAGGGGCTGTTCGCCGAGGCCTTCGTGATGCCCGAGCGTCAACTCACGCCGATCACCGAGACCCACATCTCGTTGGGCGAGATCGCCTGCGCCGAGCCGCTGTCGATCGGCCTGCACGCGGTGCAGCGCGCCGGCTCCGTGTTCGGCAAACGCGTGCTGGTAACGGGCGGCGGCACGATAGGCTGCATGTGCGTGATCGCGGCGCGCCTGGGCGGCGCGGCGGAAGTGGTGGTGGCCGACATCGCCGACCGCCCCTTGCAGATGGCGCGCACCGTGGGCGCCGACGCAGCGGTGCGCAGCGACAGCGATGCGGCATCGCTGACCGATCGTTTCGACATCGCCCTCGAAGCCGCCGGCGCCGCGGCTGCGCTGGCCACCTGCCTGGCGGCCGTGCAGCGCGGCGGGCGCGTCGTGCAGGTCGGCACGCTGCCGGCCGAGCTGCCCTTCCCAGCCAACAGCGTGATGGCGCGTGAACTCGATTACGTCGGCGCCTTCCGCGCCAACGGCGAGTTCGACCTGGCGGTGCAGGCGATCCGCACCCGCCGCGTCGATGTCCGGCCCCTCATCAGCGCGCAACTGCCGCTGTCGCGCGCGCAAGAGGCTTTCGAGCTGGCGCTCGACAGAGCCCGCAGTACCAAGGTGCAACTGGTTCCCAACCCCTGACCCTGACAACAAGGAGACAAGCGATGAAACGCACGATGTTGAAGACCCTCTTGGCCACCGCAGTGGTCGCGCTGGCCTTCCCGGTGGCCGCACAGACCAAGCTGAAGTGGGCGCATGTGTACGAGACCAGCGAGCCTTACCACACCGATAGCGTGTGGGCGGCCGAGGAGATCAAGAAGCGCACGAATGGCAAGTTCGACATCCAGGTCTTCCCCGCCAGCTCGCTGGGCAAGGAGACCGACATCAACCAAGGCATGCAGCTCGGCACGGTGGACATGATCATCAGCGGGTCGAGCTTCGCCGCGCGCAACTATCCGCGCCTCGGCATTGCCTACTACCCCTTCATCTTCCGCGACGGCGATCACCTGCTGGCCTACTCCAAGAGCGCGGTGTTCAAGGAAATGATCGACGGATACCGCGAGAAAACCGGTATCCAGATCCTCGCCTACACCTACTACGGTGCGCGCCACACCACGGCCAACAAGCCGATCCTCGACTGCGCGGCGATGAAGGGTTTGAAGATCCGCGTGCCCGACGTGCCGATCTATCGCAACACGCCCGAAGCCTGCGGCGCCAACGCGACACCGATCGCGTTTGCCGAGGTCTATCTGGCGCTGCAGAACGGCACCGTGGAGGCGCAGGAAAACCCGCTGCCGACGATCGAGGCCAAGAAGTTCTACGAGGTCAACAAGCACATCATGCTGACCGGCCACATCGTCGACGGC
>JANNFB010000095.1:0-5402 GCA_031379365.1 Burkholderiales bacterium
CCTGGCTGAGTACCCCGGCTACGGCCCGCGCGCGGGGGCGCTCGGCGAAGCCAGCTTCGTGGCTGATGCCGAGCAGACGGTGGCGCTCGCGCACCGCCAGTACGGCGGGCCGTTGCTGCTGGTGGGCGAATCGCTCGGCGCGGCGGTGGCCGCGGCGGCCGCTGCGCAGCAGCGCGAGCTCACCGCAGGGCTGCTGCTCATCACGCCGTGGGACCGGCTCGCGCATGTCGGCGCGCACCACTACCCGTGGCTGCCGGTGAAGTGGATGCTGCGCGACGAGTACGACACGCAGGCCCGCCTCGCGGCCTTCGACCGCCCGGTGCTGGTGGCCGTGGCCGAGCACGACAGCATCGTGCCGGCGCGCTTCGGCCGCGCGCTGCACGCTGGGCTGGCTGGCCCGAAGCGTCTGGTGGTGTTGGAGGGTGCCGACCACAACGACTGGACGGCCCGGGTCGATGCTGGTTGGTGGCGTGCGGCGGTGGCGTTCGCGCTGGGTGGTGCAGTGCCGTAGCGCGGGGCGGGCGCCAACGCGAACGAGCATTCGCGCCTACAGTTGGCGCCATCACCCCCACGACCGCCACCCCCGGAGACTCCCATGTTGATGCCTCGCCAAACCGTGCCTGCGTTGCAGGTGCCCACGCTCGCGCATGGCCCCTTCACGCTGGCTGACGACGCAGCGCCGAACTTCACGCTGGTGGTCTTCTACCGCGGCCTGCATTGCCCGATCTGCCTGAAATACCTGCTCGAGCTGGGCCGCCTGCAGCCGGAGTTCGACAAGCGCGGCGTCAAGGTCATTGCGCTGTCGAGCGATACGCAGGAGCGGGCGCAGGCCATGGCCGCCAAGCTCGGCGCGCCGGGCCTGCGCATGGGCTACGGCCTGGGCCTGCCCAGCGCGCGCGAGTGGGGGCTGTACATCAGCACCTCGCGCGGCACCACCTCCATCGGCATCGAAGAGCCCGCCCTGTTCGCCGAGCCCGGTGTGTTCATCGTGCGCCCTGACGCCACGCTGTACTACGGCGCAGTGCAGACCATGCCCTTCGCGCGGCCGCATTTCGACGAGCTGCTCGCCGCCATTGATTTCGCGCTGGCCAAGAATTACCCGGCGCGCGGCGAGTACGCGGGCGCCGTCTGAGCGTCGGGTTTGCCCCATGTAAGGCGGGGCGCCCGCGCGCCGACACAGCGGCTGTGAGATCTCGCTCATGACCGTTGGCGCCAACCCGGCGCGCTTCCAGCCCTTGGCGTCGCCCCTGGCCGACGCCGTGGGCGCCATGCGCGCGCGCCAGCAGCGCAGCGGCCAGTGGCAGCCCAACCAGATGGCGGGTCGGCGTTGGCCGGTGGCCTGTGTCTCGCTCGAGATCACGCAACGCTGCAACCTCGATTGCACGCTGTGCTACCTGAGCGAATCGGCCGAGGCGGTGCGCGATTTTCCGCTCGATGAGGTGTACCGCCGCATCGACATGATCCTGGCGCACTACGGGCCGGGCACCGATGTGCAGGTGTCGGGGGGCGAGCCCACGCTGCGCCGGCGTGACGAGCTGGTGGCCATCGTGCAGCGCCTGGCCAGCCTGGGCCTGCGCCCCTGCCTGCTCACCAACGGCATCAAGGCCACACGTGAGCTGCTGGTGGAGCTTTGCGCGGCCGGCCTGAACGACGTGGCCTTCCATGTCGACACCACCCAGCAACGCGCGGGCTACGCCAGTGAGCAGCAACTCAATGCGCTGCGCGCTGAGTACGTCGAGCGCGCCCGGGGCCTGCCGCTCAGCGTGTTCTTCAACACCACGGTGCACGAGGGCAACTTTGCCAATGTGCCGATGCTGGCGGCCTGGTTCGTGGCCCATGCCGATGTGGTGCGCTTTGCGTCGTTTCAGCTGCAGGCTGAAACCGGCCGTGGCGTGCTGGGGGCGCGGGCCGATCAGATCAGCAACCACAGCGTGGCGCAGCGCCTGGAGCAAGGGGCGGGTGTGGCGGGCCTGGGCTTCAATGTGCTGGCGGCCGGCCACCGCGAGTGCAACCAGAGCGCGGTGCTGCTGGTGGCCAACGGCCGCGCGCACGATGCCTTTGCCGATGCGGGCTTCATCCAGCGCTTCATGCGCGAAACCGCGCACCTGCGCATCGACCGCGGCACCCCGTGGCGCGCCCTGCGCTCGCTGCTGGCCGCAGGCCTGGCACGCCCGGCGCTGAGCCTGGCGGCGCTGCGCTGGGCCCTGGCGTTGGCCTGGCGCATGCGGCAAGACTTGCTCGCCGCGCGTGGGCGGGTGCACAAGCTCACGCTGTTCACCCACAACTTCATGGACGCCTGCAACCTCGACGCCGAGCGCGTGGAAGCCTGCGTGTTCATGGCCGTCACGCAAGACGGCCCGCTCAGCATGTGCGCCTACAACGCCCAGCGCGACGCCTACCTGCTGCGCCCGCTGCAAACAGCGCAAGGCCTGTGGCAGCCGCTGCGTGCGGGCAATCCACAAACAGCCGGTGCCACTGCCGTGACCAGCTTTCCCATCAAGTGGCTCAAGGGCCGGCCCCGTGCGGTCGCGCTGCAAGCGCAAGTGCGGCGTGCACCGCGCAATGAGCTGGGCGCCGCGCCATGAGCCGTTGGCTGCGCAGGGGGGCGGTGCTCATGGCCGTGGCGCTGCTGGCGGGCTGCTCCACCTTGGTGCCTGCCCCCGCTGTGCCCACACCCACGCCACAGGCCGCGCAAGAAGCCTGGGCGCGCGTGCTCGGAGGGTTTGTCAACGAGCGCGGCGAGGTGGATTTCGAAGCCCTGGCACGCAACCGCACAGACCTCGATCGCTATGTGCGCCATGTGGCCGACACTCCGCTGGCCAGCCTGCCACCGGGCCGCGAGCGGCTGGCGCACATGATCAATGCGTACAACGCGCTGTCGATGTTCAACGTGCTGCAGAGCGGCATACCGGCCACGCATGCCGGTTGGAACAAGGTCAGCTTCTTCGTGCTGCGCAAGGTGACGGTGGGCGGCCAGCCGATCTCGCTGCGCAGCTTCGAGAACGACGTGATCCGGCCCGACACACGCAGCCTGAATGACCCGCGGGTGCACTTTGCGCTCAACTGCTCCGCCGTGGCGTGCCCGGTGTTGCCGCGCACGCCCTTCAGCGCGGCGGCGCTGGAGGCCGAACTCGAGCGCGAGACGCGGGCCTTCTTTGCGCGCCCTGAAAATTTCCGCATCGACACCGCCACGCGCACCGTCTGGCTCAGCGCGCTGCTGGATTTCTACCCCGAAGACTTCGTGCCGCAGCCTGCCGCCAGCCTGCTGGCCTACGCCAACCGCTACGCGCCGCAGCCCGCGCCGCTTGATTTCACCGTTCGCTTCACGCCCTATGACTGGACTATTGCCAACAGCCGCCGCCCACGCTGACACGCCGGCACCGCGAGGGGTGCGCCGAGGCGTGTCGCGACGCGAGTGGCTGGCGCTGGCCGCCGGGCTGTCAGCCGCTGTGCCCGCGCATGCCGCGTGGGCCGCGCGCAGCCTCCCGGCCGCCGAGCCGCTGCGGCAAATCCGCGCCGGCGGGCCGAGCGGCCTGCTTGCGGTGGGCGCCAGCGGCGCGCTGTGGGCGCTGTCGGCCAGCGGCGCCGCAGCCATCAAGCTCGGCGACGGGCTGGACCCGCTCACGCCGCTGGCCACGGGCCACGGCCGCATCGCCGCGCGCCACGCCGATGGCGGGCTGTGGGTGTTGGAGGGCGGCCGCGTGCAGCGCGGCCCGCGCGATACGCTGGCGCCCCACGCTGGCTTGCTGGTGCTGCCGCTGGCGGTCATCGGCGTGGCGGTGGGCAACCACCAGGTGTTGCGCCTGGAGCCCGATGCCGGCCAGGCCTGGACAGCGGTGGCGCGCTCGGCCGACGCCGTGCTGCCCGACGCGCGGCCGCTGCAGGCCGATCTGGATGCGCGCGGCGACGGCGGCCACCTGGTGCTGCTGGCCGGGCCCGACAGCCAGCGCTACACCCACGGCGTGCTGGGCGACGGCGTCGAGGCCACGCGCGTGCTCTGGCTCGAACGCCACAGCCTGGAGTTGATGCGCGAGCTGGTGCTGCCGGCCCCCCATGTGCTCGAAGACATCGCGCCGCGCTTGGTGGCGCTGGGCCGCGGCACTGCGTTGCTCACGGTGCGCGCCGGCCCGCTGGGCGGACAGCTCGGCTTGGTGGCGGCCGACCCCGCGCAACCGCGGCGCCTGCAGTGGACCGCGCTGGGTGAGCCGCTGGGCACGCCCAACCGCTGGATGGCGCCCAGCACCGACGGCACGCGCCTGCTGGCGGTGCACACGCCGCACATCGGCGGCGTGCTGCACGAGTACCGCGTCGAAGGGCAGCGCCTCGAGGCCCGCACGGTGGCGCACAACGTCAGCACGCACCGCATCGGCTCGCGCGAGCTCGATCTGTCGCTGTGGCTGGGCCCGCTGCTCGTGCTGCCGCAACAGAACGGCCTGGCTCTGCGCGTGCTCGACGCCAACGCGGCGTGGGCCGAGGTGGCCAATGTGCCGCTGCCCGCGCGTGTGGCGATGACGGCCGCGCTGCCGGGCGGGAAGGGCGTGGCGGCGCTGCTCGATGATGGGCGGGTGTTCAGCGTGGCGGTGGGGTAGCGGATGTTTTTCATTCGGTGCGGGTCAGTCCTGCGCACCGCCAGCGTGACAAGTTCGACGAAAGCGTCACTTACACGCGCCCGAACGCGCAAACGGCTTTCGATGCGCTAGCCTTCGGGCGCCTTTTCTTCACTGGCGCGCCCGCAATGAATTCGACTTCTGCCATCGCCCTGTCGGGCATGTCTGCCGCGCAACTCGGCCTGCAGGCTTCGGCGCACAACATTGCCAACCTGAACACGGCAGGGTTTCGTCGCCAGCAAGCGGTGCAGGGCGCCGAGGCGGCGGGTGGCGTTGTCACCGCGCTGCGCCAGGCGCCGCAACCGGGCCACTCGCTCGAGGCGGATGTGGTCGATCAGCTCCAGGAGAAGAATGCTTTCCTCGCCAACCTGGCGGTCTTCCGCGCGCAAGACCGGATGACCGGTTCGCTGCTCGACACCCTGGGCTGAGCGGGTCCAAGACCCGTTGGGGGTGCGCTGCCGCACAGACGGGCACTGCGCCGGGCCTGACGATGGTGGCACGACGCTCATGCCTAAGCGCGGCTGCAACTCACCATGACCCCCGACACTCCTGACACCCCACCGCCCGAGGGCGAATTCAACAAACTGATCGACGAGCAGCTCGAGCTCGCCGCAGCCAAGATCCCGGCCCTCGCACCGGCGGCGGTGCATCCCTCGCCGGTGGACCATGAGGAGCGAGTGGCGGCCCACGCCAGCTTCGAAGACGTGCTGCTCGGCAACGCCGTGCCCACGCCCGAAATGCTGGATGAACTGGCTGCGCTGGAGGCGCCCCCCAACTTGAGCGACGAGGAACTGG
>JANNFB010000101.1:0-31817 GCA_031379365.1 Burkholderiales bacterium
TGGCGCATCAGGAAAATACCGAAGGCACTGGCCGCGCCAGGGATGTAGAGCGCCTTGGGTTGGTCGATCCAGCCCAGCGTGTCCATGATCATGAAGGTCGGGATCATGTTCATGAACGAGGGCAGCAGCATGGTGCCCAGCACCAGACCGAACAAGGCGTTCTTGAACTTGAACTCGAACAGCGCGAAGGCGTAGCCACCCATCGAGCAAAACAGCAGCGTCAGCGCGGTCGAGGCCAGCGCGACATACAGGCTCCAGCCCAGGTTGCGCCAGAACGGCATCTTGTCGGTCAGGATCTTCAGGTTGGCGAAGAAGTCGTCGCCGAAGAACATCGGCGGCGGCAGGCTGAAGATCTCGGTGCGCGAATGCGTGGCGAACACGAACATGAAGTAGAAGGGCGCCAGCATGATCAGCGCGCCGACGCCGACGATCACGTAGGCGGCCCAGGGGGCCAGGCGATCTGAGTTCACGTGGTCCCCTTGCGCGGCGCGAAGGCGCGGTTGGTGAGCCAGGTGAGTACCGCCACCAGGATGAAGAGCAGCCACGACATCGCACTGGCGGCGCCGAAGTCGTTGAAGTCGAAGGCCATCCGGTACAAATAGATCGCGGTCGTCATGCCCGACTGGTCGGAGCCGCCTCGACCCCCCGTGAGGATGAAGGGTTCTTCGAACAGTTGCAGGCCGCCGATGATGGACAGCGTGACGCCGAAGAAGATCATCGGTTTCAGGCTCGGCAGCGTGATGTAGAAGAACTGCTGCAGGCGCCCAGCGCCGTCCATCGTCGCGGCCTCGTAGATGTCGGCCGGAATGGTTTGCAGCGCGGCCAGGTAGAGCACGACGTTGAAGCCGACGTAGCGCCAGAACACGATCATCGAGATCGCGGGCTTGATGTTGTCGGGGTCGTTGAGCCAGTCGACCGGGTTGGCGGGCATCAACCCGCCCAGCAAGGGCACCTGGCTGAGCACATTGATACCGACGTTGATAAGGCCGTAGTCGGTCGAGAACAGCGAGCTGAACAGGATCGCGATCGCCACTGTCGAGGTGATGTAGGGCATGAAGTAAGCCCCGACCACACCATTGCGCATCTTCTTGAACGAGGTATGGATGAAGACCGCCAGCGGGATCGCCACCAGGTGCTGCGGCACGCCCGAGGCCAGGGCCAGCCAGGCGGTGTTTTTCAGTGACTTCCAGAACCACTCGTCCTGCAGCGCGAAGGCGAAGTTACCCAGGCCGACGAACTCCATCGCCCCCAGCCCGCTGGTGGGCTCCCAGGTCTGGAACGCCAGGTAGAGAGAGAAGAACAGCGGAAACACCCCGAACACCGCGAACAGGATCACGAACGGACTCAGGAACACGTAAGGCGCCAGGGTCGGCGACAAACGCAGGGCGGCGGGCAGTTTCATGGCGCGTCGGGCCTCAGCGGAAGGCGCGTTGCTTGAGCAGGCGCTCGGCGTCGGTCAGTGCGGTCTTGATGTCCTTGCCGCGGTCGAGCACCTTGTCGAGCTCGGTGTCGATCACTTCGCTGGCGAAGGCGTCCTGTTTGTGCACCTCGACCGCCGTGATGCGTCTGGCCGCAGTGCGCCAGCCGACCCGCGCATCTTGTCCTCCGAGGAAATCGATCGGTCGCTCGAAGAAGGGGTCGTCGTACGTCTCCAGCAGCGAGGGGAAGGCATCCTGCGACTTGAACGCGCTGAGCTGAACATCGCGGTTGAGTGTCATCAGTTTGATGAAATCCCAGGCCAGCGGCTTGTGCGCGGCAGGGGTGCCGCGCGGTACGGCAAAGAAGGTGCCGCCATAGGCAGCGAAGGCGCCTTCGGGCAATTGCGCGGCACGCCACTGGCCTTTGGTGTTCGGCGCCAACCAGTTGTTCAAATGGCCAGCCAGCCAGGCACCGGTCATCTGGGTGGCGATGGTGCCGCGCTTGAAGCCCTCGGTCCACTCGCTCGACCAGGCGCTGACCTTGGCGTCGAGCTTGCCCTGGCGCACCTTGCGCGCCAGCTCGAACGCGCGCACGAAACGCGGCGAGTTCACCAGCACGTTGGATTTGCTGTCGAAGTACAGACCCTCGCCGGGCTGGATGCCGGTGCGGATGACGATGTCTTTCATGTCGCGCGCATGGGCCATCAGGTAGGCGCCGGTGGCCGCCTTGATCTTCGCTCCGGTGGCGACGTAGCCCTCCCAGGAGCCTGTCATATCCGCCTCGCTGACGCTGGCCTTGGCCAGGATGTCGGTGCGGTAGAGCAGGGTGCCGGGGCCGATATCGGTGGGTGCTGCCACCACCGCCCCCTTACGGCTGGTGGCCTGCTGGAAGGCGTAGGCCACCCAACGGGACTGGTAGCGCTGGATGTCGTAGGGCGGCTTGCTCAGGTCGTCGAGCCCGCCGCCTTGGGCGAAGCGGCCGACGTAGCCCACTTCGAGCGCCATCACGTCGGGCAAGTAGAAAGAAGTGGATAACGCCGTTGTCATCGCCGTGTGGTGGTCGCTGAACTGCCGGCTGACGACCTTGATGTCGACGTTCGGGTGCAGGCGCTTCCAGGCCGGGATGGCTGACTTGACGATTTCGTCGACTGCTGGGTAGGCGGCGATGGTCAGCGACTGCTGAGCCTGCGCGCAGGGCCACGCCAGCAACAGCCAGCTTGCGCCGAGCACCGTCAGCCGTCGTATCGCCCCTGTCCCCATCACTCGCATCCGATCTTCTGGCCGAACTGCTTTGTACTCTTTGCGCGTCGACTCTGAAAGCGCTTTCAAACTTTAGAGGCAGCCGCCCGACGTGTCAATCAAGGGTAAGTGCGGGGGCGGCGCAGTGCTGCGCCGGAGAGATCAGCGCTCAGCCAAGTGCGCGGCTGGACTCGCGCGCGATGAGACGCGGTGCTGGCATAGCTGCCGTCACGGCTTCGCCTGCCAGCAGTTGCAGCATGGCCGTGGCGGCCAGGCGGCCAAAATCGTACACCGGCTGATGCACGGTGGAAAGCGGCGGGATGGCATACATCGCGGTGGGCAGATCGTCGAAGCCGACCAGGGACACGTCCTTGGGCACATACATCGCCCGGCGGTGCAGGGCCAATGCTGCGCCGAAGGCCATCTGGTCATTAGCAGCAAAGATCGCCGTGAAAGGCACGCGGCTGTCGAGCAGCCGATCGACCGCCTTGAGTGCACTTTCCTCGTGGTAGTGCCCCGGCAGTACCAGCGCTGGGTTGAAGGCGATGCCGGCCGCCGCGAGCGCGGCACGGTAGCCGCGTTGGCGTTCGTTGGCGTCCGGGTGTTTTGGATCGCCGGCAATGAAGGCGATCTGGCGGTGCCCGAGCGCCAGCAGGTGATGGGTGGCCAGCCGCCCGCCTTCGAAATTGTCGAATTCCAGTGCGAACAGCCCGGGTGCCTTGAGGCGCCGGCCTGTCACCACGATGGGCAGCGACTTGGCGTGGTTGCGCAGGGCCTGGTCACTCAATCGTCCCGTCAGCACGATGATGCCGTCGACGCGCCGTGAGCGCAGCACGTCGATGCAGCGGGCTTCTTCCTCGGCGTGCCAGTGGCCGCTGACGAACAAGGGGCTGTAGCCAGCGTTGCCGAGGATGTCTTCGATGCCACGCAGCGCCAGGCCGTAGAACGGGCTGTCGATGGCCTGCGTGACGACGCCGACGCTGAGGGTGCGACCGCCGGCCAGGCCGCGCGCCATCGGGTTGGGCACGAAGCCGACGCGGGCGATCGCCCGGTCGATCGCCTTGCGTTTATCGTCGCTGACCACGGCCGTGCCGTTGAGGACGCGCGAAACGGTGCTGGGCGACACCCCGGCCAGTTCGGCCACCATCCCCAGCGTCACTTTCGGTTTCTCGAGCGTTGGCGCACGGCCCGGCGCTCGTTTCGTATCGGCCTTGATGCTGTTCCCCACCCTGGATCTGATCGGCGCAGTTTAAGGCGACTGCCGCGGCTAGCGATAGCTGCGCGCGTCCTCGATCACCTTGCCGTCGTTGGGCAGCTGGCCCGGCTGCCGCCAGGCGATGTCGCCGCGCAGCTTGGTCACATCGCGCAGGCTCTGGGCTACGCGTTCCGTCAGACCTTCGGGCGCGGCCTGGGCCAGCTCGGCGTGCAGGGTCATGCGGTCGTTGGCCATCTCGCCTTCGACCACCAGCCGCGCACGGCCGATTTCGGGATGGCGCTTGAGCACCTCGGCCACCTGACTGGCGTGCACGAACATGCCGCGCACCTTCGCGGTCTGGTCGGCACGGCCGAGCCAGCCCTTGATGCGGGTGTTGGTGCGGCCGCTCGGGCAGGCGCCAGGCAGCACCGCCGAGAGATCGCCGGTGCCGAAGCGGATCAAGGGGTAGTCGGGGTTGAGCGTGGTGACGACCACTTCACCGACTTCACCCTCGGCCACGGTATCGCCACTGCCCGGGCGCACGATCTCGACGATCACACCTTCGTCGAGCACCAGGCCTTCGCGCGCCGGGGTCTCGTAGGCGATCAGGCCCAGATCGGCAGTGGCATAGCTCTGGTAAGCCTGGATGCCGCGCTCGCCCAACCAATCGCGCAGCGACGGCGGAAAGGCTTCACCGCCCACCAGGGCCTTCTTCAGCGAGCCGATGGCGGTGCCAGACTCCGCGGCCTTGTCGACCAGGATCTTGAGAAAACTCGGCGTGCCGATGTAGGCGTCGGGCCGCAACTCCGTCATCGCCTGCAGTTGCAGCTCGGTGTTGCCGACGCCGCCCGGGAACACGGTGCAGCCCAGCGCCAGCGCGCCCGACTCCATCATCAAGCCGCCGGGCGTGAGGTGATACGAGAAGCAGTTGTGCACCAGGTCGCCGGCGCGCAAGCCTGCGGCATGCAGCGCCCGGGCCAGTCGCCAGTAGTCGGTGGCCATGCCTTCTGGTTCGTAGATCGGGCCGGGTGACTGGTACACGCGCTGCGCACGGCGCAGCGAGCCGAGCGCACGCCAACCAATCGTGGAAAAGCCGCCGAAGGGCTCGGCACCGGCCAGGCGGGCGGCCTGCTGGCGTTCGAGCAACTCGTGCTTGCGCGTCACCGGCAACCGGGCCAGGGCAGCGCGGCTGCTGACCGACGCGGCATCGACGCCGGCCAGAATGCTCCCGTAGACCACGGTGCTGGCTTGCGCGTGGGCGATCTGCGTGGACAGCGCGGCCATCAGACCCGCTTCGCGAGCCGCTGGGTCGCGCGTCTCCAGCGCGTCGTAGTGCTCGTGCTTCACTCGTCATGCTCCCAGTGCGCCAGGCGCTTCTTGATTTCATCGACCAGCTTGCGCTGATCGGCCGCCGATGTCACCGCCACCCGGTCCCACTCCGGTGTCAGCGCCAGGCGCCGCGCCAGCTTGGCCTGGATGGCCTCGCCCTCGACAGCCAGTTCGAGCACCCGTTTGCCGCGCTGCTCGAACCCCGGGCCGCGCTCGGCCAGCTTCAAGTCCCGCAACTGGCGTTTCAAGCTCAGCAGCGCATCGGCTGCCTTGAACGGCGGCGGCGAAAAGCCAAAGCTGTCGTCGTTGGCGCTCATCGCAACTCTGCCAGCTCACCATGCCTGCCACGTCTCGCGGCGTGCTTGCAAGCGCGCGCCGCGGATCGGGCTTTGCCCGGCCGCTGGCGTGGCCCCCTTGAGGGGGAGGCGCCGAAGGCGCATCGGGGGTGGGTCAAGACAACCACCGCTTGCGCCGCTTGTAGCTCTTGCCGTCCTTGTAACTCTTGCGATCGCCGCCGCCCATGCCGAGGTAGAACTCCTTGACGTCTTCGTTCTCGCGCAGGCCCGCGGCTGGGCCATCCATCACGATGCGGCCGCTCTCCAGGATGTAGCCGTAGTCGGCGTAGCGCAGGGCCATGTTGGTGTTCTGCTCGGCCAGCAGGAAGGTCACTTTCTCACGCTGGTTCAGGTCCTTGACGATCTCGAACACCTCTTCGACGATCTGCGGCGCCAGGCCCATCGAGGGCTCGTCGAGCAACACCATGGTCGGGTTGGCCATCAGGGCGCGGCCGATCGCGCACATCTGTTGCTCGCCGCCCGAGGTGTAGGCCGCTTGCGATGTGCGCCGCGTCTTCAGGCGCGGGAAGTAGGTATAGACCTTCTCCAGCGTGGCCGCCACGGCCGCCTTGCCATCCTTGCGTGTGTAGGCCCCCGTCATCAGGTTGTCTTCGATGGTCAGGTGGGCAAAGCAGTGCCGGCCCTCCATGACCTGGATCACGCCGCGGTTGACCATCTCCGAGGTGCTCAGCTTCTCGATGCGCTCGCCCCGCAACTCGATGCTGCCCTTGGTGACTTCGCCGCGCTCACCCGCGAGCAAATTGCTCACGGCACGCAAGGTCGTCGTCTTGCCGGCACCGTTGCCCCCCAGCAGCGCCACCACGCCCCCTTCGGGCACCTGCAGGCTCACGCCCTTCAGCACCAGGATGACGTGGTTGTAGATGACCTCGATGCCGTTGACATTGAGCAGGATGTTCGACATGGCTGTTTGGGCTTCGCTCACGCGGCCGGGTTATTCGCCCGGCCGCTTGCCCCCGCTTGGCGGGGGCCGCGCAGCGGGGGGTGCAAACACGAAATGGCAATCCGCCAAAGCTGAGCGAAGCTCAGCTTTGACAGTCCGCCGAGGTCCTGCGCTCGATCTTCTTCTCGCTGGCGTACTTCTCGGCCGAGGCCTTGACCAGCGGTTTGATGATCTGGTCGTCGGCCTGCAGCCAGTCGGAAGACCACGTGAACTTGGCGCCGTCCCAGGTGTGCACGCGCGCCCAGGCCGAGCCCATGTGGTCGAAGCAGCTGGTGGACACTGGCCGCATCACGCCCTTGAAGCCCAGGGCGTCGAGCTTGGCTTGTGTCAGGTTCAGGTTCTCATAGCCCCAGCGCACGTTCTCGCCGAGCATGACCTTGCCCTTGCCGAAGCGCTCCTGCGCCGAACGCACGCCCTCGACGGCCAGCATCGCCCCGACCACGCCGCGCATGTAGAGCACCTGGCCGACTTCGTCTTTCGGCCCGGTGCCCTGGCCCTTGTCGTGCACCTTGGCCAGGATCTCCTTGACCACCGGCGCATCGGGCTCGGCGCCGTGCTGCATCATCACCGCGCTGTAGCCTTTGGCGGCTGCACCGACATCGCGCAGATCGGGCTCCGCGCCGCTCCACCAGGTGCCGAACATCTTGTCGCGCGGGTAGCCTGTGGCCACGGCTTCCTTGATGGCCGTGGCGGTCATCACGCCCCAGGTCTGCATCACGACGAAATCTGGCCGTTGCTGGCGCACTTGCAGCCAAATGGCCTTCTGCTCGACACCGGGCGCTGGCACGGGCAGCAACTGCAGCTCGAAGCCGTACATCTTGCTGCGCTCCTGCATGATGGGCAGCAGCTCTTTGCCGAACGGGCTGTCGTGGTAGACGACGCCGATCTTCTTACCCTTGAGTTTGTCCCAGCCGCCTTCCTTCTTGGCGATGTGCTGCAGCACGGTGTCGCCGGCCACCCAGTAGTGACCGATGAGCGGGAAGTTCCACTTGAAGACGCCGCCGTCGGCGCTGTCGCTGCGGCCGTAACCCGAGGTGATCATCGGAATCTTGTCGGTCGGTATCTTTTCCGTCAACGCGAAGGTGATGCCCGTGGACAACGGCTGGAACACGGTGGCGCCACCATGCTTGCCCTTCAGTCGCTCGTAGCACTCCACGCCGCGGTCGGTGGCGTAGGCGGTCTCGCACTCCTCCACCAGGGTCTTCACGCCGTTGATGCCGCCGCGGGCGTTCACCAGCTTCATGTAGTCGGCATAGCCGTTGGCAAAGGGCGTGGCGTTGGGTGCCACCGGACCGGTGCGGCCGGTCAGGCTGGGGAAGAACTGGACCTTTTCCTGGGCCAGGGCCGCGGACGGGGTCAGGCTGCTCAGCGTCGCCAACATGGCCGCCAGCGCGATCGATTGGAACTTCATGGGTCATTGCCTCCAGAGGTGGAACATGTCAAACGCACTCGTCAGTGCTAATCAGATCAGGCGGCCCGTCGGCCATCCGAACACGTCGAAACTCAATGCGGGAAGGGCCACAGGCGCATCTTCTCTTTGCCGATCGACCACAGCCGGGCCAGGCCATGCGGCTCGACGATGAGGAAGAAGACGATCAGCGAGCCGAAGATCATCAACTCGGTGTGGGCCACGGTGGCGGTGCTGATGCTCACGCCAACCAGGGCCCCCAACGCCGGCAGGGCCTGGTTCAAGAAGATCGGCAGGATCACGATGAAGGCAGCGCCGAAGAAGCTGCCCATGATGGAGCCCAGGCCGCCGATGATGATCATGAACAGCAGCTGAAAGCTGCGGTCGATCGAGAAGGCCGCCGGCTCCCACGAGCCGAGGTGCACAAAGCCCCACAGAGCGCCGGCCACGCCGACGATGAAGGAGCTGACGGCGAAGGCGCTGAGCTTGGCGTGGACCGGGCGAATGCCGATCACGGCGGCGGCCACGTCCATGTCACGGATGGCCATCCACTCGCGCCCGATGCGGCCGCGCACCAGGTTCTTGGCGGCCAGCGCAAACACGATCAAGAAGCCCAGGCACAGCAGGTACTTCTCCAGCGGCGTGTTGAGGACGATGCCGAAGAGGTTCAGGTTGGACACCGAGACCGAACCCGAGGACGAGTTGTTGGTGAACCACGAGATGCGCAGGAAAGCCCAGTCGGTGAAGAACTGCGCGGCCAGCGTGGCCACGGCCAGGTACAGGCCCTTGATGCGCAGGCTGGGGATGCCGAACACAACGCCCACGACGGTGGCGCAGCCCCCGCCCAGCAGCACCGCCAACAGCAGCGGCATGCCCTCGACACGAACCATGAAGTTGTAGGCAGCGTAGGCGCCGACTGCCATGAAGGCGCCAGTGCCGAGCGAAATCTGGCCGCAGTAGCCGACCAGGATGTTCAGGCCCAGGGCCGCCAGGGCCAGGATCAGGAAGGGGATCAAGATCGCCCGAAACATGTATTCGTCGGCCAGCAGGGGCACACCGATGACGGCAAAGGCCAGCAGCAGCCAGATGCCGATGCGGTCTTGTGCGATCGGGAAGACCTGGCTGTCGCTGCGGTAGGTGGTCTTGAACTGACCGTTTTCTCTGTAGATCATGCTCAGACCCGATCGATGATCTTCTCGCCGAACAGCCCTTGCGGCCGCACCAGCAACACCAGCAACACCAGCACATAGCCGAACCAGATCTCGATGCCACCGCCCAGGCTGGGGCCGATATAGACCTCCGACAGCTTTTCACCCACGCCGATGATCAGGCCGCCGATGATGGCGCCAGGCACCGAGGTCAGGCCACCGAGGATCACCACCGGCAAGGCCTTGAGCGCCAACACGCTGAGCGAGAACTGCACGCCCAGCTTGCTGCCCCAGATCATGCCGGCCACGAGTGCCACGAAGCCGGCCACGCTCCAGACGATGACCCAGACGCGCGACAGCGGGATGCCGATGCTCTGGGCGGCCTGGTGGTCGTCGGCCACGGCGCGCAGGGCGCGTCCGGTGGACGTCTTCTGGAAGAACAGGCTCAGGGCCACCACCAACGCGGCCGCGATGGCCGCCGCGTAGAGGTCTTCCTTGTTGACCAGGATGCCACCGGGGAACGTGCTCTCGAGCAGGAACATCGGGTCCTTGGGCAGGCCGATGTCGATCTTGTAGATGGCGCTGCCAAAGATGGTTTGGCCCAGACCGTCGAGGAAGTAGGCAACGCCCAGGGTGGCCATCAGCAGGGTGATGCCTTCCTGGTTGACCAGCTTGCCCAGCACCAGGCGTTCAATCAGCCAAGCCACGCCAACCATCACCACCAGCGCCGCGCCGAAAGCCAGCAGGTTGGCCAGCAGCTTGCTGTCGAAGCCCAGCAGCTCCGGGAACCACTCCGAGAAGCGGGCCATGGCCAAGGCCGCGAACAGCACCATCGCGCCCTGCGCGAAGTTGAAGACGCCGCTGGCCTTGAAGATCAGCACGAAGCCGAGCGCGACGAGCGAATACAGCATGCCGCTCATCAAGCCGCCGAAGACGGTTTCGAGAAAGGCGCCCATCAGTGAGAGGTCCCCAGGTAGGCGCTGATCACGTCGGGATTGGCCCGCACCGCGTCGGGCGTGCCGTCGCCGATCTTCTTGCCGTAGTCGAGCACGACAACGCGGTCTGAGATGTCCATCACCACGCTCATGTCGTGCTCGATCAGGACGATGGTGGTGCCGTACTCGTCGTTCACGTCGAGGATGAAGCGGCTCATGTCCTGCTTCTCCTCGACGTTCATGCCGGCCATCGGTTCATCGAGCAGCAGCACCTGCGGCTCCATCGCCAAGGCTCGGCCCAGGTCGACGCGCTTTTGCAGGCCATAGGGCAGGCGGCCGACGGGGGTCTTGCGATGCGCCTGGATCTCGAGGAAGTCGATGATCTTCTCGACCGACTCGCGGTGCTGGCTCTCCTCGCGCTCGGCCGCGCCCCAGCGGAGGGCTTGCTGGAACAGGTTGGTCTTCATGCGCAGGTTGCGCCCGGTCATGATGTTGTCCAGCACGCTCATGCCCTTGAACAGTGACAGATTCTGAAAGGTGCGTGCCACGCCCATCTCGGCCACCTGGCGCGAGTTCATGTGGCTGAAGGTCTGGCCGCGAAAGCGGATGCTGCCTTCTTGCGGCTCATACACGCCGTTGATGCAATTGAGCATCGAGCTCTTGCCGGCGCCATTCGGTCCGATGATGGCGCGCACCTCGTGTTCGCGCACATCGAAGCTGATGTCGGTCAGCGCTTTCACGCCGCCAAAGCGCAGGCTGATATTCTTGACTTCGAGGACGACCTCGCCGATTTGCCTGCTGGCCATCACGCAGCTTTCTTCACCGGGCCAAAGGTCTTTGCGTCGACGATCTTGAGCGTGGCCGAGACGCTGCCGCTGCGGCCGTCCTCGAACTTCATCGCGGTCTCGATGAACTGCTCCGCCTTGCCGCCGTACAGCGCATCGACCAGCACCTGGTACTTGTCGCCGATGGCGCCGCGCCGCACCTTGCGCGTGCGTGTCAGCTCGCCGTCGTCAGCGTCGAGCTCTTTGTGCAGGATCAGGAAGCGGCTGATCTGCGAGCCGGCCAGCTTGTCGTCGGCTGCTAGGTCGGCGTTGACCTTCTCGACGCACTCGCGCACCAGCTCCAGCACGGCCGGCTTGGAGGCCAGGTCGTTGTAGCCGGCATAGGGCAGGTTGCGTTTCTCGGCCCAGTTGCCGACCGCGTCGAAATCGATGTTGATGAAGGCGCAAACCTTCTCCCGCTTGTCGCCGAAGGCCACCGCCTCCTTGATGTAGGCGAAGAACTTCAGCTTGTTCTCGACGTACTTGGGCGCGAACATGGCGCCGTCGCTGGGGCCGCCTTGCAGTCGGCCGACGTCTTTGGCGCGGTCGATGATCTTCAGGTGGCCGCCGGCGTCAAGGAAGCCTGCGTCGCCGGTCCGGTACCAGCCGTCGGGCGTCAGCACCTCGGCGGTCGCAGCCGGGTTCTTGTAGTAGCCCTTGAGCAGGCCGCTGGAGCGCACCAGCAACTCGCCGCTGGCGTCGAACTTGATCTCGACGCCATCGATCGGCACGCCCACGGTGTCGGCTCTGGCTTGGTTGTCGGGCTGCAGGCAGACGAACACGGCGGTTTCCGTCGAGCCGTAGAGTTGCTTGAGGTTGATGCCGATGGCGCGGTAGAAGGTGAACAGGTCGGGGCCGATGGCCTCACCCGCGGTGTAGGCCACGCGCACGCGCGAAAAGCCCAGGGTGTTGCGCAGCGGGCCGTAGATGCAAAAGTTGCCCAGTGCGTAGTGCAGCTTGTCGAGCATCGAGACCGTCTGGCCGTCCATCAGGGCCGGGCCGATGCGTTGGGCCAGCTGCATGAAGTGGCCGTACAGCCACTTCTTGATGCGGCCGGCGTCTTCCATGCGGATGGTGACGCTGGTCAGCAGACCTTCGAAGATGCGTGGCGGCGCGAAATAATAGGTTGGCCCGACCTCCTTCAGGTCGATCGAGGCCGTGCTGGGGTTCTCAGGGCAGTTGACGACATAGCCGCAGGCCAGCCATTGCGCGTAGCTGAAGATGTTCTGGCCGATCCAGGCCGGCGGCATGTAGGCCAGCACCTCTTCGCTCGACGTCAGTTTGTCGAAACGCGCGCCCGCCGCGGCGCGGTCGAGCAGCGAGAAGTGGGTGTGCACGACGCCCTTGGGGTTGCCCGTGGTGCCCGACGTGAAAAACATGGCCGCCACGTCGTCGGGCTGGAGCGCAGCCACGGCCGCTTCGAAGAAGCCGGGATGTGCGGTGGTGTGCGCCTGGCCGCTCTCGATCAGGGCCTGAACACTGGCCAGGCCCGGCGCGCTGTAGTTGCGCAGGCCACGCGGGTCGTCAAACCAGATGTGGGCCAGTTGTGGGCACTGCGGACGGATCTCGAGCAGCTTGTCCACCTGCTCCTGGTCCTCGACCACGGCGAACGCGACCTCGGCGTTGTTGATCGGGAAGACGAACTCGCTGCTCGCCGCATCCTGGTACAGCGGCACGGGGATCGCGCCCAGCGCTTGCGCTGCCAGCATCGACGCGTAGAGGCGGGGCCGGTTCTCGCCGACCACGACCACATGCTGTCCCTTGGTCAGTCCGGCCGCCGCCAAGCCGCCTGCCAGTTGCTGTACCAGAGCAGCCAGGTCGCGCCAGTTCAACGCCTGCCAGATCCCGTACTCTTTCTCGCGCAACGCCGGCGCGTCAGGGCGACGTGCGGCGTGGTCGAGCAACAGGCGAGGGAAGGTGGTTTGCACCGAAACGTCTCCGTCGGGCACTCTGGGGTGCCGGTTTGATGGCGATGCTAGGCAGAAGTTTGACGCCTGGCTGTCGTTCTGACGACAATCCTCGGGTCCACCCGCAGGGGACATTCCCGGAGTGCTGTTGTCAGGCCTGCGTCAACTTGAATGCCATGAAACCTGCCCAAGCTCCGCCTTCGGCGCCCCTGCGCCAGCGTTCGCGTCGCGCGCGCCCCGACGAGTTGCAGCGCGTGCCCTGGTGGCCATTGCTTGACGCGGTCGAGGGCGAGCGTGTCGCTGCCGACATCCAGGTTGCAGAGGCTGAGGCTGGCGAGTTCCTCTGCCGCATCGGGCGGCGCGCCACCCTGTGGCTGGGCGTCGTCGACGGTTTGTTGAAGATGAGCAACGACAGTGCCAAGGGCGCTCCCATCACCTTCACCGGTGTGCCCTCGGGCGCCTGGTTCGGTGAAGGCACGCTGCTCAAGCGCGAGAGCTACCGCTACAACATCGAGGCCCTGCGGCGCAGCCTGGTGGCCGGCCTGCCGAGCCCGACCTTCGACTGGTTGCTCGAGCGCAGCATCCCCTTCAACCGCTACTTGATGAACCAGTTGAACGAACGCCTGGGCCAGTTCATCGCCGCGCGCGAGATCGATCGCCTGACCGACGCCGACAGCCGTGTGGCGCGCAGCCTGGGCGCACTCTTCCACCCCGTGCTCTATCCCGGCGTGGGCGAGCTGTTGCGCATTACCCAGCAGGAGTTGGGCTACCTCGTGGGGCTCTCGCGACAACGAGTCAACGAGGCGCTGCGCACGCTACAGACCCGTGGACTGATTCGCATCGAATATGGCGGTTTGCGCGTGCTCGACCTGGCGGGTCTGCAGAACGTGCGGCCGGAAGGCGCCTGATCCCCGGCCGCGCTGCGTTCAAACCGCCGGCTTGCTGGCGGCGAACAGCAGCAGCTCGTTGGGGCCGGACCAGCCGCCGGGCGTCGAGAACACCTCCAGGCGCTGCGCGATGTCGGCCCACGCCCGCTCGCGTGCGGGGGCGTCGAGCGCTTTGAGCAGCTCACGCACGGGCGAGCCGGCGCTGCGCACGAAGTCGACGTAGTCGGCGCAGCGGGGCGTGGCGAAGGGTGTGGACAGCGGGCGCACGGCGATCTTCTCGAACCCGGACTCGTGAAGCAGCGCGTCCAACAATCCCGGCCGGCCCAGGCTCAGCAGCGAGCCGGGTTCGAACGGGTCGCGCGCTGCGGCCCCGGCATGGCGCAGCGCAGTCTGCATCGTGATCGCGAGGCAAGGGTTGGCTTCGGGCCCTGCGAACACGAGGCCGCTGAGCCGCGCACCGGGTGCCAGGGCCAAGTGAATCGAGCGCAGCGCGCCGAGCGGTGAGGCGCAGAACATCAGACCCAGGCGGCAAACCGCTGCATCGAAATTCGCGCCGGCCAGGCCGAGCGCCTGCGCATCCGCTTGGAGCGTGCGCACATTGCGCCAGCCAGCCGCCTGCAGCTTGCGCGCAGCCCGCTCGAGGATGCCCGCTGAGATGTCGGTGGCCAGCACCTGCCCCTGCGCGCCGACGCGCTCTGCGATGTCGAGCGTCTGGTCGCCGGCGCCGGCGGCCACGTCGAGCACCTTGGCGCCGGGCGCGATGGCCACGGCGTCCAGCATCTCGGCCGTGGCCTGGCTCAGCCAGTCCCGGATCAGGCCGCTGTGCTGGTCCCAGCCCTGGGCGGCATCGTCCCACGCCAGGGCGCTGTCGCCGTTCTCGACCGGCATCTTCATTCGGCGCGAATGCCGGTGGCGCCGATGACGCCGCGCCAATACGGTTGCTCTTGCGCAATGCGCTCGCGCAACTCGCTCGCGCTGCCCGCCACGGCCAGCATGCCGATGTCGGCGAGCGCCGTTCGCAGTGCGGGTTGTGCCGCGGCTTGTTGCAAGGCACGGGAAGTCTCGTCGACCAAGGGTTGTGCGGTGCCGCCGGGCAGGAAGAAGGCGAACCACTCGCGCATCACGAGCTTCGGGAAACCCTGTTCGGCCACGCTGGCCACGTTGGGCAGGAAGCTGCTGCGCGTCATCCCCGACGTGGCCAGCACACGCAGCTTGCCCGCGGCCAGGTGCGGACGCAGCAGGCCTTCAGGCAGCGCCAGTGCGGCGAGCCGGCCGGCCATCAGGTCCAGTAGCGCGGGCGGCCCGCCGGGGTAGGCCACATGGGTCCAGCTGACTTGCGCTTCGTGCGCCAGGAGCGCGCCCATCAAGTGCGGCAAGGTGCCGACGCCAGGCGAGCCGTGGTTGGCCTGCGCCGGGTTGGCGCGAATCCAATCGACGAGTTGGCGCAGGGTGGTCACACTGTCGGGCACCGCAGGGCCGACGGCCAGGCCGAGCACCGCTTCGGCGGCGACCGACGCGGGCTTCAGATCGGCAATCGGGTCGTAGGCCAGCTTGTCGTAGAGGTAGGGGTACACGGTGGCGACGGCGCCTTGGGCCAGCAGCAGGGTCGCGCCATCCGGCGCGGCCTGCTTGAGCGCCGCCACGGCAAGGCGCCCGGCGGCGCCGCCCCGGTTGTCGACGATGACGCCGCCGGCATAGCGGCCGCCCAGGTGTTCGCTGTAGCGCCGCGCCACGATGTCGGGGATCGAGCCTCCGGGCGCGGTGCACAGGATGCGCAGGCTGTTCGGCGTGCTGGTCTGTGCTCGCGCCACGAGCGGCAGGCACAGCCCCACGGCCGAGGTCCAGGTGAGGCTGCGCTGCAGGAAGACGCGTCGGTCGATTGGGGTGCGGGTCACGGGTTGCTCCTTCAGGATGCCGATGGTCGGCGGGTGAAAAGGAGCATGCGCGGCGCCGTCTTAGCGATCGGGTAGAGATGGGTCGGCGGCGAGGGCTTTCGCAACGCGCCGCGTCAGTTCGTTACGAGGGGTAACGATGGCGGCCTGTTCAGCGCCCGGCAACAATTCGCCGTGGTCGAGCCGGCGTAAATCCTGCAGCAGTGGGGCGCGCTCTTCGAGCGCCGCGCTGTCAAGCCGGTCGAGCGCCGCCTGCAGCGCCTGCACATCGGACCAGCAGCGCTCCGGGTTCAAGGCCAGCATGCCGTGACGCAGCACGATGCGGTCCTCGCCGCCGAGCCACTTGCGCAGGCGATGCACGGCGTTGTCGAGCGCGTTGCGCGCAGCGTCACCCTCGGCGTCGGGCCAGAGCGCGTCGGCCACCAGATCTTGCGCCAGTGCCGACTGGCCCTGTGCGACAAGCAGGTGCAGCAATTCCATCAGGCGTTTGCTCTCCTTGCGGCTGCTGGGGAGCGGGCCGTCCGAGCGTTCGATGCGCCAGCCGCCGAGCGCATGGATGCGGATTGCCCAGGGCCACGCCGAGCTGGCCTGCGGCGGCGCCTTCAACTGGTTGCGCAGGACGACGTCGCGCGCCACATCGGCCCCGATGCCGTGCTGCAGGGCCAGGTCCATCAGCCGGCTCATCATGTTGCCGCAGGCGAACAACATCGGCCCGTGGCGAAACCCGTGGGTCCGGGCGACGCCGAGTGCGCTGCGCAGGTGCGTTAGCGCCGCGTCGTCATCGCCGCGCTGAAGCGCGGCGTAGGTGGCGACGCAGCCGGCCACCCAATGGTGCCAGCGGCACTCGGCGTGGAAAGGATGCGCGAAGACGGCGCCGAGCAGCGCGTCGGCCTCGGCATGCTCATCGCTGTTCGCTGCCGCCAGCGCGTTGGCAATCAACGCGACGTGCTCGCGCATCGGCATGCCGCCCGCGCGGCCGCTGGCCACCGACTCGCGCATCAAGCGCAGGGCGGTTGGGCGGTCGCCTTCGAGCAGCGCCAGGATGCCGCGCTGGTGTTCGAGAATCGAGCGCTCGACCGCCTGGTCGGGGTGCAAGGCGAGCGCGGCGCTGTTCAGGTGGATGCGCGCGGCCGGCACATCGATGCGGGCCAGCGCGACGATCATCGCCTGCAACTCCACTGCCGCGCGCTGCCCGGCCACCGAGGGCTCGGCAGCCACCAGCGCCAGCGCGCGCTGGGCGTCCGCCAACGCCGAGGCGTGATGGCCGAGCAGGGTCTTGACGAGGATGGCCACGCTCCACCAGCGCATCAAGGTGGCCGGCGCAGCCGCCTGTTCGGCGCACAGGGTGTCGACGCGCAGCACGATGCGCTCGAGCCGGCCCAGGTGGCCACGCCAGAGCAGGTGAAACGCCAGCGAACCGAGCAGCAGCCTTTGACCCGGCGCGAACTCCCAGTGCAGCAAACGCTCGGCGCGCTCAGCCAGCGCTTCGGCCAATGGATGCCAGGGCACGCGGTACACCACGGCGGCCAGCAGGCCAGGAACCAGCCGCATCTCGATGTCTTCTGTCTGTACCAGCGCGGCGCGAGCGGCATGCGTGTCGATGACCGCCACCCAGCGGTCCAGCGCCTTGATACGGCCCAGTCCGACCAGCGCGGTGGCGGCGGCAGCGGCAGCGGCGAGCTGGCCATCGACATCGTGGGCGGCCTCGCTGTCGGCATGGGCGCGTTCGAGATCGCGCAGCGCCGCAGCGGGGTCGGTGTCCAGCGCGCACACGCCGCGCCAATAGCGCAGCCCGCCGAGCTGCGGGTCGGGCAGACTGTCGATGGCACGTCGCAAGGCCGCGCTGCGGCCACCGGCCACATAGCCTGCGGCGTTGTCTTGCAGCACGGCCATGACTTCTGGCCAGCACTCGCCATCGATCAAGCGCTGCAGGCCGGCGTCGACTTGCCCATGCACGACCAACAGCATGCCGGCGCGTCGCTGCAGGGCTTGTTCCTCTTGCGGCGTGTGTGTTCTTGCGTAGCGCCGACGCAGGAACAGGCTGAACAGGTCGTGGAACACGTACACATCAGCCGACGCCTGGCCGCGCCGGTCGGTAAAAAGGCTCTGTGCAGCCAGGTGTTCGAGCAGCGCGCCAGCTTGCGGCCAGTCGCTGAGCTCGCAGGCCATTGCGGCGGTGGCGCCCGGCAGATACGCCAAGGTGCACAACACGTGTTGATCGGGGGTCGGCATCCGCGCCAGCACCTCTTCGGCAAAGTAGTCGAACAACCGGTTGTGCGCTTGCGGTGTGGGCAGCGTGGCGTCGCTCGGCGAACCGAGCAGCATCAGCGTCATGCCGCCGACCCAGCCTTGAGCGCCGGTCAGCGCCGCAGCCATCGCTTCGGGGCGGCCGTGCAAGCGCGTCAGCGCCTGTGTTTCGGCGCTGTCGAAGCGCAGCGCCTGCGCGTCCATCAAAACCAGTTGTTGCTGCGCGACGGCGCGCGCATACGCAGCCGGCGGCGCCTCGCGACTGATGAAGACCCAGTGCACGCCGCTCGGCAACTCGGCCAGCGCCTGAGCCAAGGCGCTGTGCAGTGCCGAATCGGCCGCCAGCTCCTGGTGGTTGTCGAACACCAGCACCCACGGCGGCGCGAGATGCGCCAGATACAGCCGCACGCGGCGCCGCAGCCAGCCGGCCAGATCGCCCAGATCGTCGGCGCGAAAGGCGGGCTGTGCGAACGGCGTGTCAGCCGCGCGCGCGAACAACGCGTCGAGTGACTGCACGAAGGTGGCCGGGTCGGCATCGCCGGCATCGACCTGCAACCACAGCGCGCGACGTTGCCGCCCTTGCAACCAGCTCGAGATCAGTGTCGACTTGCCGGCGCCCGGTGCGGCGCCGAGCCAAAGCGCAGGGTATTCAGCGGCGCCGTCGAGTTCGGCAAACAAGCGCTCGCGGGCGAACACCCGCCCCAGGCGAGGCGGTGCCAGCTTAGCGACGGCGGCTGCCGGCCCCGATGGACGCTGCGCCATCACCCGCCATTCGCAACGCCCGCCGCGACATGCCCGGCCGGCACATGCTGTGCGGCGTTGTCGATGTGGCCGGTCTGGTCGTCGAAGAAAAAGTCAGGCTCGAACTCGCGCAAGAACTCGCCCTTTGGCAGGCCGCCAAGAAACATGGCTTCATCGACATCGATGTGCCAGTCCATCAAGGTGCGGATGGCGCGCTCATGCGCCGGGGCACTGCGGGCGGTGACCAGGGCCGTGCGGATGCGCATGGCGTTGCCCGGCTCGCGCTGCAGGCGCTGCAGGGCTTCGAGCAGTGGCTTGAAGGGTCCTGGGGCCAGCGGGGTCGCTGCGCGGGCGCGTTCGTGGGCCTGGAAGGCGGCCAGCCCGGCGTCCTGATAGACGCGCTCGGACTCGTCGGAGAACAGCACCGCGTCGCCGTCGAAGGCGATCCGCACCTCGTTCGGGTGCTCGCTCGAGGCCCGGGCCGAGTGCGGGTAGACGCGTGCCGCCGGCACGCCGGCCGCCAGGGCCGAGCGCACATCGGCCTCATTGGTCGACAGGAAGAGATGGGCATTGAGTGGCTTGAGGTAACGCCAGGGGCTTTGCCCGCGCGTGAAGACGCCGCGTTCGATCGGCAGCCCGTAATGCTGGCAGGAGCGAAACACGCGCATGCCGGAGACGGGGTCATTGCGCGACAGGATCACCACCTCGACCAGCGGCGCGCGATCGGCGTTGAAGGCCAGCAGCTTGTTGACCAGCGAGAACGCGACGCCCGCCTGGGCGGGCTGTTCGAGTCGCTGCAACTGCAATTGCATGTAGGCCCGGTCGTCCGTCGCCTCGAAGACGCGGTTCTCGTCTTCGAAATCGAACAGAGCGCGGGATGAGAGGGCAACAACCAGGCGGCCGTCGAGCGAGGTCGGCATGCCTCAGATCATAGAGGCCGTCCTGTCGCGGGGTGCTTCGCCGCGGGCAGGTGGGGCTGCTGCCCGCGCCAACTCGTCGCAGGCAGCGCACTCTGGCCGACAGCCTGTCGGCCATTGCCGCCGCTCGCACCCCGACGCCGACGCTCTGTCGCAAGGCACTCGCCGAGCGCGGGTGCGCTGCCTAAAGTCCATTCATCGACAACGCCATTGCCAACCCAAGGAGCCCACCGTGAACTCACTGCCCACCGCCTCGATCACCACCCGCCTGAACGCTTTCGCGGCCGCCGCGGTCGTCACACTGACGCTGCTGGCCGGCATCGATGCGATGGCCTTGAACCAGACGTCGACAGCCCAGCTGGCGCAGGTCGCGACATCGGCGGCGGCCTGAGACGCACAGCTCGGTTCGCGGCACTTCCGCACACAAGCGTTCACAACTTGCGGTCAACCCGACATCGACCTGACACGTGAAGCACTCACACTGACGTCATTCCTGGAGCCAAGCCATGACCACCGCCGCCGAGTTCCCCGTCTATCGCAGCGAAGCCTTCGCTGAAGACGTGCTCGACCTCGTTGCGGCGACACCGGTCGTCGAGCCCACGGGCAGGCCCGCACGCTGGCTGGTCAATGCGGTGCCGGTTGCCGTCGCCTTGCTCGGCGTGGCGTTCGCTGTGCTGCCCCCACTGACCTGAAGCCGGCCTGGCGCCGCAGCGGCGCGGCCACCCCGGCCGCTCACTTGACCCAGGTGTTGAGCTGGATGATGGGCAGCAGCACCGCCAGAACGATCAACATGACCACCGCGCCCATGGCCACGATGAGCAGCGGCTCGAGCACGGTGGCCAAGGCCATGGCACGGCGCTGAACCTCCAGGCTGAGCTGGGTCGCCGCCCGCTCCAGCATCTTCGGCAAGGTTCCGGTCTGCTCGCCCAGCCGAGCGAACATCGGCAACAGGCCAGGAAAGCGTTTCTTGGCCGCCAGGGCGCTTGCCAGCGGCGCGCCCTCGCGAACTTGTACCAGTGCGGCCAACGCGTCAGCGCGCATGGCGCGGTTGCCGAGCGTTTCGGCAGCTGCCTGCAGGGCTTTCAGGATGGGCACCCCGGCGCCGGCCAGCATCGCCAGTGTGCCGGCAAAGCGCGCTGCGTTGTAGCCTCGGGCCAGGCGTCCGACCAGGGGCACCGTCAGCCACAGGGCGTCGAAGCGCTCACGAAATCCTTCATTGCGCATGGCGTAGGCGAAGGCCGCGGTGCCGGCCCCTGCGGCCAGGATCACCAGCCAACCCCATTGGCGGACGAAGGCGCTGAGCGCCAGCATGACCACGGTCAGCGTCGGCAGCGCACGCTTGCTGCCCGTGAAGACGCTGGCCACCTGCGGCACGACATAGGTGACCAGAAAGATGACGATCACCAGGGCGATCAGCGAGACGATGGCCGGGTAGAGCGTGGCGCCGATCAGCTTGCCGCGCAGAGACTGGCGCTCTTCGAGATCGTCGGCCAGCTTCTCCAGCACGGTGCCGAGCGCACCGCTCTGCTCGCCGGCCGCGACCACGGCGCGGTAGACATCGTCGAACTCGCGCGGTGCGCTGGTCAGCGCTCGGGCAAAGGGGCTGCCGGCATTGACCTCGCTGCGCAGATGCGCCACCAATTCGCGCTGGCGCGGGTCCTCGGCCTCATCGACGAGCGCTGTCAGCGCACGCTCGAGCGGCAGGCCTGAGGCGACCAGGCCGGCCATCTGCCGCGTCCAGACCGAGAGCTCGTTGCTCGAGAACACGCGCCGGCCAAAACGCGAGGCCTGCCCGTCATTGGCCGCTTGGGCCACCGGCACCACATCGAGCGGCACCAGCGCCTGGGCCCTGAGCTGGGCCCGCGCAGCTTTCGGGTTGTCGGCGTCGAGCAGCCCGCTGCGCGCCTTGCCGCCGGCGTCGAGGGCCTCGAATTTGTAGGCGGGCATGGTGGGTCGCTACTGTGCACGGCCGACGCCGGGCCGCCCCAAGGCGGCCGCGGCCCCCCCGGGGGGGTGCGAAGGCGCGCAGCGACAGGCTCGGGGGCTCATCATTCTCGGGTGACCCGCATGACTTCTTCGGCCGAGGTGATGCCTTGTTCGACCAGGCGCTCACCGTCGTCGCGCATCGAGCGCAGACCCGCGGCTTCGGCGGCGACAAACAGCTGGCTTTCGGCGGCGCGGTTGTGGATCAGGGCGCTGATCTTCTCGTCCACCGACATCAACTCGTACACACCGGTGCGGCCGCGGTAACCGGTCATGCCGCACTCCTCGCAGCCGACGGGGTGGTAGCGGCCGCGGCCGTCGACCCGCTTGCAGTGAGGGCACAGCTTGCGCACCAGGCGCTGCGCCAGCACCCCGAGCAGGGACGAGCTCAGCAGGTAGGGCTCGACGCCCATGTCGATCAGCCGGGTGACCAGGCTGGGAGCGTCATTGGTGTGGACGGTGGCCAGCACGAGGTGACCGGTCAGCGAGGCTTGAATGGCGATCTGCGCGGTTTCAAAGTCGCGGATCTCGCCGATCATGATCACGTCCGGGTCCTGGCGCAGGATGGCACGCAGGGCCTTGGCGAAATCGAGGTCGATCTTCGGATTCACCTGGGTTTGGCCGATACCGGCCAACTCATACTCGATCGGATCCTCGACCGTCAGCACATTGGTGGTGGCCGTCTCCAGGGTTTGCAGTGCGGCGTACAGGGTGGTGGTCTTGCCCGAGCCGGTCGGGCCGGTGACCAGCACGATGCCGTGCGGCTGCTGCACCAACTTGTTGAAGCCGCTCAGCACGTCGCCGCTCATGCCGAGCGACTCGAGGGTGAACTTGGAGTCGCCTTTGTCGAGCAGGCGCAGCACGGCACGCTCGCCGTGCGCCGAGGGCAGGGTGGAGACGCGCACATCGATGGCCCGGCCGCCGATGCGCAGCGAGATGCGGCCGTCTTGCGGCAGGCGCTTTTCGGCGATGTCGAGCTCGGCCATGATCTTCAGGCGCGAGATCAGCGCGGCATGCAACGCCCGGTTGGGCTGCACGACCTCGCGCAGTGAGCCATCGACGCGAAAACGCACCGAGGAATTGCGCTCGTAGGGCTCGATGTGGATGTCGCTGGCGCCGTCCTTGGCGGCCTGCGTGAGCAACGCATTCAGCATGCGGATGATCGGGGCGTCGTTGGCCGCTTCGAGCAGGTCTTCGACCGCGGGCAGATCCTGCATCAGGCGTGACAGGTCGACCGCGCTCTCGACTTCGCCGACCACGGTGGCGGCACTCGACTCACCGCCGGCATAGGCCACCGCAATGCGTTGCGCCAGGCTGGCCTGGCCCTCGCGCTCGAAGCGCTGCACCTCGTACACGCGCAGCACTTCCGACAGGGCGGCGGGCGGCGACTGCTCGCCGCTCCAGAGGATGAGCTGCTCGCCGTCGTCTTCCAGCAGCAGCGTGTGCGCCTTGGCGAAACCGTAGGGCAGGGGGTGGCGAGCGCCCATGGCCGGCCTCAGTTCGGCTTGGCCGCGGAGGCCGATGGGGCGACAGGCGCCACGCCGAGGTCACGGCGCAGGGGCGGCACCACCGGGGCGTCGTTGATGGGCACCAGGATGCTCGGCGCGGGCTGGGTGTCTTTCTGCTGGGCGCGGATCAAGTCGTAGCGGTCGAGCGACAGCTTGTCGGCGCTGCCGGCGTCGCGCAGCACCACCGGGCGCAGGAAGACCATAAGGTTGGTGCGGTTCTTGGTGCGGTTCTGGCTGCGAAACAGGTTGCCGACCAGAGGCAGGCTGCCGAGCAAGGGCACCTGGGCGGTCGAGTCGCTGTAGCGGTCTTCGATGAGGCCGCCGAGAACGATGATGGAGCCGTCATCGACCACGACGTTGGACTCGATCGAGCGCTTGTTGGTCGACGGGCCGGCATTGCTGGTGCCCACCGCGGCCTTCTCCTGCACGCTGGAGGACTCCTGGAAGATGGTCATGCGCACGGTGCCGCCTTCGCCGATCTGGGGCCGGATGCGCAGGGTCAGGCCGACATCCTTGCGCTCGATGGTCTGGAACGGGTTGGTGGTGCCGGTGCCGGTGTTGGTGAACTGGCCGGTGATGAAGGGCACGTTCGAGCCGACGACGATCTTGGCTTCTTCGTTGTCCAGGGTGATCAGATTGGGCGTCGAGATGATGTTGGTGGTGCTCTGGGTCTGCAACATGCGCGCAATCGCCGCCAGGGCGTAGGTGCCGCCGAAATCGCGGATCAGCCCGATGTTCAGACCCTCACCCAAGGCCACCGTGCCGCCCGCAGCGCTGGTGTTGATGTTGATGATGTTGCCGCTGCCGGTGCCGAAGTTGCTGCCGGCGACGACGCCATTCTTGTCGCCGCTCTTGCCGATCAGGCCCTGCCACTGGAAGCCGAAATCCGCCGCGTTGTCGCCACTGACTTCGACGATCATGCTTTCGATGTAGACCTGGGCACGGCGCGAGTCGAGCTGGTCGATCATGGCGCGCACTTGCCGGTACAGCGGCTCGGCGGCACTGATGATGAGGGAATTGGTGGAAGGGTCGGCCTGGATGAAGCCGCCCGTGCTCGGCCCCGCCGAGACCTGGAGCGGCGCGGTCGCGGCACTGGCGCCGCCGCCTTGCGGTGCGCCGATGTTGATGGCCGCCGCACTGGTTGAGCTGCCGCTGCCGCCGCCGCCGCCACCGCTGGCAAACGCCGCCCGCAGCACCTGCGCCAGCTTCACCGCATCGGCGTTCTTCAGGTGCACCACCCAGATCGAGCCCCCGGGGCCACCGCCCTGGGTTGGCAGATCGAGCTTGTCGATGATGGCCCGCACCTGGGCTTGGCGCGCCGGGTTGGCGGCGCGCACGATCAAGGCGTTGCTGCGCGCGTCGGCGATCACCGAGATGCCTGCGCCGGTTGTGGGCACGCCCGGCGTGGTGCTGGTGCTGCTGTCGGCCAGGCGCTGCACCAGCGGCGCCATGTCAGTGGCCAGGCCATGCTTGAGGGCCACGACTTCGATTTCGGAGGCCGCCGGCTGGTCGAGCGCAGCGATGATCTTGCCCATCCGCGCCAAGTTGTCGGCGTAATCGGTGATCACCAGGGTGTTGCTGCCGGGGTTGGCGTTGATCGTGTTGTTGGGGCTGATCAGCGGCCGCAGCACGGCCACCAGGTTGTTCGGGTTCTCGTGGTTGAGCTTGAAGATCTGCGTCAGGATCTGGTCGCCGCGTTGCTGGACTGGGCCGATCGACACCGTGCCAGCCTGCAGCTTGGCATCGGCCTCGGGCACCACTTTCAGCAGGCCGGCGTTCTCGACCACCGTGAAGCCCAGGCCACGCAGGGCCGCCAGGTAGTTGAGATAGGCCTCGCGCACGGTCATCGGGGTCTCGCTGTAAACCGTGATGTTGCCCTTGACGCGCGGGTCGACGATGAACTGGCGGTCGAGCATGGCGCCCATGGCCCGTGTCACAGCCTCGATGTCGGCATTGACGAAGTTCAACGTCACCTGCGCGCCCGATTTCAGGGCCGGGCTGTGGCCGGCGGGCCGCTTGCTGGCCGTCTGCGCGAGCACCGGCGGCGCCACCAGGCTGGCCGAGACCAGGGCAGCGATCAAGCGCAGGGCGATCGACTTCGGTTGTTGGTTCATGCTCATCCGATCGAGATGACCGAGCGCGCCCCTTGGCGCCGCCCGATGATGTTCAGGAGATTGTTCAAGGCGGTTTCACTGCCCTCGGCCGCCTGGGCCTCGCCGCGAAAGCGCAAGCCCTTGCTGGTCCACTCGCCTTGGCCGGACAGCCGCAGCGCACCGTCCACCGTGATCAGGCTGACGCTGGCCGCATCACCGCTGGCCGCGTCGCCGCGCAGCGACAGGCGGTAGCTGCCCAGGGTGTCGAGCGTGGCCACGCGCGACGAGGCATGGGCGATGTCGAGCGAAGCCTCGCCGGAGAAGCGCATGCGCCCTTGCACCCACTCGACGGTCAGCCCGGGTGAGGTGAGGCGCAAGCTGCCGCCGAGTTGCAGGGTGTTCCACGGTGTGCCCAGGCCGGCCAGCCAGGCCGCGGGCCACTGGCCCAGCGTCGTGCTCTGGCCCGGCAAGACTTGCACACTCAGGCGCCCGAAACCGGGCCGGATCAGCGCACGCACCTCGCCGCGCAGGCAGCAGGCCTGCCGGACCCGCAACTCGGCGGCCAGGCCGCTCCAGCCCAGGGTCCACTCGAGCCGTCCGGGCAGCGCGCTGGCGTCCCGGCTGCCCGGGCCGCCAGTCAGGACCGGCAGGGCGCTGCCACTCCAAAGGGTGCCGCGGGCGTCGGTCAGCAAGAGCTGGCCGCCGGTTGCCGAGGACACTGCCGAGGCCAACCACGCGGCCGGAGCGCAAGCAACGAAGCCGATGAGGCCGCCAACGAGCGCGCCCGTCACCGCCCAGCGCCCGGCCACGCCGCGAGCGCTTTGCCAGGCCAGTTCGGCCAGGGTCGACTCCGCGAAACCCGTGCGCGCGAAGCGGGCCGACCGGCCGCGCTCGTTGGCGCGCAGGGCCGCCGTGATGATGCTCATCCGGCCGACCCCCGCCGCTGAATCGCGCTCGACGCCGCCTTCATGGCACGCCACCGGGGCCAGGCAAGGCCACCACGACACTGCCGCTGTAGCCTTGTGGGCCGCGTGTCAAGTTGGCTTCGACGGGGCGGGCGCGCGCCGCGCTGCGCGCCTCGGCAAGCCAATCGCGCAACTGGGTGCCGTTGATGCCCGTCAAGGTCAGGGTCGCGCGGTCGCCGACGATCTGCAAGCGCCCGGCGCTGCCAAGGGCTTCAGTGGACGCACGCAATGCCGCGGCGGCTTGGCTGCCACTCAGCGGCGCGATCGCGCGCAACTCGCGCGCTTCGCTGGCTTGGCGCTGCATGCCTTGCAATTGCGCGTCGAGCTGGTCCAGCTGCGCTGGTGCGGCACGCACGGTGCGCCAAGCCGGGGCGATGGCCAGCGCCCAGAGCAAGAACAGCCCGAGCACCCAGGCTGCGATGCTCAGGCCGCGCCGCTCGCGCGGGGCCAGGGCGCGCCAGCGCGCGCGCCACGGCGCAGTCCAGTTGTCGATGGCATCGCCGGCGCTGACCGTGAGCGCCAGGCGCGAATTCGAGAAGCCCTTCATGTCGACCGGCCTCGACTGACCGTCAGCACGCCGTTGCTGGCGTTCACGTCCCAGCCACTGCCGCCCAGCTGGGCACGGAACTGGGCGATCTGCGCTTCCGCCCAACCGGCGGCGCCCAAGCTCAGGCGCCCGTTGTCGAACTTCAAGCTTGCCAACGGTGCCTGGCTGTCGGGCCAGGCCGAGGCGACCACACCCAACATCGTTTCCAGATCGTTGTCGCCCGCGCGACCTGCTGCACTGCGCAGCGCGTCGGTCTCACGCCGCATCTGCACCGGTGCATCGAGCACGGCCCGGACCTGGGGGTGGGTGCTGCGCAGCAACTGGGTGGCTGCCAGGCGGCGTTCATCCACCTGGCGTTGTTGGTGCCAAGCCCAGAGGTTCAGACCCAGCACCTGCAAAGCCACCAGGCAGACCAGTCCCCAGCGCACCGGGCGCCAGGCCGTGCTGCGGAAAAGCCGCCAGGCATCGCGCAGCGCCAGCGTGCCGCGGTGGCGCGCGGCGAGGTCGAACTGGCGCAGATTCCAGAGCGAGCGGACAGCCTGCAGCAGGCGCTGGTCGTCGCTGAGCACCAGCACACTGCGCCCGAGCCAGCGCTCCGCCGGCGCCGCCACCGCAGGGTGGGCGCTCCAGCGTGCCGGCTGCGCAGCCCACGTCAGGAGCATCTGGCGCGCCAGGGCCCCTTGCAGGTTGATGGCGGCCACGCCGTTGGCGTCGGACCAGGTCAGTTGCATGGGCGCGCCGGCGTCAGCGCCGAAGGCGGCCGAGAAGTGGCCCATCGGCGTGTCCTCAGGCCAGGACATCGGGACCGCGCGATCGGCGTGCAGGCCGGCTTTCTCCAGGGCACGCAACTCGGCAAGCAGCCAGTGCTTGTCAACCGCCGCGACCAAGCAAGACTGACCGCCGACGGCACCGGGCGCGACGGCCAGGTGCATGGCGCCGGGGTCATCGAGGAGTTGCTCTTCGAGCACGCCGGCAATCGCCGCACTCAGGCGCGCCGCCGGGGCTTTGGGCAGGGTGATGCGGTGCCAGCTGACGTCGGTGTCGGCCAGCACCACCACGACGTTGTCGGCTTTGGGCAGCAGGGCCGCAGCGGCCTGGCCGTGTTGTGCCTGGCCCAGACCGTCGGGCGTGAGCACATAAGACAGCTCAGCGCCGCTTGCGCCAGTGGGGCCCGCACGCGCGCTCTCGGCACCGCTTTGCAGGCGGGTTCGGGCAGGAAGCTGGATGACCAGGGTCGACATGGTGGCGCAGGGAGGCTAGCGGCATTGCCGCAGCGCGGCAACGGGGCCCCGCCCGAAATCAAGGACCGGCCGAGTGTATTGGGTGGCGCATGTCACGTCGCCGCCGGTCTTGCGCGCTGTCGTGAGCTTCAATTGCCGTCTCGCAGGTTGATGCGCTCGCGCGCCAGCACCACGATGTCGAGTTGGCGGCGCTCCACCAGCGAGCGTTCCTCCAGCACCCGGTCGCCCAGGCGCAGACGACCCTGGACAACGAAGAAACGGCTGGCGACGCCGACGCCGTCGAGGCTGGTCAGGGGGTCGGCAGGGAAGAAGGCCCGGCCCGGCGCGACACCGAGTTCGCGCAGCGGTGTGCGCTGGCGCTCCTGCACCAGGCGCTGCGCACTGCCCAAGCTCATGCCGTCGACGGCCGCGGCGATCACTTCGGGGGGCGCGGTGTTGACGTTGACCCGGGTGTCGATCCCAGGCAGCAGGGTGACCCACGGCTCCAGCCGGCGCAGGCTGTCGGGCTCGATCCCCAGCCAGGCCAGTTCCGACAGTCGCTGCGGCACGATGGCGGCGTCTTCCGGTGCGATGCCTGGGCCCCAGGCTTTGCGCAGGGCCTGGGCGATGCGGTCGGCCGTGTCGCCCGGCAGGCCGGCCTGATCGCACAGCCGCTGCAGCACGCGCAGCTCTGCTGCCGCCACCTTGCCGTCGGCCAGGATCAGGCGCCGCAGGTTCCAGTGCGATTGGGCGTCGGCAATGCTGCCGGACAGGAAAGCGTCGATCTCGTCGGTCTCGGCGGCGCTGTTGTTGTCGCGGTCGACGGCCAGAAAGGACGACAGGCGCGCCTCCGCCAGGGGCACGGCCCAGGGTTCACCGAGGTGGTCGGCGCCACCTGTGCGGGCGTCCTCGCGCAGGATCAGGCGCGCCCAGTCGAGTGCGCCCGACAGGATCCAGGCCGACTGCGCGCGCGCCCGCTCGGCCCCTTCGACCTGGATCGCTCGCCATTGCTGCCAGACCATGCCCGAGGCGAGTGTCGCCACCAGGGTCAGGATCAACATCGCCAGCAGCAAGGCGGCGCCTTGCTGGCGGGTGCGCGCAGGCTGGCGGCTCATGGCATCTGCGGCGCGAGCAGGACATCGCGCGTCAGGCTGCCTGCCAGCTCGCCGCCCTCGAAGCTGAGCACGATGCGCACGCCAGTGGGCAGCGGCGTGCGGGTCGCAACGGGCGCCGAGGGCGCGCTGGTCGGCGCGGCCGCCCCGGCGCTCGACTGCGCATTGCTCCAGCTGTTGCCGCGGTAGAAGTAAACCTGCCAGCCCGCCAGGCCGTCTTGCATGCGCAACTGCTGAGCTTCGTTGCCGAGCAATTGCTGGCTGACCAGCCAGCTGTCCTGCAGGGCGGTCGGGCGGTCCACGATCGGCCCGGTCCAGCGCAGCCAGCGCTTGTCGCGCAGCGACCACGCTACCACCTGCAGTCCCTCGGGCTGGCGCCGCACCAAGCGCAGCGTGGCGCCGTCGAAGCTCAGTGCCGGCACCAGGTTGCTGTCGAACACGGATTGCAGGTCCTGCTCCCACTGCGCCAGCACGGTGTTGAGGCGCAGGGTCTGCTCGACCTTGGCCTGGCTCACGTTGCGCGCCCGCGAGATGCCGTCCAGCCCCTGCCAGGCCATGCCCGCCAACACGGCCATCAGCGCCAGCGCCACCAGCACTTCGATCAGGGTGAAGCCGGCTTGCGGCCGGTTCAACGCCGACTTCGCGCCGCGACGGACAACGCCGGGTGTGAGCGGCAGCCCGCGTCGCGTGCGACCAACCCAAGCGAACGCTGCGGATCGGGCTCTGCCCGGCCGCTGGCGTTGCCCCCTGGGGGGAGGCGCCGAGGGCGCTTCGGGGGGGATCACATCAATACCGCGGCAGCACAGTGGAGACGGTCAGCAACGGCTGGTCGATCTCGTCAGCCACGACGGCGTCGACGCGACGGAAATTGGGGTTCGGTGTCGGCCGCACGCGCAACTGGCCCTTGAAGTTGCGGCCGAGTTGCTCGCAGGCGAAATCACTGTCGCCCGTGCCGGGGAACTGGCGCGCCAGTTTGAGGTTGACCAGCTGGTTGTCGGCGCACCACTGCGCCGCGCTCACATCCGCCAGGCGTTGGGCGTTGTTGGTCAAGGCGCCGGCGGCCTTGATCCCCGCACCGAGCGCGACCGCGACGATGGCCAACGCGACCAGGACCTCGATCAGCGTGAAGCCACGGTCCTTGAGCGCGGTCGTCATGGCTGCTCGGCGTCCGCCGCCGGTCCGAAGGGCGCCAGGCCATCGCTGGCGAGCACGAGACGGCGGTCCTCCAGCCGCAGCACCAGCCGCTGCGCTGGCAACACCGGCTCGGGGCCCAGCAGCAAGGCCCGCCCGCCGATGACTTCGGCGCTGACGCCGCTGCTCAGCCAGCGCGTCGGCAGTTCGCCGCCGGCCGGCAGACCGACGAATCGAAAGTTCGCCCCGTCACTGGCATCCGGCGCGGCGGGCAGCCATCGCACCGTGATGCCGGAGGCACGCGCCTCGGTGCGGGCCGCCTCCAGCAGGGCTGACAGGCGCGCACCTTCTTCTTCCAGCCGGCTCTGGTTGCCGTCACGCAGGGACAGGCTGACCAGGGCGGTGGCAATGGCGATGATGGCCATCACCAACATCAGCTCGATCAGCGTGAAGCCGCCAGCGCGCTGGCCGGGCTGTGCGGCGGCGACGCAGCGCGCAGGCTTACTGCCAGGAGCCGACATCCGCGTCGTTGCCTTCGCCGCCCGGTTGGCCGTCGCCGCCGAAGCTGAAGACATCGATCTCGCCCTTCACGCCCGGGTTGACGTATTGGTAAGGCCGGCCCCACGGGTCGTTCGGCAGCTTGTCGAGGTAGGGCTTCCAATTCGGCGGCACCTGGCCGGCGCTGGGCTTCTTCACCAGGGCTTCCAGGCCCTGTTCTGCGCTCGGGAAGCGCTGGTTGTCCAGTTTGTAGAGTTTCAGGGCCTGCATCAGATTGTTCACGTCGGTGCGCGCGGCAGTGACGCGGGCTTCGTCGGCGCGGTTGAGCACGTTGGGCACGATCAGCGCGGCCAGCACGCCGATGATCACCAGCACCACCAGCAGCTCAATCAGGGTGAAGCCGCGTGAGGACTGGCGCTGCACAAGGGGCGATGGCGAGTGGGGCATGGTCGGAGGGGGCTGGCGTGCAAGCTGCACGTTGGCGCAGCCGGGAGGTGGGCGCGAATGCGGTGCCTTCCATGATAATCGCGCCCCATGAAGCTCCGTATCATTGCGTTCGTGATCTGGGCCGCGGTTGCGGCCAGCGCGATGTTCTGGGCCTTGCGTCTCGGCGCCAGTTCGCCAGTCGCGCCGGCCCATACGGTGGCGGTGGGTGCGGCCGCGGCCCCGCGCGGCGACCTGACCCGGCTGTTCGGCGCGGCGCCCGTGCGCGACGCGGGTGGCCCGGCCGTGGTGGTGCAGGCGCCTTGGTCCGGACGTTTTCGCCTGCTCGGCGTGGCGGCGCCACGGCAGGGAGGGGACCGCACGGGCCTGGCCCTGATTGCGGTCGATGGCAAACCGGCCCGAAGCTATGCGGTGGGCGCCCTGGTCGATGGCGAATTGGTGCTGCAATCTGTGCATGCGCGCGGGGCGCAACTCGGTGCCCAAGGCGCGCCGGCGCAAGTCACACTCGAGCTGCCGGCCCTGCCGGCGGCAGCCACCGGCAGCCTGCCCTCGGCCGCGGCGCTGCCTCCCACACCGGGTGTGCCGGCCTTTGGGGTGGTTGCACCGCCCCCGGCGCCTGCCGTGGTGGCGCCGGTGATGGCAGTACCCACCGAGCCGCAGCCCGGCGAGCCGGTGCCGGTTTCTCCTCCGACACCCAATCCCAACACACGCTGAGGCGCTTGCCTCCTACGCGGGGCGCTTTACGGCGTCGATCTGACCGTTGCCGATCAGCTCTTTACGGACGTTCGTGGGCCGCGCCGGCCGAGGCCACCGGGCGCCCGCCTCCGCGAATGTCCTCCGCCCTGGGCTGCGCCCAGGGCTCCCCCTTGATTTCGCTGCGGCGCGCACCCGGCAGCCCCGGCCTCGAGTCTCGGTGGCCCTCCATCCGCGAAC
>JANNFB010000138.1:0-1500 GCA_031379365.1 Burkholderiales bacterium
CAGAAGGTCTACCCGCCCAATGTCTTCGGGCTGGACTGGCGCAGCCCCATGCCGTTCTACTTCCTGAGCCTGTTCTGGGCCATGGCGGGGTACTTCTTCGTCCAGTGGCTGGTGCGCACGCCATTCGGCATCGCGCTGCAAGGCACGCGTGACAACGCCCGCCGCATGAACGCCCTGGGCTTCAACGTGACAGCGCACCGCGTGGCGGCCTACGCGGTGTCGGGCCTGCTGGCCGGCGTTGGTGGCGTGCTGCTGGTTTGGTACAACGGGCTGATCTCACCGGGCTCGGTGGGCACGGGCTGGCTCATCAACCTGCTGGTGATCGCCGTGCTGGGCGGCATGAAGCACCCGATCGGCGCGTTCCTGGGCGCCATCGTCTTCATCCTGCTGCAGACCTTCGCCATCGACCTGATCGACCGCGAGCGCTTCAACCTGGTCATCGGTGGCGTGTTCCTCGCCATCGTCCTGTTTTCCCCCGATGGCCTGCTCGGACTGTGGGCGACGTTGCGCTCGCGCTTCGGTCCGAACCAGGTGCTGCCTTCAACCCCCGAGAGGAGACAACCGTGAACACGACCAAGAGAACCTGGATCCGCACGCTGTGCGCCGCTGCTGCCGTGTCGGCTGTCTGCGGCACCGCCTTTGCACAAGGCACGCCGGTGAAGATCGGCCTGCTGGCCACGCTGGAAGGCCCGTTTGCTGCCGGGGGTGCCGACGGCATGCGCGGCGCCGAACTGGCGGTGAAACAGCGCGGCGGCGTGGTCGCCGGCCGCAAGATCGAGATCATCAAGGCCAGCTCGGACGCCAAGCCCGACGTGGCCGTCAACGCCACGCGCAAGCTGGTGGAGCAGGACAAGGTCGACATCATGGTCGGCCCCTTGTCCGGCGGCGAGGGCATCGCCGTCAAGGACTATTCGAAAACCCAGCCGCAGGTGACCTTCATCAACGGCGGCTCGGGCGCCCAGGCCACCACCCTGGTCAACACCAGCCCCAACTTCTTCCGCTTCAACACCGAGGGCGCGCAGTGGATGGTGGGCCTGGGCAAGGCGGCCATGGACAAGGGCTACAAGCGCACGATGATCATCGCCGAGGACTACGCCTTCCCCTACAGCCAGGTGCAGGGCTTCATGGCCGAATACTGCCGCCTGGGCGGCAAGGTGCCGGTCAAGGCCTGGGTGCCGCTGGGCGGCAAGGATTACTCGTCGGTGATCGCCACCATCCCGAAGGACGTGGACGCGCTGCTGGTGGTGCTGGGCGGCGCCGACGCGGTGAACTTCCTGACGCAATACGAGAACTCCGGCGGCGACAAGCCGATGATGGGCGGCAGCATCACCGTCAGCCAGGACGTGCTCAACTACAAGGGCAAGCGGCGTGACTCGCTGGTGGGCACCATCTCGGCCGGCCCGGTGGCCGACAGTTTTGACGGTGCCGACTGGAAGGCCTTTGTCAGCGACTACCAAAAGACCTACCCCGTGTCGGCCGGCGGTTTCCCCAGCCCCAGCC
>JANNFB010000142.1:0-8373 GCA_031379365.1 Burkholderiales bacterium
ATCCTGGGCGACCAGGTCAACTACAGCATCGGCCGGGCCATCGGCCCGCGCGTCTGGCAGTGGGAGCAGAGCCGCTGGTTCAACAAGCGCGCCTTCGAGCAGGCGCATGCCTTCTACGAACGCTACGGCGGCATCACCATCGTCCTGGCGCGCTTCATGCCGTTCATTCGCACCTTCGCGCCCTTCGTCGCCGGGGTGTCGGCGATGGACCGGGCCAAGTTCACTTTCTACAACGTGATCGGCGCCTTGATCTGGGTCATTGGCCTGACGCTGGCCGGTTACCTGTTCGGCAACCTGCCCTGGGTCAAGGAGCACCTGGACAAGATCATCTGGGCCTTGATCCTGGTGCCGGGTCTGATTGCGCTCTACGGCGGCTGGAAAGCGCGCCAGGCGCAGCCTTCAGTTTGAGGCGGCGGCCTGGGCCAGGCTGACGTACTCCGTCACCGCTACTTCTTCGGCGCGGCGCTGCACATCGAAGGCACCGCTGAAGCCGCGGGCTTCGAGCCAGCGGCCCAGCGTGTGGCGCAGCAGTTTGCGCCGCTGCGAGAAGGCCACTTGGACCAGTTCTTCGAGCAGGCCCGCGTCCACCGTCGCCGGGGTCGTCCAGGGTAGCATGCGCACGATGGCCGAGACCACCCGCGGCGGTGGCTCGAAGGCTTCGGGCGGCACATCGAACAGGTGCTCGATGTGGTAGCGCCACTGCAGCATCACCGTCAGCCGGCCGTAGTCCTTGCTGGCGGGCGCGGCGGCCATGCGGGCCACGACCTCTTTCTGCAGCATGAAGTGCTGGTCGATCACCTGCGACGCCACCGGCAGCAGGTGGAACAAGATCGGCGTCGAGATGTTGTAGGGCAGGTTGCCGATCACGCGCAGGCCTTGCGCACGCTCGGTTGCCAAGGCCGCAAAGTCGACCTTGAGCACATCGGCCTCGATCACTTCGAGCGCCGGGTTGCGCCGCAGCTTGGCGGCCAGGTCGCGGTCGAGTTCGACCACCGTCAGGCGCCCGCTACGCGCCAGCACAGGCAGCGTCAACGCACCGAGCCCGGGGCCGATCTCGACCAACGCCTGACCTGGATTGGGATTGATCGCCGCAACGATGTCTTCTATGACATTGCGGTCGGCCAGGAAGTGCTGCCCGAAGCGCTTGCGCGCGACGTGCTTCACGGCAGCGTGAAAGCGTTCTCCAAGCAAACGCCGCGGATCGGGCTCTGCCCGGCCGCCAGCGTTGCCCCCTTGAGGGGGAGCGGCGCAGCCGCTTCGGGGGTGGGCCCCATCACAAGGGCGGTTCGCGGAACTCGACGTAGGCGCGGTCGCGAACTTCACGCACCCAGTCGACATAGGCGGTTTCGAACTTCTGCTCGCGCAGCGCAGCGCGCGCCTGTTCGCGCAACTGCTTGGCATCCAGCGCGATGGTGCGCCGCTCGACGACCTGGATCAGGTGGATGCCGAAGCGCGAGACCACCGGGGGCGAGATCCCGTTCACCGGCAGCAGGCCCAGTGCCTCCTCGAACTCGGGAACGAACTGCCCCGGTGCGGCCCAGCCGAGGTCACCCCCGGAAGGCGCGCTGCCGTCCAGAGAATTCTCACGCGCCAGGTCTTCGAAGCGCTTAGCGCCGGTTTCGATCTGGCGCTTGAACTCGAGCAGCCGGGCCTGCACGGCTTGGGCGGTCAACTGCGGCGAGGGCCGCAGCAGGATGTGGCGCGCCCGGGTCTGGGTGACGCGGAAGGCGCTGCCGTCGCTGCGCTCCACCAACTTGAGCACGTGAAATCCGGCGCCGCTGCGCAGCAGTGTGGGGGCGACATCGCCACTGGCCAGGGGCCGCACCACTTCCAGAAACACGTCTGGCAGGCGGTCGGCCGGCTTGAGACCGATCTCGCCACCGTTTTCCTTGTTCGCGTCTTCAGAGACCGCCTTGGCCACGGCTGCGAAAGGCTCGCCGCCGCGAATGCGGGTCAATGCCGCCTCGGCACGCGCGCGCCGTTCCGCGACGACCGCGTCGCTCGCGTTCTCGGCCACCGTGACCAGCACCTGGGCGATGTTGTATTGCACTTCGCCGGCCGCTGCACCGCGCTGCTTCTCGATGAATTCGTCGATCTCGCTGTCGGTGATGCGGATGCGCTGCGCGACCTCGCGCTCGCGCGCGCGCTCCATCATCATCTGGTCCTTCATGTTGGCCCGGAAGCGCGCGAGGTCCAGGCCTTCGCGCGCCAGCTGGGCGCGCAGCTGGGTCAGCGTCATCTGGTTCTGCGCTGCCATGTTGGCCACGGCACGATCGAGGTCGGCTTCGTCGACCTTGACGCCGCTGTCGCGCGCGTGGCTGAGCATGGCGCGGTCTTCGATCAGCGACTCGAGCACCTGCTTGCGCAACTCGGGGTCGGGCGGCAGGCGCTGGTTGTTGCGCTGAGCGTCCTCGCGCGCGCGCGTCATGCGCTGGGCCACCTCATAGGCTGTCACCAACTCCTGGTTGATGACCGCGGCGATGTGATCCCCAGGCCGCAGCGGTGCTGCCGCGGGTGCGGCGGCGGTGGCGTTGGCCCGGGTCGGCTGGGCCACGGCCGGCAACAGCCCGCTGCAAGCAAGCAGCGCCAGGATCGGGAGGGTCAGGGCAGGCTTCATCGGATCGTCGACATCATTGCGTGTAGTCCCGCGGTGGCGGGTCACTGCGCTGGTCGCGCAGCAACTTGTAGCCAGGGATATTGTCCTTCAAGACCTGCAGCGGGTTGGAACCCAGGCGCGACAGGCCGACCAGCTCCAGCTGCAGCAGCAGGCGGGTGGTGGCCTCGCTGCGCCCGGTGGACAGGCGTTCGGCCACCACCCGGCCGATCCAGCACCCGGTGGCGTACTCGACGCCGACCAGAGAGTCGGTGATGCGGCTGTCCTTCAGCGAGTAGTTGACCCGACCGACGCTGTACAGGGTGCCGTTGCAGGCCGAACCGTTGGTGCCTTTGCCGGCCGTGTCGCCGCGGTACACCGGCCATTGCCAGCCCAGGTCGAGCTGCTCGCTGGAGCCGCGCGCCAGCCGGTAGCTGGCGGCCAGTGTGCGCAGCGGCCCGGGCGAGTAGCGCGCGGTCAGCACCGAGCGGGTGATGCGGTCGATCTCGGAGCTGTATTGCAGGGCCGCGTCGAAGGTCCAGCGCGAAGTCACGTGCGCCGAGCCGATCAGCAACAGCTCGGAGAAGCGTTGGGTCAAAGGCACACCGTCGGGCGTGATTTGCAAGTCGCGCAGGAGGTAACGCTGGCCCAAGCCCAGGCGAAGCGCCTCCACGCCGCTGACCGGGTCGAACAGGCGGCTGGTGACGCCGGCGGTAATCTGGTGCGCATCGGAGACGCGGTCGACGCCAGAGAAAGCGTTGTCACTGAACACCGACACGGTGTTGAAGTCCTTGGCGGCAGTGTCGAACAGGGGCAGGGTCGACTGCTGTCGCAAGGGCGTGTTGACGTACAGCAGACGCGGTTCGAGGGTCTGCTGAAGGGCCCGGCCGAACCATTGCGCTTGACGTTCGAAGACCAGGCCGCTGTCGACGCTCAGGGTGGGGATGGCACGCGAGGCGCTGCGCCGGCCATCGCTCATCGGCGTGTCGGTGCGGTAGGCCGCCAGGTTCAGGGCCAGGCGCGGTGTCAGCCACGCGCCCGGGGTGCGCCAGGTCTGGCTGGCACTGGCCAAGGCGTGGGCGCGCCAGCCTTCGGGTCGGCCGGTCCCGGCATCGTTGCTGGCCAGGGTGAAGCGGTTGACCTCGGTCTCGAAGTCGACCTCCAGGCCCGCGCCCAAGGCGGTCAAGGGGCCGGCGCCACGCCAGCCCACCTGAGGCAGGCGGTTGTAGGGCGCGGTGATCAGCGCTTGCGGGTCGATGTCCTGCAGCACCTGCCAGTGCTGGGTGCGCGCATACAGCGCGGTCTGCAGGCCGCCGACGCGCCAATCGCGCTCGGCGTAGGTGCTGAAGGGCAGCAGGCGCACCGTCGGCGAGCGCAGGTCGCGTGCGAAGTCTTTCCAGTAGTTGTCGTCGGAGACGCGTGCCCCCTCGTGACCCCAGCGCCACGTGCCACTGTCTGGGCCGCCGTCGCCAAAGGCCACACCCTTCTGACGCCACTGCAGGGCATAGCGCGCCTGGCCAGCCACCTGGTCGTTGGGCAGCCAATTCGATTGCACATCGCCCTCGTGGCGGGGCTCCAGGTAGCGCAGCTCGGTGCCCAGGCCGGGGCCGCGCCGCGTGTAGTAGGTGGGCGTCAGGGTGGCATCGCGCTGCGGCGCGATGTTCCAGTAGTAGGGCACCGCCACTTCGAGGCCGCTCTTGTTGTCGAGGTTGATCGACGGGGGCAGCCAGCCAGACTTGCGGGCGTCGGTGAGCGGAAAGCTCAGCACCGGGGCGCCCAGGATGGGCACGCCGAGGAAGCGCAGCACAGCGCCCTCGGCGACGCCTTCGTTGGCTTCGAAGTCGAGCTTGACGCGGTCCATCGTCAGCAACCAGGCCGGTGTGCCGCCACCGTCGACGGTGCAACTGGTGTAGGTCGCGTTCTCCAACCTGGCGCGCTGGCTGTCCAGGAAGTCGATGCGGGCGGCACGCCCGCCCGCGCCGGTGCGGGCAAAGAAATACTCCGGCTGCAGGAACACACCCTCGAAGCGCTGCAGCCGCAGATCGAGATCCGGGCCGGTGAAACGGTCGCCCTCGGCGGTCAGGATCTGCACTCGGCCGACGGCTCGAACGCGATCTTCCGTGGTGTCGTAGCTCAGCCGGTCCGTGCGTATCGTCAGACGCCCGCGCTCGAGCTGCACCTGGCCTTGCGCAACAAAGTCCAGGTCGGGGCGGCCGCGCACGTCGTCGGCTTGCAGCGTGATCGGCGCGTTGCGATCCTGCACGCGCGGCCCTGCCGGTGCCGCGGTGCCCTGAGCGCTCGCGCCGGCGGTCGACAGCAGCAGGGCGGCGGTCAGCGCCAGGGCGTGGGTAGGGGGCATCGAACGTCGCGCAAGGGCGCGAGCGGCACGGTTTGTAGAATGAAAATTATCCATGACAGGGTTGGCCGTGCCCGGCGCCCACGTTTCGAGGCTCGCCGCATGACCGCAGACCACGCCCCCGGCCCGCCCGGCACGAGCCCCGTCGGCGTACCCTGGCCGGACCGTGAGCGCCGCATCGCTTTCGATGCGTGGCTCGCACCCCTGGTGAATGCGCACGGACTGCGCCCGCTCAGCCTGCGCGCCGCCTCGGCCGACGCCAGCTTTCGGCGCTACCTGCGAATCGACACGGACCGCGGGCCGAGCCTGATCGTGATGGACGCGCCACCGCCGCAGGAGGACGTTCGGCCTTTCATCCACGTCGCCCAACTGATCAACGCAGCGGGTCTGCACGGCCCGGCGGTCCTGGCCAGTGACGTCGAGCTCGGCTTTCTGCTGCTCACCGACCTTGGCAGCCAGCTTTATCTCGACGCCCTGCGCGAGGCCTCGGCGGCGCAGGCAGACACCTTGATGCGCGAGGCCATACAAGCGCTGGTGCAATGGCAATTGAAGGTGCCGGCACAGGCCCTGCCACCCTACAGCGACGCGCTGCTCGAGCGCGACCTCGGCCTGTTTCCCGAGTGGTGCGTTCAGCGTGAGTTCGGCGTTCAGTGGACGGCAGCTGATCAAGCCGTGTGGCAGCGGGTGTGCGGCCTGTTGGTGGCCAGCGCGCAGGCGCAGCCCCGGGTGGCGGTGCACCGGGACTGGATGCCGCGCAATCTGATGGTGGCTGATCCGAACCCGGCCATCCTCGATTTTCAGGACGCGGTCTCCGGCCCGATCGCCTACGACATGGCCTCCTTGCTGCGTGACGCCTTCATCTCCTGGCCCGAGGAGCGCGAAATCAACTGGGCCGTGCGCTACTGGGAAGCGGCCCGCCGCGCTGGCTTGCCGGTGGCCGACGACTTCGGCGAGTACTGGCGCCAGCTCGAATGGATGGGCCTGCAGCGCCACCTGAAGGTCCTCGGCATCTTCTGCCGACTGAAGCACCGCGACGGCAAGCCGAAGTACAGCGAGGACCTTCCCAGGTTCTTCGCCTACGCCACCAAGGTGGCGATGCGCTACCGCGAGTTGCAACCCTTGCTGGCCTTGCTCGAGCCCATGTCAGGGATGAAGCCCGAACAGGGTTTCTCGATGCGCTGACGCGGTTTCGCTCCCGGGCTGCCAGGGGTGGCCGCCTGGAAACGGGCGTTGGTGTTGTCTTGCTTTGCGGGTTTTGGTGGCGAGCCAGCCAGCCGGGCCGGGACCCGGCAGGCAGCGCGGGCCGCTCAGCAGCGCTAAAACGCCACAAGCCGAAGGTCCTCAACGGGCCGTAGGCAGACACACTTCCCGAATCGCGTAAGCGCGAATCGGTGTGACCGGTCCGCCGACACGACCAGGGTGAGGCCAGCGGCTCCGACGCTGCCTGTGACTGTGGTTCGCGAGGTGGCGAGCTACTCGAGGCGCAGCTCGCTCTTGGCGTCGAACAGATGAGCGTCCTCGGCTCGCCAAGCCAGGTGCACGTTGTCGCCACTGCGCTGGGACAGTCTGCCTGACGCACGCGCCAGCAGGTGGCCCAGAGCGGTGTCGATCAAGGCGTAGGTCTCCGGCCCAGTCGGTTCGACCATGATGACCTTGCCGGCCACGCCGTGGTCGGCCAGTGTGACGTTCTCGGGGCGCAGGCCATAGAGCAACGCCGTGCTCGCGCCGAGGGCCGCGCGCTGCGCGTCGTTCATCGGCAAGGCGACGCCGCCGGCGCGCAAGCCGTCGCCGCCGCGTTCGCAGGCAAACAGGTTCATCGACGGCGAGCCGATGAACTCGGCGACGAACTTGGTGGCAGGGCGCTCGTAGATCGCCTGTGGCGTGTCGAGTTGCTCGATGCGACCGGCGCGCATCACGGCGATGCGGTCGCCCAGGGTCATGGCCTCGACCTGGTCGTGCGTGACATAGATCGTGGTGGTGTGGGTGCGCTGGTGCAGCAGCTTGATCTCGGCGCGCATCTCGACGCGCAGCTTCGCGTCGAGGTTGGACAGCGGTTCGTCGAACAGGAACAGCTTGGGGTCGCGGGCCAGCGCACGGCCCATCGCAACGCGTTGGCGCTGACCGCCCGAGAGGGCGCCGGGCTTGCGCTCGAGCAGGTGCTCGATCTGCAGCATCCTGGCCACGCGCAGCACCGCGGCGTCGCGCTCGGTTTTGGGCACCTTGCGCATCTCCAGCGCGAACGCGATGTTGCCGGCCACGCTCATGTTCGGGTAAAGCGCATAGCTCTGGAACACCATCGCGATGTCGCGGTCCTTGCTCGGCACCTGGGTCACGTCGCGGCCGCCGATGGCGATGCTGCCCGAGGTGGGGGTGTCCAGACCGGCGACCATGTTCAGCAGCGTCGATTTGCCGCAGCCCGACGAGCCGACCAGGATCATGAATTCGCCGGCCGCGACCTCGAGGTTGATGTCGTCGAGGATCACGGTGTTCTTGCCGTAGACCTTGCGGATGTCGCGGATCGAGACAGCTGTCGTCACACTCAACCTTTCACCGCACCGGCCGTCAAGCCGCGCACGAAGTACTTGCCGGCGACGATGTAGACGAACAGGGTCGGCAGGGCCGCGATCATGGCTGCCGCCATGTCGACGTTGTATTCCTTGACGGAGCTCGAGGTGTTGGCCAGGTTGTTCAGGCCGACCGTGATCGGCTTGCTGTCGGCGCCGGAGAAGACGACGCCGTAGAGGAAGTCGTTCCAGATGTTGGTGAACTGCCAGATCAGCGTCACGACCATGATCGGGGTCGACAGCGGCAGCACGATACGCGTGAAGATGCGCCAGAAGCCGGCGCCGTCGAGCATCGCGGCCTTGACCAGCTCATCCGGCAGGCCGACGTAGTAGTTGCGGAAGAACAGCGTGGTGCTCGGGATGCCGGCGATCACGTGGACCAGGATCAGGCCCCAGATCGAACTGGCGATGCCGAGCCAGCCGAGCACCTGGCTCATCGGCAGCAGCACCACCTGCATCGGCATGAAGACGCCGAACAGCAGCATGGCGAACAGGGTTTCGCTGCCGCGGAAGCGCCACTTGGCCAGCACATAGCCGTTGAGCGAACCGATGGCGGTGGAGACGGCCACCGCCGGCACGACCATCAGCAGCGAGTTCATGAAGAAGGGCTTCAGGCCGCCGCAGTCGATGCCGGTGCAGGCGCTGCCCCAGGCCTTGGCCCAGGACGCCAGGGTCGGATCACTGGGCAGCGACAGCAGGTTGCCTTCGCGCACCTGCTCCATGTCCTTCAGCGAGGTGACGACCATCACGTACAAGGGGGTCAGGAACCAGGCGGCGAACAGGAGCAGGGCAGCCCACAGCAGCAGTCGGTGCAGACTGAGGCGGTTCACTTCTTGACCTTCAGTTCAGAGTAGAGGTAG
>JANNFB010000145.1:0-8331 GCA_031379365.1 Burkholderiales bacterium
GGGATCGGCGTGCGCGGCAGCGTGGCCGGCAAGGCGGTCAGCCTGGGCAACCCGGCCTGGATGGCGCAGCTGGGCGTCGACGTGGCTTCGTTGGCTGCACAGGCCGAGGCCTTGCGCGCCGAAGGCGCAAGCGTGATGCACCTGGCTGTGGACGCCAAGTTGGCCGGCATCCTTGCGGTATCGGATCCCGTCAAGGCGACCAGCGCCGACGCACTGGCGACCCTGCGCAAGGCGAACATTCGCGTCATCATGGCCACGGGCGATGGCCTGACCACGGCGCAGGCCGTGGGCAAGCGGCTGGGCATCGAGGACGTGCACGGCGAGGTCAAGCCGGCGGACAAGCTCAAGCTGGTCGAGACGCTGAAATCCGAAGGTCGAATCGTCGCGATGGCGGGCGATGGCATCAACGATGCGCCGGCGCTGGCCCGCGCCGATGTCGGCATCGCCATGGGCACCGGCACCGACGTGGCGATGAACAGCGCCCAGCTCACGCTCGTCAAGGGCGACCTGCGTGGCATCGCGACGGCGCGCGCGCTGTCGGTTGCGACGGTGGCCAACATGAAGCAGAACCTGGCCTTCGCCTTCGTCTACAACGCGCTCGGCATTCCGCTCGCCGCCGGGCTGCTGTATCCCTTCACCGGCTGGTTGCTGTCGCCCATGATCGCCGCTCTGGCGATGAGCCTGAGTTCGGCGTCGGTGATCGGTAATGCGTTGCGCCTGCGGGGCGCTGCCATCGACGAGAGCTGACTTCTTGATCCACGTCGCCCGCCTTCCAGCCCCACTGCCCGACGATGAGTCTGCCCCAAGGAACACGACTACCTGCACCAGCAGCGCGGGTAGCGCAAAGCCCTGAGGCCAACCATGGACGCCCTATGACAACCGACTCAAACAGCTTTCGTGATCTGACACAGGACGTGTCCGCGCGCCTGGCCACCCTGCGCAGCGGCGCGCCCGATGTCATGAAGAGCTTCAGCGAGCTGGGCCGCGCTGCACTGGCCGAAGGCGCACTGACCAAGAAGACGAAGGAGCTGATGGCCCTGGCCCTGGGTGTGGCCGCGCGCTGCGACCCGTGCATCGGCTATCACGTGCAGACGCTGGTCAAGCTGGGCGCGACGAGGCAGGAACTCGACGAAACGCTCGGTGTCGTGGTGTACATGGGTGGTGGTCCTGCGCTGATGTATGCGGCCCATGCCATCGCCGCGTTCGAAGAGCTCTCCCGCCCACCGCCGGCCTGAGACAAGCGAAGCCAGCGCGCCTCGGCTCAAGGGGAGCCGCGTCGACACAAGCAGTACACGAACTGCTGGGTCGAGCCCCAGGGCGTGGTGTGCAACTCGACGCTGCTGTCGAGCAGTTCGAACGGGTCTCCGAAAGCGCCTTGCAGTTCGTCCGCCGAGTAGCGCGAAACGGGCAGTCCGCTGCACTTGTCGGGGCCCAGCGGGCCGAAAGTGCCGACGATGGCAAAGCCACCCGGCTTCAACGCCCTCAGCGCCTGGGTCACGTAGCGGCGCCGCTGCGCTTCGCCCACCAGGAAGTGAAAGACTGCGCGGTCGTGCCACACGTCGTAGGCTGCCGCCGGCAACTCGGCATCCAGGATATCGGCGGCCTGCCAGGTGACGCGCTGACCGTTTTCTCCGAGCCGGCGCCGAGTGGCGTCGAGTGCAGCCGCAGAGATGTCGAGCACGGTCAGGTTGGCATAACCATCCGCCAGCAAATCGTCCACCAAGGTGGACTCACCGCCTCCCACGTCGATGATGGCGGCTGCCTTGTCAGGCGCGGCCTGCCGGACATAGTGAAGTGACTGCTCCAGATGCGGCGCATACCAGCTCACCGACGTGGCATCTTTTTGCCCGTAGACCTCTTCCCAATGGTTCTTGGCGGTCATGCCGCGTCCTCTCGCGGTGTGCCGCTGGCGGCAACACGGTCGAACCGGACCAGCGTGACCACCACGAGCACCGCCGCGATCGGCCCGGCAAATGGGTGCAGCAGGCAGGCGAGGATGGGCGCCACCAGGATCAGGTGACGCAGGCCCCAGCTGTACAACACACCGGCTCGCCGCACGTAGGCGACGCCGGCGTCGGCCCAACGCTTGCGCGAATCGGATTCCACCGGCATGCCGCTGATGAAGCCCACGTGGTTGTAGTAGCGAACCGCCATCGCCGAGCAGACCAGGGATGCGAAGAGCAAGGCCAGCAACAGGAGTTCGAGCACCAGCCGGGGGGTGAAGCTCGGGAACATCGCGGCCTCGCCAAAACTTGCTTGCAACGAGGGTGCGGCCAGTGTGACGGTGCCGATCAGCCCTAACATCGCTGTGGATGCCGTCATCGTCGCCGACATCAGCGAGTTGCGCAGCGTCTGCACCGCGAGGATTTCCGAGCCCTTCTGCTGCGACACGGCGGTGAACCATTCCTCCCGCAGCGCCGCGTGCGCGCTTCGCGCCATCCGCTCGGGGCGCCGATGCTGTGCCACGGTGAGCACGGTTTCATAAGCGACGAGCACCGCGATGGTCACCAGGGCGGCCAGCCAGGCCAGGAGTTCGTTCACGATCGGGGCTTCTCTGGGGATGCGGGGGTTCAGGCAGGTTGCAGGCTGGCGGCCTGCCTGCGACGCTCGAGCAGTTCGAACGCGCCCATGCCCAGCAGCATCGCCACCACGAAGACCAGCGCCTTGACCTCACCCATGCCCAGGGCCACCAGACCAGGGCCGGGGCAGAAGCCGGCGACACCCCAGCCGATGCCGAAGACGACGCTGCCGATCACCAGGCGGGCGTCGATGTCGCGTGATGTGGGCAGCTTCATCGTTGCGCCGAGGAAGGACACGTCGCGCTTCCTGGCCACCGCAAACGCCAAGGCGCCAACGGCAATCGCACCGGCCATGACGAAGGCCAGTGACGGGTCCCAGGCGCCCCCCAGGTCCAGGAAGCCCAGCACCTTGGCCGGATCGGCCATGCCGGACACGATGAGGCCGAGTCCGAAGACCAGGCCAGCGAGCAGGGACGCAAAAACAGTCATGGCAAGCACTCCTTAGACACCCAGCAGGTGGCGGGTGACGAACACGGTCGCGAAGCCGGCCCCCATGAAAGCGACCGTGGCCACCATCGACCGCGGCGACAGACGGGCCAGCCCGCACACGCCGTGCCCGCTGGTGCAGCCCGAGCCGTACCGGGTGCCCACCCCCACCAGCAGGCCGGCGACCACCAAGGCAACGAATGACGCATCGATGCGGGGCTGGGGCAGCGCAGCCAACAACCCGTAGAGCCAGGGCGAGCCGACGAGGCCCAGCACAAACATGGCACGCCAGGCGACGTCGCCCTTGACCGGCTTGAACAGCCCGCCGATGACGCCGCTGATGCCAGCGATGCGGCCGTTGAGCAGCACGAACATCGCCGCGGCCAGGCCGATGAGCATCCCGCCCACCAGGGCGGACCAGGGGGTGAATTGATTCCACGCGATGGACATCATTTTTCCTTGGGGCAGTAGAGGCGGTAGAGCACGGCCAGGATCTCAAGCAAGCTGGGATCGGCGACGCTGGAGTAGATGTTCTTGCCCTGGCGGCGCGTGCTGACCACACCCTCGGTGCGCAGCACGCCGAGCTGCTGCGACAGCGTGGGCTGGCGAATCTCCAGCTGCTCTTCGAGTTCGCTGACACACATCTCGCCTTGCGAAAGCTGGCACAGCAGCAACATGCGTTCGACGTTGGCCAGCAGCTTGAGCGCTGCGACCGCTTCGTCTGCAGCATGGCGCAGGACTTCCGGGTCGATGACGGTTTGCGAGCGTTTCATGAGGCGGCTCGTGGTGCAGTGGGTCTACAGGGCAATGGCTTGATCGGATTGCTTTCATTATGTTTGTAGATATACTATATGTCAATAGATCAATGACAGGCCTCTGGAGTCCACCATGACCACTCGAACCACGACGCAAGCCTTTTTCGACCCGAAGACCTGGACGGTGACCTATGTCGTGTCGGATCCGGCCACGCTGCGCGCGGCGGTGATCGACCCCGTGCTCGACTACGACTTCAAATCGGGCCACACCAGCACCGCCTCTGCTGACCAGGTGCTGGCCTACCTGACCGAGCACGCGCTCCAGGTCGACTGGATCCTCGAGACCCACGCGCACGCCGACCATCTTTCGGGCGCGCGCTACCTGCAGCAGCGGGTCGGCGGCCGCATTGCCATCGGAGATAACATCCGCGCAGTGCAGGCCACGTTCAAGAAGCTCTACAACCTGGAGCGCAGCTTCCTGCCCGACGGCAGCCAGTTCGACCACCTGTTCAAGGACGGCGAGACCTTCCGCATCGGCGAGGTCGAGGCCACAGCCATGCTTGTGTCCGGCCATACACCGGCCGACATGGCCTACCTGATCGACGGTGCCGTCTTCGTCGGCGACACGCTCTTCATGCCCGACGTCGGCAGCGCCCGCGCCGACTTCCCTGGCGGGGACGCGCACCAGTTGTACCGCTCGATGCACCGGCTGCTGGCCCTGCCGCCCGAGACGACGATGTACGTCTGCCATGACTATCCGCCAGCCACGCGCGAGCCGCGCTGGCAGACGACCGTGGCCGAACAACGTGCGCACAACATCCACGTCCACGATGGCATCGGCGAAGACGCGTTCGTGGTGATGCGGCAGGCCCGCGATGCCACGCTGGAGGTCCCGACGCTGATCCTGCCGTCGATCCAGGTCAACGTGCGCGCCGGCGCGCTGCCGCCAGCCGACGAGAACGGCGTCTCGTACCTGCGCATTCCGCTGAACACCTTGCCGGTTCGGCCTTGAGCGCATGCGGGCCGCGGCCTGACGACGAATCGGGCGGCTCCCGAGCGCTGGTGTGGCTGGACCCACAGGACCAACCGCGCTGTGGACCCAGCACCTGAGACATACAGCGATTTCGGTGCCGCCCTTCAACAGGATCAGCGTGGGAACTTCGATTTCTCGTCAACCGCCAATCGTGAGCACCGGCACTTGGCCATCGTGGAGCGCTCTTCATCAGGATCGGTAGTGACGCTTCCACTGGCGCCGGCTTCGCCCGCCAGGTGCCCTGCCCCCCTCGCCTAAGATGCGCGGCTCCATGGCCGAACCGATCTCTACCGCTGAACTCCTGAACGGCGACCTCTCGCGCCATTCGCCGGTAATGGCCCAGTACCTGCGCCTCAAGGCCGAACACCCCGACAGCCTGGTGTTCTTTCGCATGGGCGACTTCTACGAAGTCTTCTACGACGACGCCCGCCAGGCCAATCGCCTGCTCGACATCACGCTGACGACGCGTGGCGCTTCGGCCGGCGAACCGGTGGTGATGGCCGGCGTGCCCGTGCATGCGCTGGAAAGCTACCTGGCCAAGCTGGTCAAGCACGGCATATCGGTGGCCATCGCCGAGCAGGTCGGCGATGTGGCCACGGCCAAGGGGCCGGTCGAGCGCAAGGTCGTGCGCGTCGTCACCCCTGGCACGATCACCGACAACGAGTTGCTGGCCGAACGGCAGGATGCCCTGCTGTTGTCCATCAGCCGCGAGCCTGGCAAAGGCGCCGGCTTCGGCCTGGCCTGGCTAGGTCTGGCCAGCGGTCGACTCGGCTTGACCGAGTGTGGCGAGCGCGAGCTGCCGGCGTGGCTGGCCCGCCTGGATGCAGCCGAGTTGTTGTGCGCCGACCGCGACACCCTGCCCGCGGCGGTCACCGGCAGCGGCCTCGCGATCACGCAGCGACCGGCCTGGCAGTTCGACGCCGCGCTGGGCGTGCGCAAGCTCTGCGAACAATTGCAGGTCGCCAGCCTGGCCGGTTTCGGCGCGCAAGACTTGTCGCAGGCCCACGCGGCAGCGGCTGCGTTGCTGGCTTACGCCCAGCACACCCAGAGCCAGGTCCTGGCCCACGTGCGCACCCTGAGCGTCGAGCGGGCCAGCGATTTGCTCGACTTGCCGCCAGCGACCCACCGCAACCTCGAGTTGACCCAGACCCTGCGCGGCGAGCCCAGCCCCACCTTGCTCTCCTTGCTGGACACCTGCCGCAGCGGCATGGGCAGCCGCGCCCTGCGCCATTGGCTCACCCACCCGCAACGTGCGCGCGCACAGGCCAGCGCCCGCCACGACGCCATCGACCAGTTGATCGCGCAGGGATTCGCGCCCCTGCGCGACGCACTGCGCGGCATCAGCGACATCGAGCGCATCGTGTCGCGCATCGCCCTGCGCCAGGTGCGACCGCGCGAGTTGGCAGGCCTGCGCGATTCGCTGCAGACCCTGCCCGCCCTGCGCGCGACCGTGCCCCTGGGTGCGGCGCTGCTGGCGCAACTGCAAGGCGCCCTGCAGCCGGATCCAGCAATCGCCGCGCTGCTCGTCTCGGCCATCGCCGCCGAGCCGGCCGCCCTGCTGCGTGACGGTGGCGTGATTGCGCGCGGCCATGACGCTGCGCTCGACGAGTTGCTGTCGATCACGCAGAACTGCGACGCCTTCCTGCTCGACCTCGAGGCCCGCGAGCGCGCTCGCACCGCCATCCCCAACCAGCGCGTGCAGTTCAACAAGGTGCACGGCTTCTACATCGAAGTGACGGGCTCGCACCTCGACAAGGTGCCGGCGGACTACCAGCGCCGCCAAACCTTGAAGAACGCCGAGCGCTACATCACGCCCGAGCTAAAGACCTTCGAAGACAAGGCCCTGGCCGCCGAAGAGCGCGCACTGGCACGCGAGAAATACCTGTACGAGGCATTGCAGGACAGCCTGCAGCCGCATTTGGCCACGCTCGCCGCGCTGGCCCGTGCGCTGGCCTCACTCGACGCCCTGGCCGCGTTGGCCGAGCGCGCGGCCACGCTCGGCTGGTGCCGGCCCCGCTTCGTCTCCCATCCTTGCATCGACATCGAGGGCGGTCGCCACCCCGTTGTGCAAGCCCGGTTGCTGGAGACCGGCGCGGGCAACTTCATCGCCAACCATTGCCGGCTCGACACCAAGACACGGCTGTTGATCATCACCGGGCCCAACATGGGCGGCAAAAGCACCTTCATGCGCCAGGTGGCCCTCATCGTGCTGCTGGCCGCGATGGGCTCCTACGTGCCGGCCCAGGCCTGCCGTCTCGGCCCGATCGATGCCATCCACACCCGCATCGGCACCGCGGACGACCTGGCCAACGCGCGATCGACCTTCATGGTCGAGATGACCGAGGGCGCAGCGATCCTGCACGGTGCGACCGAGCAGTCGTTGGTCTTGATGGACGAAATCGGCCGCGGCACCTCGACCTTCGACGGCCTGGCCTTGGCCGGCGCCATCGCCAGCCACCTGCACGACCGCAACCGATCCTTTACGCTGTTCGCGACGCACTACTTCGAGCTGACCGCCTTTCCCGAGAAGCACCCGGGCGCCGTCAACATGCACGTCTCGGCAGTCGAGAGCGGCGGCCATGACATCGTCTTCCTGCACGAGGTGCAACCCGGTCCGGCCAGTCGCAGCTATGGCGTGCAGGTGGCCCGCTTGGCTGGCATGCCGGCCGCGGTGGTGCGACAAGCGCGCGGCGCGCTCGAAGCCCTCGAGGCCAACCAGCGCGCCTCGGACCTGCAAGTCGATCTCTTCGCTGCTGCGCCAGCTCCGGCCAGTGCAACGCCTTCGCCCGTCGAAGACGCCCTGGCCGACCTCGACCCTGATAGCCTCACGCCGCGCGAAGCACTCGAAGCGCTTTACCGCCTGAAGAAACTGAGCCACTGAGCACAAGCACACCATGACCTACTGCGTAGCCATCCGCCTCGACGCCGGCTTGGTCTTCCTGTCGGACTCGCGCACCAACGCGGGCCTGGACCACATTGCCAGCTTCCGCAAGATGATGCTGTACGAGAAGCCGGGAGAGCGCTTCATGGTCCTGCTCTCGGGCGGCAACCTGTCGATCTCGCAGTCGGTGCGCGAGATCCTGCAAGTGGAGAAGATCGACGGCGGCGACGATCACGAGGGCCTGACGATCTGGAACTGCAAGAGCCTGTTCGATGCCGCCCGCATCCTGGGCAGCGCCGTGCGCCGGGTCTATGCCCAGGACGGCGCGGCACTCAGGCAGTCGGGCATCGACTTCAATGCCAGCTTCATCCTGGGTGGCCAAATAGGCAACGAGGCGATGCGACTGTTCATGGTTTATGCGCCGGGCAACTTCATCGAAGCCACGCGCGAGACACCCTACTTCCAGATCGGCGAAAGCAAGTACGGCAATCCCATCCTCTTCCGCGTGATCACGCCGGCCACGCCCCTCGACGAAGCCGCCAAATGCGCCCTGGTGTCGATGGACTCGACGCTGAAGTCCAACCTCTCTGTCGGCCTGCCGCTGGACCTGCTGGTCTACCGCGCCGATGCCTTGCAGAGCGACGACTTCGTCTGCAT